>NZ_JBFBJJ010000015.1:47913-94813 GCF_040686055.1 Microbacterium sp. NPDC086615
CTCGAACGGGAACTCGTATCGATTGTCGGCCCCGTAGTAGGGGGTGAACCCGCTGATGCTGTTGCCTGTGACTTTGATGGCGGGTGCGGCGGCGCTGTTGTTGTCGGAGGTGACGTGGATCTTTCCGCGTTGGACGGTGTTGCCGGCCACGGTGACGGCGAACGCGGAGGCGGAGCCGTCGGGGCGGTCGATGGTTATGGAGCCGTCGCGGACGGTGGTGCCGATCACGGTCACAGGCCCACCGATCTGGGAAGCGGAGACTCCGCCATCGATCGTCGATGAGGTCACGCTCGCGGCTGCGGCTTCCCCGGCCGAGACGCCGTAGCTGGCGTACGTCACCATGGCCCAATCGAAGGCGATGCGTGACTTCTGCCCGACGTAGATGCCGTTCCAGTCGCCGGCTTCGGGGGTGGTGGCATTGCCGTCCCTATTGGTGTCGCCGCCGATGCTGTCATCAGCGAGGGAGGTGAATATCACCTGAGCCGCCGCTGTGCCACTTGCCACCAACGAACCCTCAACTGTGAGCGTCGTGTTCTCCGAGAACTTCACGACCGTCCCCGCCGCGACCGTGAGTGTCGAACCGGGAGCCACCGAGACATCCTTCGAGACGACGTACACCGTCGGGAATGTCGGGGCCCAGGTCGTGTCCGCGACGATGTCGCTCGTCACGCGCACGATCACCGTCGACGGGACGAGCTTCTCGGCGCTGGTCTTGCTCGTCGAAGCGTAGTTCGCCTTCATGCCGGTGACCGTGACGGTGAGTTTGGCTCCCGCGTCTGCCTGCGTGATCGCGTAGGTCTTCGATGTCGCGCCAATGATCGCTGCGCCGTTGCGCTTCCACTGGTAGCTGAAGGAGTCGGGGGCTGGGGCCCATGTTCCCGTCGACGCGGTCACGGTCTTGCCGATCTCGACCGTGCCGGAGATGCGCGGTGCCGGTACGGAGGAGAAGACACCGGGAACCACTTGGGTGGAGCTCACCCGTTTCACGGTCGTGTAACCGGCCTTCGACCCCGTGACCGTGAAGCGCAGCTGGGCGCCGCGGTCCTCCGCGGTCACGAGATAGGCGGTCGACGTCGCGCCCGGGATTGCGACGCCATTACGCGTCCATTGGTACGTCAGCTTGCTCGGCTGCGGACCCCACGTCCCCACGACGCCGAACAGAGTCCCCCCTACGCGGGCCAAGCCCGTCACCGCGGGTGTCGGGGCGCTCGTGAAGGAGGCCGCACCCATCGTCGCCGCGGTGCTCGTTGCGGAGGCAGCGGCGTAACCCGTTTTGCGTCCTGTCACGGTGACGGTGATCGCGGAGCTCACGTCGGCTGCAACGACCTTGTATGTCGACGCTGTCGCGCCGGCGATCGGCGTACCGCCACGGTTCCACTGGAACGCATACGAGTCGGGCGTGGGTGCCCACGACCCCGTGGAAGCGGTGAGCACGGAATCGACAGTCGGTGTGCCTGAGAACGTCGGAACAGGAACGGTTGCGAACGTCAACGTCGGCACCGAAGTAGACGAGCTGACGCGGGTCGTCGTCACGTATCCCGGAGCTGACGCCGTCACGCTGACACTCAGCCGGGTCCCGGCATCCGCTGTCCCCACCCGATACGTGGATGCGGTCGCTCCGGCGATCGCCGTTCCGTTGCGCCTCCACTGGTAGGCGAATGTCGCGGGCACGGGTGCCCACGTGCCGGTCACGGCCCGAACGGTCGACCCCACGCTCGCCGTGCCGGTGATCGAGGGGGAGGGAGCGCTGGTGAAGGGAGCCGGAGCCGAGGTCTGCGCGGCGCTGGTCTGGGATGCCGGGGTGTAGCCGGCTTTGCGGGCCGTCACGGTGACCGTGATCTTCTTGCCGCTGTCGGCGGGCGTGATCGTATAGGTCTGGGATGTCGCGCCCGTGATCGCCGCGCCGTCGCGGCTCCACTGGTACGTCAGGGAGTCGGGCACCGGTGCCCACGTGCCCGGCGACGCCGTGAGAGTCGATCCGACGGTCATCTTGCCGCTGTACGTCGGAACGGGAGTCGTCGTGAATGCGCGTGCGGGAATCGCGACAGCCGAACTGGTCCGAGCCGTCGTCGTGTACCCGGGAGCCGACGCCGTCACGGTCAGGGTGATCGATGCTCCCGCATCCGCGGCGACCACGCGGTACGTCGTCGCGGTCGCTCCCGAGATCGCTGCCCCGCCCCGCTTCCACTGATAGGCGAAGGTGCCGGGCGTCGGCGTCCACGTCCCGGTCGCGCCGGTCAGAGTCGAGCCGATTGCGGCCTTCCCGGTGATGGTCGGTGCGGGCGCTGTGCTGAATGAGGCCGTCGTGGCCGTTTTGGCGTCGCTCGTGACCGAGGTGCTGGTGTATCCGGTCTTGATCCCGACGGCCGTGACGGTGATCTTCGTGCCCGCATCTTGGGCGGTCAGTTTGTATGTCGGGGCGGTCGCGCCGGCGATCAGCGTTCCGTTGCGTCGCCACTGGTACGCGAACGAGTCCGGCGTGGGCTTCCACGTTCCCGTGACCGCGGTCAGCTTCGAGCCCACCGTCATCGAGCCGGTGAAGGTGGGCTTCGGTGTCACGGTGAAGGCCGCGGCACTCGTGCGTGCGATCGACGTCGGCGACGGCGTCGGGTCAGCCCAGGCTGCGGGCACGCTCCCCACGCTGAGCGCGACGGCGATGAGCATCGCGGCGGCGGTGCGGAGACTGTTGCGTGCGCCTCGCGTACGCAGGTGGACGTGCGGATAACGGCGCGCGCGCATGCTGACTCCCCCAGATGGCGGGTCCGCGCTCGGGTAGCGCCCCCGCCCGGGGATCAGGCCGCGAAACGCACCGGCCGGGATCCCTAGCGCAAAGCTATCGCGTCCAGCAGAATCACAGCAAGTGCGGAACCAACACTCAGGCCGGGAATGTCAGGCCGTCGGGTCATCCCCGCGCGACAGGTCGTCCCAGGAGTCGATGGCGTCGTGCGGGCGCGAGGCTTCCGCCGCGGAGTCGCCGGTCGTGCGGTACTTCCGGCCCGCGTTCGACCCCCACCGACGCGCGGTCACGAGGGTGAAGACCGCGGCGGCGGCGAGCAGGATCTGGGCCACCAGTGTGACGACGGGCCAGGGGGTCAGCGACAGTCCCGCGACGAGGTCGCCGACGGCATCCACTCCCGAGATCCCCGTGGCGTCGGTCACTGTTGCCGCGGCGGCGGACACGGGTGTCGCGAAGACGATCTGCGCGGCGCCGAGACCTGTCAGCGCGGCGATCGCGAGGCCGATCGCGCCGAAGACGTACCGCACGACGGGGCCTGCGATCGACAACGCGGCACCGAGCGCCAGCGCGGCCAGGCTCAAGGGCGTCAGGACGGGGAGGGCGTCCGAGCCCGGCACGGCGAGGGTCTGCTGCGCGCCGTCGTCGAGGGTGACGTCGATCCAGGTCTGGGTCGATCCGATGACGCCGATCGCCCCGGCGAGGAGCATCGCGACGACGGCGAGCGAGCGGGGACGCCGCATCAGCGCTCCCCCACGACCGGGTGCAGGTCGTCGGCGTCGAAGCAGGTGTGGTCGCCGGTGTGACACGCCGCACCGATCTGGTCGACCTCGATCAGCAGGGTGTCGCCGTCGCAGTCCAGCCTCGCACCTTTGACGATCTGGATGTGACCGGACGTATCGCCCTTGCGCCAGTACTCCTGACGCGAGCGCGACCAGAAGGTCACACGGCCGGTGGTGAGCGTGCGGTTCAGGGCCTCGGCATCCATCCACCCCATCATCAGCACCTCGCGCGAGTCGAACTGCTGGATGACGGCGGGAACCAGGCCGTCGGCGTTGTAGGTGACACGGTCGACGCTCATCGGCGCACCTCGATTCCTTCGGCGGCCATGGCGTCTTTCACCTGTCCGACGGTGAGCTGGCCGGAGTGGAACACGGATGCCGCGAGCACGGCGTCGGCACCGGCTTGCACCGCCGGGGCGAAGTGCTCCAGGGCGCCCGCGCCGCCGGAGGCGATCACCGGGACCGCCGCGATCTGGCGCATGAGACGCACGAGCTCGAGATCGAAGCCCTGCTTCGTGCCGTCGGCGTCGATGGAGTTGACGAGCAGCTCTCCGGCACCGCGCTCGACGGCCTCGCGGGCCCAGTCGAGGGCGTCGAGGGTCGTCTCGGTGCGGCCACCGTGCGTGGTCACGACGAAGCCCGAGGGTGTGGATGCCGCGCGCTTGACGTCGAGCGACAGCACGATGACCTGCGCGCCGAAGCGGTCGGCGATCTCATCGATCAGCGCGGGACGCGCGATCGCGGCGGAGTTGACGCCGATCTTGTCGGCTCCGACGGCGAGAAGCCGGGCCACGTCGTCGGCCGAGCGCACTCCCCCGCCGACCGTCAGCGGGATGAAGACCTGCTCGGCGGTGCGACGGACCACGTCGTAGGTGGTCGAGCGCTCGTCGACCGTCGCGGTGACGTCGAGAAACGTGACCTCGTCGGCGCCCTGGTCGAAGTAGAGCTTCGCGAGCTCGACCGGGTCGCCCATGTCGCGCAGATCGAGGAAGTTCACGCCCTTCACGACGCGGCCTCCCGCGACGTCGAGGCACGGGATGACGCGGCGCGCGAGGGTCATCAGAGCCTCGCGGCGAGGATCTCGGTGACGAGGATCGCGCGCGCCCCGATCGCGTACAGCTCGTCCATGACGCGGTTGACGTCGCGGCGCGGGCTCATCACGCGGACGGCCACCCACTCGGGGTCGCGCAGCGGCGAGATCGTCGGGGACTCCAGACCCGGGGCCACGGCGATGGCCTGGTCGACGAGGTTCGCGGGCAGGTCGTAGTCGACGAGCACGTACTTGCGCGCGGCGAGCACCCCGCGCAAGCGCCGCAGCAGTGTCTCGGTGCCCTCGGCATCGTTCGGTCCGGAGATGAGCACGGCGTCGCTCTCGAGGAGCACCGGCCCGAAGATCTCGAGCCCCGCCTGACGCAGCGTCGTGCCGGTCGAGACGACGTCGGCGACGGCATCCGCCACTCCGAGCTGGACGGCGGATTCGACCGCACCGTCGAGGGGCACGATGTCGACCGCGATACCGCGCTCGTCGAGGAACGCGTCGACGAGGCCCGGGTAGGCGGTCGCGACGCGGAGGCCCTCGAGGTCCTGGACGTCGGTGAAGCGGCCGGGGCGGCCCGCGAAGCGGAAGGTGGAGCCGGCGAAGCCGAGCGATTCGACCTCGCGGGCGCCGGGCATGCGGGCATCGAGCAGCAGGTCGCGACCCGTGATGCCGACGTCGAGCGCGCCGGAGCCGACGTAGGTCGCGATGTCGCGGGGGCGGAGGTAGAAGAACTCGACCTCGTTGACGGGGTCGACGGTGTAGAGGTCTTTCGAGTCGCGTCGTCCGGTGTATCCGGCCTCCGAGAGCATCTCGGCGGCGGTCTCGGCGAGCGACCCCTTGTTCGGCACGGCGATTCGCAGCATGACGGGGGCTTTCGTGGTTCGTGAGCGTGTGGGAGGCGAGAGCGGCTCAGAGATGTCGGTAGACGTCCTCGAGCGTCAGGCCCTTCGCGAGCATGAGCGTCTGCAGGTGGTAGAGCAGCTGCGAGATCTCTTCGGCCGCGGCGGCGTCGGACTCGTACTCGGCGGCCATCCACACCTCGGCGGCCTCTTCGACGATCTTCTTGCCGATGGCGTGCACGCCGGCGTCGAGCTGCGCGACCGTTCCCGACCCCTCGGGTCGCTCGACGGCCTTGGCGCTGAGTTCCGCGAACAGGTCGTCGAAGGTCTTCACGCTTCCAGGGTATCGGGTCGGCGGGGGTGGGGCCGTCCGCGGGCGGTTCGCCGGGGTCGCGGCATCCGTTCGCGTGCCTTCGACGGGCAGAGGCGCGGGTGCGCTCGCGATGGCGCGAGGCTGCCGCGGGCGCGCATAAACGCTGTCTGCGCACAGAAACGCGAGGAGAGCGTGTTTCTGCGTGTGGATTGCGTTTATGGGCGGGTGGCGCGCCTCAGCGGCGGTGGCGCGCGTGAGTGGCGGTGGCGCGCGTCAGTGGGGGCTGGCTCGCCTCACTGGGCGGTGGCGCGCGTCAGTGGCGGTGGCGCGCCGCCGCGGCGCGGAGCGACTCGATCGCCCGGTCGGGGTCGTCGGCGCCGAAGACGGCGGATCCCGCGACGAACGTGTCGGCGCCCGCCTCGGCGGCCTGGGCGATCGTCGACTCGCCGATGCCGCCGTCGACCTGAAGCCACACGCTCGATCCGCGGCGCTTCGCCTCGTCGGCGAGGGCACGCAGCTTCGGCATGGTCTCGGGCATGAACGACTGGCCGCCGAACCCGGGCTCGACGGTCATGACGAGGATCTGGTCGAACTCGTTCAGCGAGTCGAACAGGTTCTCGACGGGAGTGCCGGGCTTCACAGCCACACCCGCCCGCGCGCCGATCGACCGCAGCTGGCGGGCGAGGGCGATCGGGGATGCCGCGGCCTCGAGGTGGAACGTCACCGATGCTGCCCCCAGCTCGGCGTACGCGGGCGCCCACCGATCGGGGTCGTCGATCATGAGGTGCACGTCGAGCGGGACCGGGCTCGTCTCCTGGATGCGCCCCACCATCTGCGGCCCGAACGTGAGGTTCGGCACGAAGTGGTTGTCCATCACGTCGACGTGCACGAAGTCGGCGCCCGCGATGCGCGCGAGCTCGGCCTCCATGTTCACGAAGTCGGCGGCCAGGATGCTCGGATTGATGCGCGGGGCGTCGGTAGGCACCCGACCATTATGTGCGTGCGCCGCCCGGAGATGATGTCAACGCTTGCGGAGGAGCGCGATCGACATCGCGTCCGTTCCGTGCCGGTGAGGCCACAGCTGCGCGCGGAGCGAGCCGTCCGCCTGGTCGGGGAGGTCGATCTCGTGCAGCGCCACCGAACGCACGACGGCCCGGGCGTCGAGTTCTTCAACAGCGTCCCCGAGGGTGCGCTTGACCTCGGCGAGAACGCCCGAGGTCTCGGCGAGGTGGGGCGAGCACGTCACGTACGCCACGACGCCGCCGGGTTTGAGCGCCTCGAACGCGGCCAGGACGAGCTCCTGCTGCAGCGCGGTCAGGTCGGGGACGTCGGACGGGACCTTGCGCCACCGCGCCTCCGGCCGACGTCGGAGCGCACCGATGCCCGTGCACGGCGCGTCGACGAGGATGCGGTCGTACTGCTCGGGACTCCGCGCGGCGCGCTGCCGTCCGTCTTCCTCGCTGACCGGCACGTCGAGGGGAACGGATGCCACGGCCTGCCGCACCAGTCCGGCCCGCGCGGGCGCGATCTCGTTCGCATCGAGCTGCGCCCCGTGCGCGAGGGCCTCCGCCGCGAGCAGGGCGGTCTTCCCGCCGGGGCCCGCGCAGAGGTCGAGCCAGCGTTCGCCGTCCCGCACCGGCAGCGCCCGGCTCAGGGCGAGCGCGGCGAGCTGGGACCCCTCGTCCTGCACGCGGATCCGTCCCTCGCTCGCGCGGATGAGACCCTCGGGGTCTCCCCCGCCGTGCGTCGTGAACGCGGTCGGGGCGAAGCGCGCGGCCGTGGCGTCGTCGGGGGCCTCAGCGAGACCGGGGAGGGCGACCATCGCCACCCGCGGAGCGACATTGTCGGCATCGAGCAGCTCGGCGAGCTCGTCGGCACGACCCTCGGCCGTGAGCGCGCGGCGCAGGGCCCGGACGATCCAGACCGGGTGCGAGGTGGTGACGCCGATGCGCTCGTCGTCGCTGCGCGCGGCCGCGGCGATGCGGTCCATCCACTCGCCCGGGGTATCGCGCGAGACGCGCCGCAGCACGGCGTTGGCGAAGCCGGCGGCGCCCTTCCCTCCCCCGTGACGACGCGCCAGTTCGACCGACTCGTTCACGGCGGCGTGCGAGGCGACACGGGTCGACAGCAGCTGGTGTACGCCGAGGCGCAGGGCGTCGAGCACGGCGGGATCGATGCGTTCGACGCTGCGGTCGGCGGCGAGGGCGATGATCGCGTCGTACGTCCCCCGGCGCCGGAGGGTGCCATAGGTCAGTTCGGTCGCGAGGCCCGCGTCCTTGGCATCCAGGTTCGCCCGCACGATCGCGTGCGGCAGCAACAGGTTGGCGTACGCCTCGTCACCCGAGACCGCCCGGAGAACCTCGTACGCGACGGCGCGCGCTCCCTGCACGCTCATGCGCCCAGCACCGGCTCGCTCGTCCGCAGACCGCGGAACCAGTCGCCCGCCGCCATCGCCCCCTTACCCGCCGGCTGGACGGTGACAAGGCGGAGCGGGCGGGATCCGGTTCCGACGATCACGTTCTTGCCGGATGCCGTGACCCGGCCGGGCGGAAGGGGCGGCTCATCGGTGCTCACGGCGCGCAGCACTTTGAAGCGCGCGCCGTCGAGGGTGGTGTGCGCGCCCGGCTCGGGCGTGACCCCGGCGATCCGATGCAGGAGGACATCGGCATCCTGTGTGAAATCGAGCGCACCATCCTCGAGCGTGAGCTTGGGGGCGAGGGTCGGCTCGCCCTGTTGCGGTGCGCTGACGGCCGTGCCGCCGGCGATGGCGTCGACCACCCGGGCGAGGAGCGGAGCGCCGATTCCGGCGAGGTCGTCGAGCACCTCGGCCGCCGTCGCGTCGCCGGGGATCTCGTAGCGCTCCTCGGCGAAGACATCGCCGGCGTCGAGGGCGGCCACGAGCTGGAACACGCTGGCGCCGGTCACCGTGTCGCCCGCGATGAGAGCGCGCTGCACCGGCGCGGCCCCTCGCCACCGCGGAAGGAGCGAGAAGTGCAGGTTGATCCACCCGTTCGTCGGGGTCGTCAGCAGGGGCTCCCGCACGAGCCCGCCGTACGCGACGATCACTCCCAGGTCCGGCTCGAGCGCGGTGATGCGCTCGGTCGTCTCGGCGTCGAGGCGGTCGGCCTTGATGACGGGGAGGCCGAGGTCGACGGCCGCCTGCGCGACGGGTGACGGTGTCAACACGCGTTTGCGTCCGAGGGGGGCGTCGCCGCGGGTGACGACGGCCGCGATCTCGTGCGGGCCGGATGCCAGGGCTCGCAGTGAGGGAACGGCGACGGCGGGGGTGCCGGCGAAGACGAGGCGCATGGGTCTCCTCAGACTCTCGGGAGCGGACGGACGGGGTCGCACGCCGCTCAGAGGTCGGGCTCGGGGATGTCGAGACGAACTCTGAGCGTACTGCGCTGCTTCGGTCCGCGATCTTTGCGGGAGGTACGAGCGCGGAGGGCGTCGGCGATGACGCCGGCGCGTAACGCCTCGGCCACAGCCTTGCCGTGCGCGTAGTCGAAACGCACCAGCGCGCGAGAGGTCGACACGTCGGGCGATTCGGATGTGTCCACTGGACCCAGGATCGCGAGTGGGTCGAGGTCGGGCACCGTTTCGCGCAGCGACGACAGAAGGGTGTCGACGTTGCGGGCGTGTCCGTCGACGCTCGCGACACGGACGGCGGGAGGCATCCGCAGCGGTACCCGGTCCGCAAGCTCGGCGCGGGCGTACGCGGGCTGCGTCCACGTCGCCAATGCGCGAGCGACCGGGCCGGCCACCCCGACCAGATGGACCGGTGCCCCCGGTGCGGCCAGAGCTGCGGCGTTCGACCACCAGCGGAGGCAGCTCTCGCCGATGCGAAGGGCTTCGTTCTGGAGCATGCGGTCGCCGTCGAGCAGGATGACGGCGCGATAGCCTCCGCGGGCGATCGGTTCGGCTCCGCGGGTGGCGATGACCAGGGCGGGATGGCCGTCGACCTCGGCGACGGGGTGGGCGCCGTCGGCGATGATCACGCGGGTGTTCGGGAACGCGCGCCCCAGTTCGTCGGCGGTGCGCTCGCTGCCGGAGGACGCCATGCGCAGTTTGGTCGAGCGGCAGTGCCCGCACGTCCAGGCATGCGCGCTGCGCCCGCACCACGCGCAGACCGGGACGGCACCGGGCCGAGCGGCTCGCAGGGGCCCTGCACAGTGTTGACAGCGGGCGGGACGACGGCAGTCCGCGCACACCAGGGACGGGGCGTATCCGGGCCGTGCGACCTGCACGAGCACCGGACCGCTCTGCAACGCCTCGCGCGCGGCCGCGAACGCCGACGACGGCACGCGCGCCTGACGCTGCTCCCCCTCACGCGTGGCGCTCAGAACCACGCGCGGGCTGACGCGTCGAGAGGGAGCGATCTCGCGCACGTACCCGACGTCGACAAGACGCTGGACGTCGGTGGTGCGGGTGTGGCCCGCGAAGACGAGGGCCGACCCCTCGAGCTCCTGTCGGACGAGAGCGGCGTCGCGGGCATGGACACCGGGGGCGAGCGGCTCCGACAGCAGGGAGTCGCCGTCGTCCCAGATGGCCACCAGGCCGGTGTCGTGCGCCGGAGCGTAGACGCCGGAACGACGGCCCACGACGATGCACGGCACGGGCGCCAGGGTGCGGAGGTACTGCGCGTAGCGGGCGGGGCCGGACTGATCCGCGTCGTCTCGGACGATGGCATCCGGAGTCACCAGCTCGCTCAGCGCCGCGAGCAGCTGCGCCTGGTCACGGTAGTCGGGTACGACGAGGACGGCACTCTTGCCCCGCGCCAGGGTGTGGACCGCCGCTGCGGCGAGCAGATCGGCCCAGGCGCCGCGCGGGAGCTCGGGGTGCGGGTAGGGCGGTGCGTCGAGAGCGAGGCGCTCGCCGCCGTCGAGGGCGTCGGCGAGGCCGGGGTACGGCTTCATCAGGGCCGCGGACCGCTCGCGCGCGGCGGGGACGACCTCGGGCGTCTGGGGTGGTGGCGCAGCGGCCCAGGCCTTCTCGGCGCGGACCATGCGCTTGGGCACGGCGAGGCGCAGCACGTCGCTCACCGAACCTGCGGCGCGGTCGGCGACGCGCCGGGCGAGCGTATAGAGCCGCTCCGGGAGCACGGGCATCGGTGACACGACGGTTTCGACCGACGACAGCGGGCGCTCCGTGCCGTCGTCCGCGACGACATCGACGACGAAGGCATCCATCATGCGTCCCGCGGAGCGCAACGGCACCTTCACCCGCACTCCCGGGGCGATATCCGCCACGAGGGGGTGTGGCACCGCGTAGTCGAAGAGGCGGTCGAGCTGCGGCACGGGAGACTCGAGCTGCACGCGTGCAACGCGACGTTCACTCACGAGCGCACCCTCTCGGCGCCGCTGACGTCGCTCCCCCGGGATGCGCCGCGCGCCAGGCGGGGCTCCCGCCCCACCTCGCGCCGCCCGCCCGCACGGTCAGAGCCCGGCGGCGGCGCGCAGCTCGTCGACGCGGTCTGTGCGCTCCCAGGTGAAGTCGGGCAGCTCGCGGCCGAAGTGGCCGTACGTCGCCGTCTGCGCGTAGATCGGGCGGAGCAGGTCGAGCTGCTCCACGATCGCCTTCGGACGCAGGTCGAACACATCGCGGATCGCGCGGACGATCACCTCATCGTCCACGTGAGCGGTGCCGAACGACTCCACGTAGAGGCCCACGGGGTTGGCCTTGCCGATCGCGTAGGCGATCTGCACCTCGAGGCGGTCGGCGAGCCCCGCCGCGACGGCGTTCTTCGCGACCCACCGCATGGCGTAGGCGGCCGAACGGTCGACCTTGGACGGGTCTTTGCCGCTGAACGCGCCGCCGCCGTGACGGGAGGCGCCGCCGTAGGTGTCGATGATGATCTTGCGCCCGGTGAGCCCGGCGTCGCCCTTGGGCCCGCCGATGACGAAGGGACCCGCCGGGTTGATGTAGTACTTCACATCGGGCAGCTCGAGCCCCGTCTCGGCGAGCACCGGGTCGATGACCTCGGCCTGGACCTGCGCCCGCAGGTCTTCCTGCGAGATGTCGGGGTGGTGCTGGGTCGAGAGGACGACGGAGTCGACGGTGCGCGGCGTGTGGCCCTCGTAGCCGAGCGTCACCTGGGTCTTGCCGTCGGGGCGAAGGAACGGCAGCGTGCCGTTCTTGCGGACGGATGCCAGGCGCTCGGCGATGCGGTGCGCGGTCCACGCCGCCATCGGCATGAGCTGCGGCGTCTCGTTGGTCGCGAAGCCGAACATGATGCCCTGGTCGCCCGCGCCCTGGAGATCGCGAGGATCGACCGAGCCGCGCTCACGCTGCTCGAAGGCCTTGTTGACGCCCGCGGCGATGTCGGAGGACTGCGCCCCGATCGAAATGGACACGCCGCACGAGTCGCCGTCGAAGCCCGTTTCGCTCGACGTGTAGCCGATGCGGGTGACCACGTCGCGCACGATCGCCGGGATCTCGACGTAAGCGCTCGTCGACACCTCTCCGGCGACGTGGACGAGACCCGTGGTGACGAGCGTCTCGACCGCGACGCGCCCCGTCGGGTCGTCGGTCAGGATCGCATCGAGGATGCTGTCCGAGATCTGGTCGCAGATCTTGTCGGGGTGTCCTTCGGTGACGGACTCGGACGTGAACAGGCGCAGGTCGGTCAAGACGACTCCGTGGGGTGAGCGAGCGGGGTGAGCGAGGGGGAACGGGCACAAGTATGCCCCGGGCGGCGGTGAGCCGCCCGGGGCATCGTCACATCTGTGAACAGATCACGTGTGCGCTGTTGCTGTGGATTACTCCGCAGCGCGCAGACGCAGCTTGTCTTCGTGGATCTCGTGCAGCGCGATGGTGAGCGGCTTGTCTTCGACCGTGGAGTCGACGAGGGGGCCGACGTTGTCGAAGAGGTTTCCCTCGTGCAGGTCGGAGTAGTAGTCGTTGATCTGACGCGCCCGCTTGGATGCGTAGATCACGAGCTGGTACTTCGAGTCAACCTTGTCGAGCAGCGCGTCGATGGGCGGGTCGATGATGCCCTGGTTACGTCCGGCCATGGGGAACCTCCTGGTTCGGCGGGATGGGTGGATGCGGCGCGCGACGCGCCGAAGCATCCTGTCATTCTATCCGACGCCCGCGCAGACCGCGCGAAGCGAGCGCGGTGGCGGCGTTCGGCGCGGCGTTTGGGGCGGGATTATCGGTTTGGGGCGCAGAATTCCGCGCCCCAAGCGAAAAAGCGCGCCCCAAACTGGGGAGCACGTTGCGTCAGCGCCGCGGCGCAGCGAGCGCCACGACCTCGGCGGCCGCGCGGGCGACGTCGTCGTTCACGACGCGGTAGTCGAACTCGTTCTGCGCCGCCAGCTCGACGCGCGCCGTGCGCAGTCGCCGCGCCCGCTCCTCGGCATCCTCGGTCCCTCGTCCGACGAGGCGCTGGACGAGTTCGTCCCAGCTCGGCGGGAGAAGGAAGACGAGCGTCGCGGACGGTTCGGCGGCGCGCACCTGACGCGCCCCCTGCAGATCGATCTCGAGCAGGGCCGTTCCGCCCGCCGCAAGCACGCGCTCGATCGGCTCACGCGGCGTTCCGTAGCGGTGGCGGTTGTGGACGGTCGCCCACTCGAGCAGCGCATCGGTGGCGACCAGACGGTCGAACTCGGCGTCGTCGACGAAGTAGTAGTGCTCGCCCTCGACCTCTCCGGGACGCGGAGCCCGCGTGGTCGCCGAGACGGACAGGTGGATCTCGGGATGGTGGTCTTTGATGTAGGCCGCGACGGTTCCCTTGCCCACGGCGGTGGGACCGGCCAGCACGATCAACCGACTCCGGCCGGCGCGAGGGCCTGGCTCGGGCCACCGGCTGTCGAGGTAGTCCCGGAGCGCGTCGCGCTGACGCGACCCCAGCCCGCCGAGGCGCTTGACCGGAGAGATGCCGAGCGAATCGAGGATCCGGTCGCGCTTGTTCTCGCCGATCGCGGGGATCGCGGTCAGGAACTCTGTCACGCGCATCGCACCCGCAGCCGACGACGGGTCTTCGAGACCGCGGCGTAGCAGCTCCTGCGGGCTGATGACGCGTGTCGACACGTCGCGCTTGAGCGCTGCCCGCTCGCGACGGGCGGCGACCGCACGGCGAGAGGCCGCGGCGCGATCCACCTCGGGCGGACGACGGGACTCAGCCACGGGACACCCCCTGATATAGCGCGGCGCGCTCCTCGATGCGGGCGGCGAGTCGATCAGGTCCCACCGCGATGACGCTGCGGCTCTCGTTCGCGACGACCGCCGACGCGACGTACCCGAACAGCCGGCCCAGGTCGGCCGGCTCAGCGCCCTGTGCGCCGAAGCCGGGGGCGAGGATCGGCATCCCCGCCAGTGCCACGTCGCCCAGGCCGAAGGCCGTCCGGTCGACGGTCGCTCCGACCACGACGCCGATCGAACCGAGGGCACCGGGTGCGCCGATGTTCGCCTCGTTCACGTCGTGCGCGACGCGCGCGGCGACGTGTTCGTGGTCGCCCACGGCGAGGGCGTCGTCGACGATCGCGCTCTGGAGGGCGCGTGCCTCGGGGTTGCTCGTCGCCGTCAGGACGAACGCACCCTTGCCGTGGCGGATCGCCAACGACAGCGTGTCGTGCAGCGAGTCGGCACCCATGTAGGGCGACAGGGTCACGGCATCCGCTTCGAGGGGAGAACCGGGCTCGAGCCACGCGTGGGCGTAGCCCTCCATGGTCGTGCCGATGTCGCCGCGCTTGGCGTCGGCGATGATCAGCAGGCCCGCGTCACGGGCGGCGGCCATCACGTCTTCGAGCGCGGCGAACCCGCGAGAGCCGTAGCGCTCGTAGAACGCCACCTGCGGCTTCACGACCCCGACCCGGCCGCGGGCGGCCTCGACCACCCGCAGGCCGAATTCACGGGCACCGGATGCCGTGGCATCCAGCCCCCACGCCGACAGGAGCGCGGCGTGGGGGTCGATGCCGACGCACAGGGCGCCGTGGGTCGACAGTGCGGCGCTGAGCCGCTGACCGAACGACTCGCTCACAGGCGACCCGCGCGGTCGGTCGCGTACTCCTGGAGACTGCGCACCCCGAAGCCGTCCTTCATGGCACCGAGAGCGCTCACCGCGGCACCGAGCACGGCCATCGTGGTGAACAGCGCCTTGTCGGCGGCGACGGCGGCCGCGCGGATCTCGTATCCGTCGGCGCGGGCCGTACCACCGCTGGGGGTGTTGACGATCATGTCGATCTCCCCCGCGTTGATGAGGTCGACGACATTCTGCTGGTCCGACCCCTGCGTCTCGGAGTACTTCTCCACGACCTGGACCCGGATGCCGTTACGGGCGAGGATCTCGGCCGTGCCCTCGGTGGCCATGAGCGAGAAACCGAGTTCCTGCAGCCGGTGGGCGGGCAGGATCACGGCGCGCTTGTCGGCATCGGCGACCGAGATGAACACGGTCCCCGAGGTCGGCATCCCGCCGTACGCGGCTTCCTGGCTCTTCGCGAACGCGGTCGGGAAATCGCGGTCGATGCCCATGACCTCGCCGGTCGAGCGCATCTCGGGCCCGAGCACGCTGTCGACCGTGCGACCGTCGGCGGTGCGGAACCGCTTGAACGGCAGCACGGCCTCCTTGACGGCGACCGGCGCGTCCAGCGGGACGCGGGAGCCATCCTGCTCGGGCAGCAGCCCCTCGGCGATCAGCTCGGCGATGGTGTTGCCGGCCATGATGCGGCTGGCGGCCTTCGCGAGCGGGATGCCGAGCGCCTTCGACACGAACGGGACCGTGCGGCTCGCGCGGGGGTTCGCCTCGATGACGTAAAGCACGCCCGCCGAGATCGCGAACTGCACGTTGAGCAGGCCGCGGACGCCGACGCCCTTCGCGATCGCGAGCGTCGCCTCGCGGACGCGGTCGACCTCGGTGCGACCGAGTGACACCGGCGGCAGGGTGCAGGACGAGTCACCGGAGTGGATGCCGGCCTCTTCGAGGTGCTCCATGACGCCGCCGATGTACAGGTCGGTGCCGTCGAAGAGGGCGTCGACGTCGAGCTCGATCGCGTCGTCGAGGAAGCGGTCGACAAGGAGCGGCAGGCCGGGGCCGATGATCGCCTGGTCGGCGACGCGCACGAAGTAGTCGCGCAGCGCCTCGGTCGAGTAGACGATCTCCATGCCGCGTCCGCCGAGCACGAAGCTGGGGCGCACGAGCACGGGGTAGCCGATGTCCTCGGCCACCTGCACGGCGCCCTCGACGTCGATCGCCGTGCCGTTGCGCGGGGCGACGAGACCGGCCTCGTCGAGCAGGCGCGAGAACAGCTCTCGCTCCTCGGCGAGGTCGATCGCCTCGGGGCTCGTGCCGAGGATCGTGTAGCCGGCGGCCTCGATACCCTTCGCCAGGCCCAGCGGCGTCTGACCGCCGAGCTGGCAGACGACGCCGAGGATCGTGCCGGACTGCGACTCGGCGTGGAGCACCTCGAGCACGTCCTCGAGCGTCAGCGGCTCGAAGTAGAGGCGGTCGCTGGTGTCGTAGTCGGTCGACACGGTCTCGGGGTTGCAGTTCACCATGACGGTCTCGTACCCGGCGTCCGACAGCGCGAACGAGGCGTGCACGCACGAGTAGTCGAACTCGACGCCCTGACCGATGCGGTTCGGGCCCGAGCCGATGATGACGACCTTCGTGCGGTCGGAGGGGGTGACCTCGGTCTCGGCGTCGTAAGACGAGTAGTGGTACGGCGTCAGGGCCGGGAACTCCCCCGCGCACGTGTCGACGGTCTTGTAGACCGGGCGCACGTCGAGCGCGTAGCGGGTCTCACGCACCTCGGCCTCGTCGAGCCCGCGGATCTGCGCGATCTGCGCGTCGCTGAAACCGTGCTCCTTCGCGATGCGGAGGGTGTCGGCATCCAATTCGTCGGCCTGCGCGATGAACTCGGCGACCTCGTTGATCAGCACCATTTGGTCGATGAACCACGGGTCGATCGCCGTCGCGTCGAACGCCTGCTCGGGCGTCGCGCCCTTGCGCAGCGCCTGCTGCAGCACGACGATGCGGCCGTCGGTCGGGGTCTTCGCGATCTCGAGCAGTTCCTCGACCGAGCGCGACTCCTCGCCCCAGTGGAAGCTCGACCCGCGCTTCTCGAGCGACCGCAGCGCCTTCTGCAGGGCCGTGGTGTAGTTGCGGCCGATCGCCATGGCCTCGCCGACCGACTTCATGGTCGTGGTGAGCGTGGTGTCGGCGGCGGGGAACTTCTCGAAGTTGAAGCGCGGAACCTTCACCACGACGTAGTCGAGCGTGGGCTCGAAGCTCGCCGGGGTCACCTTGGTGATGTCGTTGGGGATCTCATCCAGCCGGTAGCCGATCGCGAGCTTCGCCGCGATCTTGGCGATCGGGAAGCCCGTGGCCTTCGACGCCAGCGCCGACGAGCGCGAGACGCGCGGGTTCATCTCGATGACGATGATGCGACCGGTCTTGGGGTCGACGGCGAACTGGATGTTGCAGCCACCGGTGTCGACGCCCACCGCGCGGATGATGTCGATGCCGATGTCGCGCAGGCGCTGGTACTCGCGGTCGGTCAGGGTGAGCGCGGGCGCCACCGTGATCGAGTCGCCGGTGTGCACGCCGACGGGGTCGACGTTCTCGATCGAGCAGACGACGACCGTGTTGTCGGCGGTGTCGCGCATGAGCTCGAGCTCGTACTCCTTCCACCCGAGGATCGACTCCTCGAGCAGCACCTCGTTGGTCGGCGAGTCGTGCAGGCCCGCGCCGCCGATGCGGCGGAGGTCTTCCTCGTCGTACGCGAAGCCCGAGCCGAGGCCGCCCATGGTGAAGGACGGGCGGACGACCAGCGGGTAGCCGAGCTTCTCGGCGCCGGCGAGGAGCTCGTCCATCGAGTGGCAGATCACGGATGCCGCGACGTCGGCGCCCGCCTCGATCACGAGCTCCTTGAAGATCTGGCGGTCCTCGCCGCGGTTGATCGCGTCGAAGTCGGCGCCGATGAGTTCGACGTCGTACTTCTCGAGGATGCCGCGCTTGTGGAGCTGGATCGCCGCGTTCAGCGCAGTCTGACCACCGAGGGTGGGGAGGACGGCATCCGGCTTCTCTTTCGCGATGATCGACTCGATCACCTCGGGGGTGATCGGCTCGATGTAGGTCGCGTCTGCGAAGTCGGGGTCGGTCATGATCGTCGCCGGGTTGGAGTTCACGAGGATGACGCGCACCCCCTCTTCGCGCAGGACGCGGCAGGCCTGGGTGCCGGAGTAGTCGAACTCGCAGGCCTGACCGATGACGATCGGGCCGGAGCCGATGACGAGGACGGAGGTGATGTCGTCGCGCTTAGGCATTCTTGGTGGTCTCCGTGTTGGTCTGAACGGTGGCGAGAACCATCTCGCGGAAGCGGTCGAACAGGTAGTTGGCGTCGTGCGGACCCGAGGCTGCCTCGGGGTGGTACTGCACGCTGAACGCGGGGATGTCGAGAGCGCGCAGACCCTCCACGACCTGGTCGTTGAGGCCGATGTGGCTCACCTCGACGCGGCCGAAGCCGTTCGGGCTGTCGACGACCTGGTCGAGGGGCGCGTCGACGGCGAAGCCGTGGTTTTGGGACGTGATCTCGACGCGGCCGGTGGTCTTGTCGAGCACGGGCTGGTTGATGCCGCGGTGTCCGAACGGCAGCTTGTACGTGCCGAAGCCGAGGGCGCGACCGAGCAGCTGGTTGCCGAAGCAGATGCCGAAGAACGGCAGGCCGTCGCTCAGGACCTCGCGCAGCAGCTCGACGTGCTGATCGGATGCCGCGGGGTCACCCGGACCGTTCGAGTAGAACGCGGCGACCGGCTCGATCGCGCGGATCTCGTCGATCGTCGCCGACTGTGGGAAGACGTGCACGTCGAAGCCACGGGCGGCGAGATTGTCGATCGTGGACTTCTTCACTCCGAGGTCGAGCACAGCGAGGTTGCCGATGCGCTCGGCCGTGGCCGGGGTCACCTCGACCTCGGTCACCGAGACCTCGGCGGACAGGTTGCGGCCGGCCATCCCGGGGGCCTCGCGGACGCGGCGCAGCTGCTCCTCGGCGTCGAGGCTCGCGGCCTCGCCCGAGAAGACGCCGCCGCGCATGCTGCCCGAGGAGCGGATCCGACGGGTCACGGCGCGGGTGTCGATGCCCGAGATGCCGACGATCCCGTCTTCGACGAGCGCCTCGTCGAGTGAGCGGTTCGCGCGCCAGTTCGACACCATGCGTGAGGGGTCGCGCACGACGTAGCCGGCGACCCAGATGCGTCGCGACTCGGGGTCTTCGTCGTTCACGCCGGTGTTGCCGATGTGCGGGGCGGTCTGCAGCACGATCTGACCCGCGTACGAGGGGTCGGTGATCGTCTCCTGGTAGCCGGTCATGCCCGTGGCGAAGACGACCTCGCCGAGAGTCTCGCCGCGCGCACCGTACGCGCGGCCGGTGTGACGGGTGCCGTCTTCGAGCACGAGGACGGCCGGGTCGCGCGTCAGGCGCGCGGAAGGGATCAGGGCGGTCATGCGTCGCTTCCTGTCGTGGTGATGAGCGGACGGATGGCGTCGGCGAGGGCTTTCGCCGAGGCATCCTGAGGTCGGAGGTAGGTGTCGACGACCGTGTAGGCGTCGATGCGCCAGGCGACGCGGGTCAGGCCGTCGCGCTCGACCACGCGGTCGATGGCGACGGTGGCCTGGCTCGCGTCGATCAGGCGGTCGCGGGTGAGCGCGATGCGAGGCTGGCCCGGGAGGTCGAGGGCGACGCCGGCCGTCGTGACGGTGACGTCGACGCGGGAGCGGAAGCCGAGACCCTTGACCGCGAGACGCTCGAGCGGCTCGTCGTGACGGGTCGTGGCGACGTAGAGCCCCGGGAACACCGCCGTCTCGACGGCGTCCGCGGGCAGCTCCCCCACCGGGGCGGAATAGCGCGCATCGCGCCGCGTTCGTCGCCACCAGGCCCACGCCAGCAGACCCAGCAGGACGACGGCCACGCCGACCATCACGAGCAGAGCACCCTCGCGGCTCACGCGAGAGCCCCCGGCGCGTCGAGCAGCGCGCCGTCGGCAACCGTGGGGATGCCGGAACGCACGGTCCACCGCACCTCTCCCGGCAGCTCCCTGCCGAGGTACGGGGAGTTCTTGCTGCGACCACGAAGGTCGGTCACCGAGAACGCGCGCGAGGGGCGCGGGTCGTACAGGGTGAATGACGCGGGCTGTCCGACGGCGAGGGGTGTGCCGTGGCCATTGAGCCGACCGATGCGCGCCGGGGCCTTCGACATCACCCGGGCGACATCTCCCCAGCCGATCAGGCCCGTGTCGACCATCGCCTGCTGCACGACCCGGAGAGCGCTCTCGAGCCCCACCATCCCGTTGGCGGCGGCGGCCCACTCGCACGCCTTCGCCTCGGCGGGGTGCGGGGCGTGATCGGTCGCGACGATGTCGATCGTGCCGTCGGCGAGACCCTCGCGCACGGCCAGGACGTCTTCTTCGCGGCGCAGCGGCGGGTTGACCTTGTAGCGGGCGTCGTAGTCGCGCACGAGCTCGTCGGTCAGCAGAAGGTGGTGCGGGGTGACCTCCGCGGTGACGTTGACGCCGCGCTTCTTGGCCCAGCGGATGATGTCGACCGAGCCCGCCGTACTCAGGTGGCAGACGTGCAGGCGCGAGCCGACGTGCTCGGCCAGCAGCACGTCGCGGGCGATGATCGACTCCTCGGCGACCGCGGGCCAGCCGGTGAGACCCAGCTCGGCCGAAACGGCGCCCTCGTTCATCTGCGCGCCCTCGGTGAGCCGCGGGTCTTGCGCGTGCTGGGCGATCACGCCGTCGAACGCCTTCACGTACTCGAGCGCTCGCCGCATGATGAGCGGGTCGAAGACGCAGAAACCGTCGTCGCTGAAGACGCGCACCCGGGCGCGCGAGTCGGCCATGGCGCCGAGCTCGGCGAGGCGCTCGCCCTTCTGTCCGACGGTGACGGCACCGATCGGCTGCACGTGCACGTACCCGGCGGCCTCTCCGAGCGCGAACTCCTGCTCGACCACGCCGGCGGTGTCAGCGGTCGGCGAGGTGTTGGGCATCGCGAAGACGGTGGTGAAGCCGCCGGCCGCGGCGGCGCGGGATCCGGTGAGGACGGTCTCGGATGCCTCGAACCCGGGCTCGCGCAGGTGCACGTGCAGGTCGACCAGGCCCGGCAGGGCGATGAGCCCGTCGGCGTCGACGACCGTGGCGCGCGCATGCGACAGGCCGGTGCCCGTCTCGGCGATGACCCCGTCGTGGACGAGGAGGTCGGTGGCATCCTGACCCTCGACGCGAGCGCCGCGAACCAGAAGGGTCTGGGGGGTGGCGTGGCTCATCGAGGGTCCTCTTTCTCGGTGTGGGGCCGTTCGCCCGCGAGCAGCAGGTAAAGCACGGCCATCCGCACGGAGACGCCGTTCGTGACCTGCTCGAGCACCGTCGAGCGAGGCGAATCGGCGGCTTCGGCGGAGATCTCCAGACCCCGGTTCATGGGGCCGGGGTGCATGACAATGCTATCGGGCGGCAGGGCTGCCAGGCGTCGCGCATCGAGGCCGTAGCGGCGTGAATACTCCCGTTCAGTGGGGAAATACGCGGCCGACATGCGCTCGAGCTGGATGCGGAGCATCATCAGCGCGTCGGGTCCCGCCGCGATCGCGTGATCGAGGTCGTAATCGACCTCGATGGGCCAGCCGCTGACGTCCTGCGGAACGAGGGTCGGCGGGGCGACCAGAGTCACGTGCGCCCCGAGCGTGTGCAGCAGCCAGACGTTCGACCGGGCGACGCGCGAGTGCAGCACGTCGCCGACGATCGTGACCCGGATGCCGTCGAGCCCGCGGCCGCGGCTGTCGTCGCCGAACAGACGCTTGCGGATCGTGAAGGCGTCGAGGAGCGCTTGCGTCGGGTGCTCGTGCGTCCCGTCTCCCGCGTTGACGACGCCCGCGGTGATCCAGCCGCTGGTGGCGAGGGTGCGCGGGGCGCCGGAGGCTCCGTGGCGGATGACGACGGCATCCGCCCCCATCGCCTGGAGGGTCTGCGCGGTGTCCTGCAGCGACTCGCCCTTGCTGACGCTCGAGCCCTTCGCCGAGAAGTTGATGACGTCGGCGGAGAGGCGCTTGGCTGCGGCTTCGAACGAGATGCGCGTGCGCGTGGAGTCCTCGAAGAAGAGGTTGACCACGGTCTTGCCGCGCAGCGTCGGGAGCTTCTTGACCTCGCGGCGCTGGGTTTCGGCCATGTCCTCGGCGACGTCGAGGATCTCGATGGCGTCGGCGCGGGAGAGGTGCTGGGTGTCGAGGAGGTGCCTCATGACTCGATCGTCACCTCCTCGACGCCGTCGATCTCGGCGAGGCGCACGTTGACGCGCTCGTCGCGGGAACTGGGAAGGTTCTTCCCCACGAAGTCGGGGCGGATCGGCAGCTCGCGGTGGCCGCGGTCGATGAGCGTCGCGAGGCGCACGGCGGCGGGGCGCCCGATGTCCTGCAGGGCGTCGAGGGCGGCGCGGATGCTGCGACCCGAGAACAGCACGTCGTCGACCAGCACCACGGTCTTGCCGTCGATGCCGCCCGCGGGGATCTCGGTCTTGCGCGGTGCCCGCGTGGGGTTGCGGTGCAGATCGTCGCGGTACATCGTCACGTCGAGCGAGCCGACCGGAACGGGCGCTCCCCCGAAGTCGCTGACCAGCGGGCCGATCCTGTTCGCGAGCGTGACGCCGCGGGTCGGGATGCCGAGGAGGACGAGTCCTTCCGGTCCCTTGTTGGACTCCAGGATCTCGTGCGAGATGCGCGTCAAAGCGCGGGCGATGTCGGCATCGTGCATGACGGTGCGCGTATTCATCCGCTGCTCCCTTCTCCGCCTCACGGGACGGGGTTAAAGGTTGCTGTGGTTCGTCGTCCAGCTTAGCGGGTGGGTGCCCGGGTGTTGCGTGGATCCGGTGCGTGCCGAGTGTTCGGTTCGGCATCCGGATGCAAACGCATAAACGCTGTTCGCGACCATAAACGCGGTGTGCACGTGTTTCTGAGCGCGGAGAGCGTTTATGCGTCGACGGGCCCGCGGCGCCGCCCCATCACCGGAGCGCGACGTGCGGAATACGGATGCCGGGGACTCAGCCCGCGGCGACCTCCGCGGCCTCGGCGGCGCGGCGTTCCCTGCTCGGCGTAGAGCGGATTGGGTGCCCCGTCGTCGTCAGGCACCGACCCGAGGCCAGGTCCCACTTCCAGTCGTGCAGCGAGCACGTCAGCACGCCGTCCTCGATCTTGCCGGTCTTGGTGAGGTCGGCGCGCAGGTGCGGGCAGCGACGCTGCACGGTCCAGCCGTCGATCTCGGCATCCTCGGTCTGGTCGCTCTGCTCGGCGTACCAGTTCTCGACGTACTCGATGCGGTCGCGCGAGAGGCACTTGAGGAAGGTCGTGAGGAACTCGTTGAACTTGCCCGAGCGGCCGACCTCGAACTGCATCGACAGGAAGATCGAGTTCGACCAGTCGATCTCGTGATCGCGGATGTTCGTCGACACGAGGTCGGCGGGGATCGTGTACCAGTAGATGCACTCCTCCCCCGCGTACTCGCGCAGCTTCGCCTTGGGGAAGTCCACGACCATGTCGAGCTCGCCGATGCGGAAGCGCACCATCCCGCCCACGCCGTTGCGGATCGTGCGGGCGCGGCGCAGCAGCGGCTCCCACCACTCCTTCAGAGCCGCGAGCATCTCGGCCGGCGGGATGATCTCGGCACGGGATGCCTCTTCCGCCTGGATCTCGGCCTGACGGCTGTCGCGCTGCTCGGCGAGGTAGTTCCACTTGTCACCGAAGACGCGCTCGATCTCTTCGTCGGTGTACAGCGTCTGGGTGACGGTGACGTCGGAGCCGTGCACCTCGACCTCGGTGCCCGGGAGGAACAGGTAGCCCTTCTGGCCGGGGCGCTGTTCCTTCATGTGCGCGAGGAACTCGCGCTGATCGGTGAAGATCGAATCGTTCTCGAGGCCCGTGCCGTTGTAGCGGAACAGCTCCTCGCGCAGGAACATCGGCGGACCGGCCATGGGGAAGACGTGCTCGGCATCCACCTTCTCGATGTAGTACATCGCGCGCTTGTTCTGCGCGTCGCGCTTGAGCTGCGCGAAGTTCTGCTTGGCATCCTGCGGCAGGTCGTAGACCATGGGCCACCAGATCGCGCCCGAGACCTGGGTGAAGTACGCGTCGGGCTTGCCGAAGTCGAACAGCTTCTCGAGGTCGAGCGGGTGCGAGTCGTTCTGATTGAGGATGGATGCCGTGCCGTCGTCGAGCGAGAGCGACGAGTCGCCGATCGGGCCGTCCGAGGGGGCCCGAAGCGGGGTGACCATGAGCTTCAGGTCACCGAACTGCAGCGGAACACCCGCTTCGGTGCGAACGAGGTTCGTGTAACCGAGGGCGATGAGGTCCTGCTCGAGATCGTCGGTCGGGTACTCGGGAAGGAGCACCTTGACGTCCTTCGGCACGTAACGCTCGAGCATCGCCGGGTCGAAGTGGTCGCGGTGGCGGTGCGAGATGTAGAGGAAGTCCGCCTTGCCGAAGCGCTCCCAGTCGAGAGCGCGGTTGTCGGGGAACGGGAACCACGAGCCGAAGAAGCTCGGACCGATGACGGGGTCGCAGAGGATGCTGCCGCCCGCCGTCTCGATGAACATTCCCGCGTGGCCGAGGCCGGTGATTCTCATGTCGCTCCTGTGTCGTGGACGGAACCTGACGAGTCTACGCGGGGCCGGCTGGAAGGCCGTGGGGAGTCGCGGCGGTTCGAGCGACCAATGGATGCCGCGGACTCGCCGCCGCGGATCGATCGCGGGTCAGCGGTGCGCGCGGCGCCGCATCGCGTCTGTTCGGTGCGCTCGTCTCACGGCCCCAGCAGCCCCCGGATGTCCGACGCGTCGAGGGAAGCGGCGAACGCCTCCCCCTCGTCGATGACCGTGTCGAACAGTGCGGCCTTCCGGCGCTGGAGGGCGAGCACCTTCTCTTCGATCGTGCCGGCCGCGATCAGCCGGTAGACGAACACGCTCTTGTCCTGGCCGATGCGGTGCGCGCGGTCGATCGCCTGCGCCTCGGCCGCGGGGTTCCACCACGGGTCGAGCACGAAAACGTACTCGGCCTCGGTCAAGGTCAGGCCGAAGCCGCCGGCCTTCAGACTGATGAGGAACACGGGCGCCTCCCCCGCGCGGAAGCCCGCGACCACGTCACCGCGCCGGGCGGTGCTCCCGTCGAGGTAAGCGTAGGCGAGGCCCGCGGCATCCAATCTCTCGGCCGCCATGTCGAGGAAGGACGTGAACTGGCTGAAGACGAGCGCGCGGTGCCCCTCCGCGGCGACCTCGACGAGTCGCTCGAGCAGCACGTCGAGCTTCGCCGATCCCAGGTGCGCGTCGCGTTCGTCGACGAGACCGGGGGCGAGCGCGAGCATGCGCAGCAGCGTCAGCGAACGGAACACGATGAAGCGCTGCCGATCGAGGTCGTCGAGCAGCCCGAGCACTTTCTGACGCTCGCGCTGCAGCACGCGGTCGTACACCGCGCGGTGGGCCGGGCCGAGCGGCACGGCGATCTCCTGCTCCTGCTTCGGCGGAAGATCGGACGCCACCACGTCCTTGGTGCGGCGGAGGAGGAACGGCCGCACCCGGCGCCGAAGTCGCTCGAGGGTCTTCTCGCGATGCTCCCCGGCTGCCGCGGCAGAGAGGGCGGTGGGCGCGTCCGACGGCAGCTGCTCGATCGCGCGCGTGTAGTCCTCGCGGAATTGACGGATCGAGGGGAACAACCCCGGTGCCGTCAGCGCGAGGAGGGCCCACAGATCGTCGAGCCCGTTCTCGATCGGAGTGCCGGTGGCCGCGAACACCGCGTCGGTGCGCAGGGCGGCGATCGCGCGATGGATACGCGTCGCCGGATTCTTCACGAACTGCGCCTCGTCGAGCACCACCCCCGACCAGTGCGGCGCGGCGAACTCGTCGGCATCCGTCCGCACGACGCCGTAGGACGCGACGACGATGTCCGCGTCGCCCGAAATCTCGGCGATGGACCTCTCGCGGCGCACCGCGGTCGCCTCGACGACCGCGACCCGCAGGCCGGGGGCGAAACGTGCGGCCTCGTCGCGCCAGGTCGGCAGTACCGACGTCGGCGCGACGACGAGCCACGGTCGCGCGTCGCCGCGGGTGCGGCTGTGGGCGATGACCGCGAGTAGCTGCAGCGTCTTTCCGAGGCCCATGTCGTCGGCCAGGATGCCGCCGAGCCGGTGGGCGTGCAGGAGCGCGAGCCACGACAACCCCTCGCGCTGGTACGGGCGCAACTCCGCTCGGAATCCGGGCGGTGTGGACACTCGCGGTACCTCGGTGACGTCACGGAGCGCTCGCGCCAGCTGCCGCCACTCGACCGCAGCCTCGGACTGGTCGGCGAGGTCTTCGAACTCGGCCCACAGGGCGAGGTGGGTGCGGGGCAGGCGCGGCCCGGTCTCCCACTCGTCGAGCGCCGCGGCCTCCTCGAGCAGCTCTCGAAGCCTCTGCAGAGCCGGGTGCGTGAGCGAGAACCAGGCGCCGTCCGACAGCTTGATGCGCGTGCGCCCCCGTGAGAGGGCGCTGAAGAGCACGCCGAAGGGGATGAGACGGCCGTCGATCGTCACGACGATGCCGAGGTCGAGCCAGTCGCGGTCGAGTGACTCCACCGCGGTGATGCGCAGGGACGGATCCCCCCGCAGCTCGCGGAAGGTCGGCTGCGTGCCCCGAGTGCGCACCCGCACTTCGTCGACCACGTCGAGAGCGGGCAGCACGCGGGAACCGAAGACCGCGGCGTCCGCGTCGCGCAGGAGAGCCTTCGGCATCAGGGGCAGGTCGGACGCCGCCATCCACGCCGTCTCGAACCGCTCGCCGATCTGCGCCTCGGCGCGCGCGTCGCGCTCGACGTTCTCGCTCTGGTCGTCGTACACGGTTCGGAAGCCGCCCGGATACACCCAGTCGAGCCGGTACTGCACGGCGTCGTCGTCGAGGTACGAGACCTCCACGGTCAGCGTCGGGCGCGCCGGCGGCGGGGGCGGCACTCCGGCGCCGACCGAGAGCGGGGCGCGGAGGGCGAGGCGCGGATACATCTCGGCCACGAACTCCGTCGCTTCGGCGGCGACGACGTCGACGACCCTGCCGCCGATCAGCGCGGGGAGCGGCGACGGAAGGTCGACGGCCGCGAGGACGATCGGCACGGGGTCGCGGTCGACCTCGAACGCGAAGACCCCCGATGTGCCCACGGCGCGGGCATGCGCGGCATCCACGGGACGCCCGTCGATCTCGAGATCGGCCGAGACGCGCAGCGCTCCCCCGCCGACCGCGTCGAGCGCCACCCGCGCCGTCGCCGTGCGCGCGAGGCGCACCGTCTGCTGCGCGTGCATCGGGACGATCCGGATGCCGAGCCCCTCGGCCGCGGCCAGGTGCGGCCACAGCAGGGGCGAGTCGACGGCGTCGAGGGCGATCGTGTCGCCGGAGGGAGCGAACGGTCCGGCGGTGCGAAGGGCCTGAGCGAGGGCGTGGAGCTCGGCGAACCACCGCACGTGCGCGGGGTCGAAGCGCGTGGTGGATCGACGCACGGCATCCCACGTGGCATCCGCTCGGATCCACGCCTCGCGCGCGCCTCGCACGAGGGGACGCGCGACGAGCTGCAGATCGTCGCGGCGGCGCGCGAGCATGCGCGGGGTCACCGGCACGACCGCCCGCGCCTCCCACCGCGCGGGGTCGTAGGCCTCGCGCTGGCGCAGCTCGACGCCGAGGGCGAGCGGCTCGTAGGCGGCCGGCTCGCCCCCGGGGAGGAGGTCGCGCCAGGTGGTCACGGGAGCATCCTGCCCGACGCTTCCGACATCGCCGGCCGTGCGAGCGGGCTCGCGGGGGTCCCGGACCACGCATAAACGCGATTCGCGCACAGAAACACGCTGTGCTCGCGTTTCTGTGCGCGAACAGCGTTTATGCGCGACTTGCGGCCGCGCCCGCACGCCGCTGACTCGCGGCCGCGCGCGCACGCCGCTGACTCGCCGCGGTGCGCGCACCCCGCCAACGCGTTCACGCCGAAACGCCGCGACGCGGCCGCCGACGAAACGTCGGGGCCGCGTCGGGACACGTCGCGAGGGCTCAGGACGAACGCGCGATCCGCGCCAGCACGCCGTGCACGAACGAGCCGGAGTCGTCGGTCGAGAACTCCTTGGCCAGCTCCACCGCTTCGTCGATCGCGACGGCCGTCGGCACCTCGTCGTTGTAGAGGATCTCCCACGTGCCGATGCGCAGCAGGGCGCGGTCGACGGCGGGCATGCGCTGCAGCGACCAGTCCTTGGCGAACGTGGTGATCTGCTCGTCGATCGCGTCGCGGTTGTCGATCACGCCGTCGACGATGTCGCGGGCGTACAGCCAGGACGCCTGACGGTCGGGCTCGGAAGAGGCGCGCTTCGCCTCGGCGGCCAGCATGATCGGCAGCTCCTCGCCGCGCACGTCGGCCTGGAAGAGGATGTCGAGGGCGCGCTTGCGCGCCTTTGTGCGGGCGGACAAGGTCAGCTGATGCGGCCGAGGTACTCGCCCGTGCGAGTGTCGACCTTGATCTTCGTGCCGGTCTCGAGGAACAGCGGAACCTGCATCTCGTAGCCGGTCTCGACGGTGGCGGGCTTGGTGCCGGCCGACGAGCGGTCGCCCTGAAGACCCGGCTCGGTGTAGGTGACCTCAAGCACGACGGACGGCGGGAGCTCGATGTAGAGCGGGTTTCCGTTGTTCAGCGCGATCTGCACCTGCTGGTTCTCGAGCAGGAAGTTGGCGGCGTCGCCGACGGTGGCGGCCCCCACGGTGATCTGGTCGTAGTCGGCGACGTCCATGAAGACGAAGCCCTCGCCGTCGTTGTACAGGTACGTGAAGTCGCGGCGGTCGACGTTCTCGATGTCGACCTTGGCGCCGGCGTTGAACGTGCGGTCGACGGTCTTGCCGCTCATGACGTTCTTGAGCTTGGTGCGGACGAACGCGCCACCCTTACCGGGCTTGACGTGCTGGAACTCCACGACGTTCCAGAGCTGACCGTCGATGCTGAGGACGACGCCGTTCTTGATGTCTGCGGTGGATGCCATGAGTGCCGGTGTTCCGTTTCGTGTGAGGGGAGGCGGCGCTCTGGCGCACACCCAGCGGTCCAGTCTACGCGATGCCTTGCTCGGGCGCGGGCGACCGCGCGCGACCAGTCGTCTGCGCGCGGGTCGGCAGCAGCGCGCTCAGCCGTCCGCGCGGCCGCTGATGACGTCGACGAGCAGGTGGACGGCCCGCGCGTACCCCGGGACGCCCTCGCCGATCACGTGCACGGCTGCGACGTCCTCGATGTACGAGAAGTGACGGAAGCTCTCGCGCTCCTTGATGTTCGAGATGTGCACCTCGGCGACGGGGAGGGCGACGGATGCCAGCGCGTCGCGCAGCGCGACGGAGGTGTGCGTGAGTCCCCCGGCGTTGATCACGATGCCGGCGCAGTCGAGCCGCGCGTCGTGGATGGCATCGATGAGCACGCCCTCGTGGTTGCTCTGCAGGGCCCGGACCTCGATGCCGTGGCGCTGGGCGGCTTCGGCAGTGACCCGTTCGACATCAGCGAGGGTCTCGCGCCCGTAAATCTCGGGCTGACGCGTGCCCAGCAGGTTGAGGTTCGGACCGTTGACGAGCAGCAGGCGGCGGGGCGTGGTCATGTCGGGCACGCTATCAGCGCCGTCCCTGCGCGGTGAGGCGCACGGGGGCGGTACCGGCTCCGTAGCCCGCGTAGGCGTCGATGCGCTCGACGAACTCGAAGAACACCTCGCCGATCGTGCGCGTGTAGAAGTGCAGGTATTCGCCCGCGGCATCCTGGTCGTAACCGAGATGGAGCTCGCGCAACTCGTCGACGGCGGCAGCGCTGAGGTCGAATCGTGCGGCGATGTCGTCGTAGTAGTTGGCGGGCATCTCGAGGGGCGCGAAGCCGCGGGACCGCGAGGCGCGAGCGACGGCGCGGACGTCGTCGCAGGCGAAGGCGACATGCTGCGGCAGAGCCGCCCCGGCCCGCTCGGCGGCGAGGATCGGCGGCGCGACGTTGAGCGGGAGACGCACCCCGCCACCCGGCGCGACGAGCACGCGACTGGCGACGAGGCCGCGGGGGCCGGGCACCTCGGTCGCGCTGTCGACGCGGAGGGCGAAGCCCGCGGTGTAGAACAGGGTCGCCTCTTCGATGGCATCCCACGGTTGGCTCAGGCTCACGTGGTCGACGCCCGCGATCGCGGTGTCGCGTCGTGGCTCGCCGTGCTCGAACTCCGCGACCCAGGCGGGCTCTCCCTCGTCGGCGGCCTGCGCCCAGTAGACCTCGGTTCCGTCGGGCGCGACCGCACCGTCGAGGCGCTCCTCGGTCGCGTACGTGCGGCGGTAGGCGCGCGGCACGCCGAGCTCGCTCATGCGCAGATCGACCGCTTCGGCGTCGTCGACCTCGAGCCCGATCGCGGCGAGACGCGGTTCCCACCCGCGAGCGTGCTGCTCGTTGAGGATGACGCGGGCTTCCCCCGCCGTCCACAGGGTCACCGGCTTCGTGCGGTGGCGTCCGCGCGAGGTGAAGCCGAGCTGCGCGAGCAACTCCTCGATCGCCGAGGTGTCTTCGGCCTTGACCTCGATGAAGTCAATTCCGGACGGAGCCGCCGAATCCGGGAGCATTTCCAGGTCGGGCGGCGCGTCCGGCAGGGTCCGCGACACCGCGTCTTCGAGCCAGCGCAGCGAGCGGCGTGCGTGCCGGGCGGTCCGGCGGGCATCGGTCTGCCGGAAAGTGTCGTTAAAGACCTCGAGCGACCAGGGTCCGGTGTATCCGGCCCGGACGATGCGGGCCGTGAAGTCGGCGAGGTTGAAGTCTCCCTCGCCCGGGAACAGGCGGTGGTGCCGGCTCCACGAGAGCACGTCCATGCTGAGGCGCGGAGCATCGGCGAGCTGCACGAAGAAGATCTTCTCGCCGGGGATGTCGGCGATCTCCGCGAGGTCGTGCCCGCGCGAGAGGATGTGGAACGAGTCGAGGCACACCCCGACCGCGGGGTGGTCGGCGCGCTCGACGATGCGCCAGGCGCGGCGGTAGTCGTCGACGAAACGACCCCAGGCGAGGGCTTCGAAAGCGATCCGGATGCCATACCCCGCCGCCAGGTCGCCGAGGCGTCGCAGCTGGTCGGCGGACACGGCGTCATCGTCGACCGTGGCCGTCGCGACGTTGCTGCAGCACAGCACCAGGTCGATGCCGAGACGGTTCATGAGGCGGAACTTCGCCTCGGCGCGTCGCAGCACCGCCGCGAACGCCTCGTCGTCGACGCCCTCGACGTCACGCATCGGCTGATAGAGATCGAGGCTCAGACCCAGACGTCCGGCCAGGGCCGCGATCTCTTCGGGGCTTTCGGGCGCTGCGAGCAGGTCGGGTTCGAAGATCTCCACGCCGTCGAAGCCGGCGTCGGCGCAGGCGTGGAGTTTGTCGGCGAGCGTCCCGCTGATGCAGACGGTCGCGATCGAGGTCCTCATGGCGGCCGAATGTACCATCTGGTACAAACGGGGTCCACTAGTCTGACCGAATGGCCGAGGCACGCAGAGACGCCGAGCGCACCCGCTCCGAGCTGCTCGCTGTCGCGACCGAGGTCTTCGCCGAAGAGGGGTTCTCCGGCGCCCGGGTCGACGACATCGCCGCGCGCACGCGCACGACGAAGCGGATGATCTATTACTACTTCGGCGGAAAGGAAGGGCTCTATCGCGCCGTCCTCGAAGAGGCCTACCGCGGTATCCGCGAGGCGGAGCGCGCGATCGACGTCGATCACGCCGATCCCGTCGATGCCATCCGCGCGCTGGCCGAGCTGACCTTCGACCACCACGTCGGGCACGAGGCGTTCATCCGTCTCGTCGCGATCGAGAACATCCACCGCGGCGAGTTCATCCGGCAGATCGAGGGCCTGCGGACGCTGTCGCAGCCCGCGAAGGGGCTCCTCGACGAGATCCTCGAGCGCGGGCGGGCCGCCGGCGTCTTCCGTTCCGACGTCGACGCGATCGACGTGCACCTCGTCATCAGCTCGTACTGCGTGTTCCAGGTCGCCAACCAGTACACGTTCGGGCACCTCTTCGATGTCGACCTCGCCTCCCCCGAGCGTCGGGTGCACCTCCGCGCCGCTCTCGGCGACGTGGTGGTCGGCTGGCTGACCGCACCCGCGCGCTGATCGCGCGGAGGGGCACGCCGGCCCCCGGACCCTTCAACGAGCTCAGGGGCCTCTCGACACAGGTGGCTGAGCCTGTCGAAGCCACCGGGATGCTCGCGGGGCCCGGACCCTTCGACGAGCTCAGGGGCCTCTCGACACAGGTGGCTGAGCCTGTCGAAGCCACCGGGATGCTCGCGGGGCCCGGACCCTTCGGCGAGCTCAGGGGCCTCGCGACACAGGTGGCTGAGCCTGTCGAAGCCACCGGGGTGCTCGCGGGGCGCCCCGGATCTACGGCATCTGGGATCTCGTCGTTGACACCGCGGCGTGAGCGTGGTTTCCTCTGAACGTACCGGTTAGTACATAACCGCCACACGGACACGAAGGAGTACCGTGATCGACGCGCACCCGTATCTCGTCGGCCTCATCGGCACGGGAGTCCTCCCCTCGCTCACCCCGTCGATGCACATGGCCGAAGCTCGCGCGCTGGGGCTGACCTACGTCTACCGCCCGCTCGACCTCACCGCCCTGGGCATCGACCCCGAGCGCATCGGCGACGTGCTCGCGTGGGCCGAGCGCCTCGGCTACGACGCCGTCAATGTGACGCACCCGTGCAAGCAGAGCGTCCTCGCCCACCTCGACCGGATCGACCCCGTCGCCGCCGCCCTCGGCGCAGTCAACACGGTGCTGTTCACACCCACCGGGCGGGTCGGCTACAACACCGACACGACCGGCTTCGCCGCAGCCTTCACCGACGGGCTCCCGGATGCCGCAACCCGGCACGTCGTCCAGCTCGGCGCGGGTGGCGCAGGGTCCGCCGTCGCCGACGCGCTGCTGCGCCTCGGGACCGCTCGACTGACGATCGTCGACCTCGACTCCGCACGCGCGACCGCGCTCGCCGACGACCTCGGCTCGCGGCATCCGCTCTCCGCCGTCGACACCGCGACGCCGGGTCGCCTCGGCGAGGTGCTCGACGGTGCCGACGGCCTCGTGCACTGCACCCCGGTAGGAATGGCCGAGCACCCGGGGCTCCCCCTCGACGCCGCGCTGCTGCGCCCCGACCTCTGGGTCGCCGACATCGTGTACCGCCCGCTCGACACCGAACTCCTCGTCGCCGCGCGCGAGCGCGGCTGCCGCACGCTCAGCGGCGGACGTATGGCGGTCCACCAGGCCGTCGATGCGTTCGCCCTCATCACGGGGACGCGACCCGACCCCGATCGCATGACCGCCCATTTCCTCGACCTGGTGGCCGCCGACTCGCCCGCCAGCCCCGCCATTCCTCGCTAAGGAGCACACCCCATGACCACCACCGCAACGACGCGGAAGACTCCCGTGAAGGCGGCCACCGCCAGCTTCATGGGAAGTGCCGTGGAGTATTACGACTTCTTCCTGTTCGGCTCGGCCGCCGCGCTCATCTTCCCCACGGTCTTCTTCCCGTCGGGCGACCAAGCGGCACTGGTGATGTCGTTCGCGACCTTCGGGTTCGCCTACATCGCGCGCCCGGTCGGCGCCGTCATCCTCGGTCACTTCGGGGATCGCATCGGCCGCCAGAAGGTGCTGATGTTCACGCTGCTCCTCATGGGCCTGTCGACGTTCGTGATCGGCTGCCTGCCCGGCTTCGCGCAGATCGGCTGGTTCGCACCCATCCTGCTCGTGCTGTGCCGTCTGGCCCAGGGGCTGTCGGCGGCGGGCGAGCAGGCGGGAGCGTCGTCGCTCACTCTCGAGCACGCCCCCGACGGACGCCGTTCCTTCTTCACCTCGTGGACCCTCACGGGAACGCAGGGCGGTCAGATCCTCGCCGCCCTCGTCTTCATCCCCGTCGTCGCGCTCCCCGACGACATCAAGTTCTCATGGGGATGGCGCGTGCCGTTCTGGCTGAGCGCCGTCGTCGTGATCGTGGCCTTCTTCATCCGACGGAGCCTGCACGAGACGCCCGAGTTCGAACAGGCCAAGGAGACCGGACAGATCGCGCGGATGCCGCTGGTTCCCCTGCTGAAGAACCACTGGCGCGACGTGCTCCGCGTGATCTTCTGCGCGTTCATCGCCGCGGTGTCCACGGTCTTCGGCACCCTCGCGATCGCCTACGGCAAAGAGGTCGGGCTCGCCGCGAGCGTCACGCTGTGGCTCGTCGTCGTCGCCAACGTCGTCGCTCTCTTCACGCAGCCGCTGTTCGGCAAGCTCGCCGACCGCATCGGTCGCAAGCCCGTCTTCATCTACGGCGCCCTGTCGTCCGCGGCGTTCATGCCGTTCTACATGCTGTCGATGGGGGCCGGGAACGACCTTCTCACCTTCGGCCTCGCGGTCCTCACGTTCTCGTGCGGGTACGCCGCCGCCAACGCCGTGTGGCCCTCCTTCTACGGCGAGATGTTCAGCACGCGCGTCCGCTTCTCGGGCATGGCGATCGGCACGCAGCTCGGGTTCCTCATGGCCGGGTTCGCGCCGAGCATCGTCGCCGCCCTCGGCGGCGGCGGAGCGGGTGGATGGGTCGTCATCAGCCTCTTCACCGCCGTCATCGCGATCATCGCCTCGGTCAGCGCCCTCACGGCCCGCGAGACGAAGAACGTGCCGACCGCACAGCTCGGCCTCCGCGCCGAGGAGCGTGTGCCCGCGGGGGTCTGACCCTCAGCGTGGAACCGGCCCCGTCTCCTTCGGGAGGCGGGGCCGTTCCCCGTCGCAGAACCGGAGACGCGTCGCGGATCCGGAGCATCCCGGGGGAATCGTCCGGATCCGAGGCGCATCTCCGGATCTGCGACGCATCCCCGTGCCCGGCACGGGCCGCGCGCAAGTGAGGGAAGAGCGGCGGATGCCATGGCATCCGGAATCCACGAACCCGATGTCGAGCGCGCCGGCGGATGCCGAACCTACGCGCCGACCTCCTGGTACGCGGCGAACAGCAGCGACTCATCCGGCGCCTGCAGCACCGTCGGCCGCGCGAGGTCGTCGAGCACGATGAAGCGCAACATGCTGCCGCGGCTCTTCTTGTCGCGCTGCATGGTCGCCTTCAACGTCTGGAACGCCCCGGCGCGATAGGTCGTCGGCAGGCCGAGCGACTCGAGCACCGTGCGGTGGCGCTGCGCGACGTCGTCGGACAGGCGTCCGGCCAGTCGCGACAGCTCCGCTGCGAACACCATTCCGACCGAGATCGCGGCGCCGTGACGCCAGCGGTAGCGCTCGGCGTGTTCGATGGCGTGGCCCAGCGTGTGCCCGTAGTTGAGCACCTCGCGCAGCCCCGCCTCGCGCAGGTCCTCACCGACGACCCGCGCCTTCATGTCGATCGCCAGTTCGATGCAGCGGCGGAACGCGTCGCCGCGCGGATCGACGATCCCCGACGGGTCGGCCTCGATGAGATCGAGGATCTCCGGATGCCAGATGAAACCCGCCTTGACGACTTCGGCGAACCCGGCCGTCGCCTCGTTCTTCGACAGCGTGTCGAGCAGGTCGAGATCGCACACCACGGCGACCGGCGGCCAGAACGCCCCGACGAGGTTCTTCCCCTCCGCGGTGTTGATGCCCGTCTTGCCGCCGACGGCAGCGTCGACCATGCCGAGCACGGTGGTCGGAACCTGCACGAGGGCGACGCCGCGCAGCCAGGTCGCCGCGACGAAACCGGCGAGGTCGGTGACCGCTCCCCCACCGAACCCGATGACGGCGTCGGTCCGCGTGAAGTCGGCCTGCCCCATCACCTGCCAGCAGAACGCCGCGACTTCCACGCGCTTGCCGGCCTCGGCATCCGGGATCTCGGCGAGGAGCACCTGGCGGTCTCCCATCAGCTGCGCGCGCAGCTCTTCCGCCTGCTTCGCGAGCGTCGGCGGGTGCACCACGAGCACCTTCTGCGCGGCCGCCGGCAGCACCTCTCCGAGCGAGGCCAGAAGGCCGCGGCCGATCGTGATGTCGTAGCCGGAGTCGCCGGCGACGCTGATGGTGGTGGTGTCGGTCATGCCGTCTCTCCGGCCGGCACACGGCGTGCCCAGGCCACGATGTCGTCGACGACCCGCGCGAGCGGGCCCGACGAGGTGTCGAATGCGATGTCGGCCGTCTCTTCGTAGACCGGTCGCCGTTCCTCGAAGATCCGCAGCCAGCGCGCGACGGGGTCTTCACCGCCGAGGAGCGGCCGATCGTCTCCGTGGATCCGGGATGCCACGACGTGCGGCGCCACGGTCAGCAGCACGACCCGGTGCTCTCGCAACCGCTCGCGTGTCACGGCGTCGAGGACCGCACCCCCGCCCAGCGCGACCACACCGCCGCGGGTCAGCGCCTCGGCGACGGCTTCACGCTCGAGGGCGCGGAAGTGCGGCTCGCCGTGGGCACGGAACAGTGCCGGGATCGGGCCGTGGTCGCGGACGACGAGCTTGTCGGTGTCGGTGAACGGCGTGCCAAGGGCGCGCGCGACACGGCGCCCGACGCTGGTCTTCCCCGCGCCCATCGGCCCGATCAGGACGACAGCCGAGGTCCCGGCATCCGGGATCGTCGTCGCCTGGTCCACCGGCTCAGGCGGGGTCATGCGCGAGCAGCGCGGCGTCGGACGCGTCGCTCGTGCGCAGCGTCTCGGGGAGGTTCGCGAGGTACGACTCGAGGTTGCGACGCGTCTCGGCGATGTTGTCGCCCCCGAACTTCTCGAGCACGGCGTCGGCGAGCGTCACAGCCACCATCGCTTCGGCGACGACACCGGACGCGGGAACCGCACAGACGTCGGAGCGCTGGTGGTGCGCCGCCGCGGTGTCGCCGGTCGCGACGTCGACGGTGCGCAGCGCCTTCGGGATCGTGGCGATCGGCTTCATGCCGGCGCGCACGCGCAGCACCGTACCGGTCGACATTCCGCCCTCGGTGCCGCCGGCGCGGTCGGACGAACGCGTGATGCCGTCCTCCGTGGCGAAGAGTTCGTCGTGCGCCTGCGAGCCACGGCGCGTGGTGGTGAGGAAGCCGTCGCCGACCTCGACGCCCTTGATCGCCTGGATGCTCATGAGCGCCTGGGCGAGCTTGGCATCCAGTCGACGGTCCCACTGCACGTGCGAGCCGAGCCCCGGGGGCAGACCGTAGGCGAGCACCTCGACGACACCGCCGAGGGTGTCACCCGCCTTCTTGGCGTCATCGATCTCCGCGACCATCGCCTCGCTCGTCGCGGGGTGGAAGCACCGCAGCGGGTCGGCGTCGAGGCGGTCGACGTCGTCGGGCGCGGGGATCGCGGCGTCATCGGGAACACGAACGGGTCCGATCGAGAGCGTGTGGCTGACGAGCCGGATGCCGAGCTCGCCGAGGAACGAGCGGGCGATGGCCCCGAGGGCCACACGCGCGGCGGTCTCGCGAGCAGACGCACGCTCGAGGATCGGCCGGGCCTCGTCGAAGCCGTACTTCTGCATGCCGACGAGGTCGGCGTGACCCGGACGCGGACGCGTCAGCGCCGCACCGCGACCGCGCGACTTGTCCGACAGCTCGACGGGCTCGGGGCTCATGACCTCGGTCCACTTCGGCCACTCGGTGTTGCCGATGCGCAGCGCGATGGGGCTGCCGATCGTGTAGCCCTGCACGATGCCCGTGGACAGCGTCAGCTCGTCTTCCTCGAACTTCATGCGCGAGCCGCGGCCGTAGCCGAGCCGGCGACGCGCGAGTTCTGCGCGGATCTGCGCGGACGAGATGGGAACGCCCGCCGGCATCCCCTCCATGAGGGCGATCAGTTCGGGGCCGTGGGACTCGCCGGCCGTGAGAACGCGAAGCATTCGTCTAGTCTCCCACGAGCGCGATGCGCATCGCGGCCAGCACGGCGTCCTCGCGCTCGAGGGGAACGGCCGGATCGCCGCCGACGAAGATGCGCACCTGCAGCAGCGCCTGGTGCAGCAGCATCGGAAGCCCGTTGATCGCCTCGTTCCCCGCGGCGCGCCACTGCTCGGCGAGGGCGGTCGGCCAGTTGCCGTAGACGACGTCGACGAGCAGCCCGCCGTTCTCGGCGAAGGGACGGATGCCGGGACCCACGTCGACCTTCCCCGGGAGAGCCGCGACGGTCACATCGACGGGCGCTGGCATCCGGGGATCGTCGAACGACGCGCGTGAGATCTCGACACCGACGGACTCCCCCAGGTCCCTCAGGGGGATGACGGCTTCGGGGCGACGGGCCACGACCTCGACGCGCCGCGTGCCGAGCTCAGCGAGAGACATCACCGCGGAAGTCGCCGTGGCGCCTGCTCCGAGAATGCGCGCCACGCCCGGTTCAGCCACGCCCGCCTCGCGCAGGGCGCGCGCCAGGCCTCCGACGTCGGTGTTGAACCCGCGCGGTCCGTCGGACGTGAGGAGGAACGTGTTCACGGCGCCCGTACGCCGCGCGGCGTCGTCGAGCTCGACAGCGGCGCGGAAGGCGACGTTCTTCAACGGCATCGTGAGCGAGAGCCCGCGCCAGGTGCCGTCCAACTCGCCCAGGCGGACGGCAAAATCCGCCTCGGTCACTCGCTGCCGCCCGTACGTCCACGACAGCCCCAGCTCGCGGTACGCCGCCGCGTGCAGCGACGGCGACCGTGAGTGATCGATCGGGTCCCCCCAGACGGCGAGCCGGTCGGCGCTCAGCATCCGCCGTCGGGGTTGTCGCGGCACCACTGCTGGAACTGGTCGACGGCCTTGAGCTGATCGGCGTACGTCGTCGAGAAGACCGTCTCTCCCGTCGCGAGGTTGACGGTCGTGAAGTAGTACCACGGTCCGTCGACGGGGTGCATGGCCGCGTCGATCGCGAGGTCACCCGCGTTGGCGATCGGCCCCACCGGCAGACCCGGGTGGATGTAGGTGTTCCATGGGTTGTCGCTGGTGAGCGCGTTCTCGGACGACGACGAGCTTCCCGCGCCGATCTCTCCGACGCCGTACTGGGCGGTCGAGTCCATCTGCAGAAGGCCGTGCGTCTCGTCGTTGTCGGGCTGGAGGCGATTCTCGATCACGCGCGAGACCTTGTAGAAGTCGTCGGGGTTGCGCGCTTCGCGCTCGATGATCGACGCGATGATGAGAATCCGCTCGCGGTCGCTCTCGGGCACTCCCGCCTGATCGAGCGACTGCACCGTGCGCTGGACCATGCGCGCGATCACGTCCTTCGCGGCGACGCCCTCGTCGAAGTCGTAGGTGGCGGGGAAGATCCATCCTTCGAGCGACGAGGCGGAGACGCCGTACTGCGACGGATCGGCGACGGCCGCGTCGAGGTCGGCGCGCGCGATGCCCGTCTGCTCCGAGATCACGTCGAGCGACTGGGTGAGCGTGAGGCCCTCGCGCAGCTGCACGGAGTTGTCGAGGCGGTTCGCCGGGTCGCGGAGTGCGGCGATGACGGCCTCGGACGTCATCTGCTTCTGCAGCTTGTAGACACCCGGCTGGAAGGTGAAGCCGACCGAATTGTCGACCATGTACTTGTAGAGCGAGTTGGAGGCCTTGGTCACGCCGGCGTCGAACATCTTCGGGGAGACGGACTCGCCGGTGTCCCCCGCCACGATCGTCACGCGGGCCTCGCCGTTGGCGATGCCCGCCCCGTAGTCGAGGGGCTCGCCGGTGCCGAGGAACGCCTGAACCCGGTCGCCGTAGGTGTTCCACAGGGCGAAGCCGCCGCCCACGAGGCCGCCGATGACCACGAGGACGATCCCGAGGGCGATCCACCCGCCGGTGCGGCGACGCTTCTTGGGCTTCCGGGGAGCGGGGGCGCCGATCTGGTCGGTGTGGGCGCGGCCGGTGAAGAGGTCCTCGAGCGAGCCACTCGGTACGGTGCCGTCGTTCGCCGTCCGTCCGGCCGACACTCCGGCAGCCGCTGCGCCGACGAGAGCGGGCTCGCGCTCAGCGGGCGTGGTCGGGATCTGCTGCGTGGGCTGCTCCGCGGCGGCCGCTCGACGAGCCGTCTCGGCGGGGGTTCGAGCGGGGCCGGGCTGTGCCGCGGCGGGGCGCGTGGCGGCGCCGGCCGACGGAGTCGGCGCCGCGTTGTTCGTCGGCGCCGTCGTTCGCGGCCGGGAGGCGGCGGGCGTCGAGGCGACGGATTCCGTGCTCTGCGCCGGAGCGGGCACACCGGTCTGTGCCGCGGTGGGTCCTGTCTGCGCGCGAGCAGCTCGCGCGGCGCGGCGCGACACGGGCGTCTCCGGCTCGGGCGCGGCGGGCGACTCGTCCGTCGACGGCGACCGTCGCCGCGCGCCGTCCGAAGCGGCCGCGCGCGGGTCGGGCAGCCGTCCGTACAGGTCGGCGAGGGGGTCGTTGGCGTTGGGGTCGTTTTCGGGCATGTCAGGCGGGCTCCTGTCCCGGTGTGACGGCGGGTCCGGCCGGGTCACCGGACTGTCGCTCCACGTCGAGCGCCTGCTGCAGCAGCACCACAGCGGCGACTTGGTCCACAATGCTACGAGAATCCCGCTGGGAACGTCCTGCCTCTCTCAGCACACCGTGCGCCGACACGGTGCTCAGACGCTCATCGACCAGCCGGACGGGCATCGGCAATGCGGTGGCGAGAGCCTGCGCAAACCTGCGGGCGTCGGTCGTCGAGGGCGTGTCCTCGCCGCGGAGATTCAGCGGCAGGCCGACGAGCACCTCGAACGCCTCGTACTCCGCGGCGAGGGCGGCGATGCGGCGGACGGGCTCGCCCTTGCGCGGAACCGTCTCGACAGGGACGGCGAGTACTCCGTCCGGGTCGGAGCGGGCGACACCGACACGGGCGCGCCCGACATCGATCCCGAGACGGATGCCGCGCCGAAACGCCGTCACGCGGTGGTCGCCCGCACGTCCGCGACGATGCCCTCGAGCGCCTGCGGCAGAGCCGTGGCATCCGTTCCGCCGCCCTGCGCGACGTCGGGGCGACCGCCCCCGCCGCCGCCGAGAACCCCCGCGGCGGCCTTCGCGAGGGCACCGGCGGCCAGGCCCCGTTCGCGGGCGGCTTCGTTCGTCACGACGACGACCGTGGCGCGCCCGGCCGCGACCGAGGCGAGGGCGACGACGGCCGGGTCGCTCCCGAGACGGTCTCGCACCTGCAGGGCGAGCGAGCGCACATCGTCGGCCGACGCGCCCTCCCCCAGACTCTGTGCGACGACGCGCACGGTGCCGACGGCGACGGCCGCCTCGACCAGCTGGGGCAGACGACCGGTCAGGGCCTGTGCCTCGAACGCGGCGATCTTCTTCTCGGCCGCTTTGAGGCTCGCCGCCAGCTCCGCGATGCGGGTCGTGAGCTGCTCGCGTGGTGTCTTGAGCGACGTCGACAGCTGCGACACGATCGCGCGCTCCGCCGCCAGGTCGCGGAAGGCATCGAGGCCCACGAGCGCCTCCACGCGACGGTTCGAGGCGCCGACCGACTGCTCGCCGACGAGGTTGACCAGGCCGATCTCGGAGCTGCGGGCGACGTGCGTGCCGCCGCAGAGCTCGCGCGACCAGGGACCGCCGATGTCGACCATGCGCACCGTGTCGCCGTACTTCTCGCCGAACAGCGCCATGGCGCCCGCGGCCTTCGCCTCGTCGAGCGACATCACGCGCGTCGTGACCTCGAGGTTGTCGCGGACGGCGTTGTTGGCGATGTCCTCGATCTCGGTGCGGGTCGCGGGCGAGAGCGCCGAGCCCCAGCTGAAGTCGAAGCGCATGTATCCGGCGCGGTTGAGCGAGCCGGTCTGCGTCGCCGTCTTGCCGAGGGTGTCGCGGATCGCCGCGTGCACGAGGTGCGTCGCGGAGTGCGCCTGCTGCGCCGAGTGCCGGTTGAGGGCGTCGACCACGGTGGTGGCGGGCGAACCGACCGACACCTCACCGGTGGTGACCTCGACGGTGTGGCTGATGAGCCCCGGCACGGGGCGCTGCACGTCGAGCACCTCGAGCTCGTACCCCGGCCCCACGATCGTGCCCTTGTCGGCGACCTGGCCGCCCGACTCGGCGTACAGAGCGGTCTCGGCCGTGATGACCTCGGCGATCTGTCCGGCGGAGGCGCGATCCGTTCCCTGACCGTCGACCAGGATGCCGAGCACGGTCGACTCCGTCTGCAGCTCGGTGTATCCGGTGAACACCGTCTCGCCCAGCGCGCGGAACTCGCGGTACGCGCTCTGATCGGCGATCGCGCCCTTGCGAGCACGGGCGTCGGCCTTCGCGCGGGTGCGCTGCTCCTGCATGAGCTGGTCGAAGGCTCCGCGGTCGACGCTCAGGCCCGCCTCTTCGGCGATCTCGAGCGTGAGGTCGATGGGGAAGCCGTACGTGTCGTGCAGCAGGAACGCCTCGGAACCCGACAGCGTCGTGCCCCCGCCGTTCTTCGCTTCGGCCACCGACTGGTCGAGGATGGCGGATCCGGCCGCCAGCGTGCGGAGGAACGTCTGCTCCTCGGCGATCGCGTAGGCCGACAGGCGCGCGTAGTCGGCCTCGACCTCCGGGTACGACTCCTTCATCGCGTCGCGCGACGCGGCGAACAGCTCCGGGAAGGTCGGGCCCTCGACGCCGAGCAGGCGCATCGAACGGATGGCGCGACGCATGATGCGCCGCAGGATGTACCCGCGTCCCTCGTTCGAGGGCGTCACGCCGTCGGCCAGCAGCATGAGCGAGGAACGGACGTGGTCGGCGACGATGCGGAGGCGCACGTCGTCCTCGTGCGACTCGGCACCGTACGACTTGCCCGCGAGCTTTGCGGCGAGATCGAGGACCGGGCGTACCTGGTCGGTCTCGTACATGTTGTCGACGCCCTGCTTGATGAACGCGATGCGCTCCAGGCCCATGCCGGTGTCGATGTTCTTCGCCGGCAGCTCGCCGACGATGTCGAAGTCGTACTTCGACCGCACGTTCGTGATCTCGTACTGCATGAACACGAGGTTCCAGATCTCGACGTAGCGGTCGTCGTCGGTCGCCGGTCCCCCGTCGATGCCGTACGCCGGGCCACGGTCGAAGAAGATCTCGGAGCACGGGCCCGCCGGACCCGGGAGACCGGTCGACCAGTAGTTCGTGTCTTTGCCGAGGCGCTGGATGCGATCCTCGGGCAGCCTGCTGAGCTTCAGCCAGAGGTCGTGAGCCTCGTCGTCCTCTTCGTAGACGGTGACCCAGAGATCCTTCGGGTCGAAGGCGAGGCCGCCCTCGGACTCGGGGGCGGTCAGCAGCTCCCACGCGTAGCGGATCGCGTCTTCCTTGAAGTAGTCGCCGAACGACCAGTTGCCGAGCATCTGGAAGAAGGTGCCGTGGCGGGGCGTCTTGCCGACCTCTTCGATGTCGTTGGTGCGAATGCACTTCTGCACGTCGGCCGCGCGCGGGTACGGCGGCGGAACGACACCGCTCAGGTACGGGATGAAGGGCACCATGCCCGCCACGGTGAACAGCAGGGCCGGGTCGTCGGTGACGAGCGAGGCCGAGGGGACGATCGTGTGGTTCTTCTTCTCGAAGAAGTCGAGGAAGCGCTGGGCGATCTCGGCGGTTTTCATGGCGAATCTTTCGATGGGCGTGCGGACCCTCCCCCGGCGCCGGGGGCGGGATGCCGGAAGGTCAGTCGGACGAGGAAGCCGAGCGCGCCGCGTCGGCGGCGGTACCGAGGGACGTGCTCGCGGAGGCGGCGACGCCCTTGACGTCGTCGACGATCTCCGACAGGCGGATCTCCTGCTCGTGGTAGGCGTCGCTCATGCGATCGGTGAACTCGCTGATGCGGGAATCGAGCTGCGCGAACAGCTCCTGACCGCGGGGGTCCTTGTTCACCAGGTGAGCGGCGACGAAACCGCCGACGATGCCGAAGGCGAACCAGACGAGGCTTTTCACGATCACCACTTCTTCCTCGATACAGCGCCGCGGTCGCGGCATCCTTCATCGTAGGCGACGGTCGTCGTGCGCCGCTTCAGAGAGATCTTCTGCGGATGTTCCTCTCGCGTTCGTTTGCCGCAGATGGTCGGCGGCTCGACCTCGCACCGACAATCTCGGGCAAACGAACAGACGCTTTCGCCGTTCGTTTGCCGCAGACGGTCGCCGGCGCCAGCCAAGACCGGCCATCTCGGGCAAACGAATGCTGCGCACGCACGACGAGGAAACCACCAAAGGCGGCGGGAGCGCGAGCTGTAACGACGAAGGGCGCCGGGAGAACCCGACGCCCTTCGTGTGCTCGCTGGGATCAGCGGGCGGCGTAGTACTCGACGACGAGCTGCACGTCACACGTGACGGGCACCTCGGCGCGCTTGGGGCGACGCAGGAGCTTCGCCTGGAGCGTCGACAGGTCGACCTCGAGGTAACCGGGAACGGGGGGCAGCACCTCGGCGTGCCCACCGGCGGCGGCGACCTGGAAGGGCTCGAGGCCCTCGCTCTTCGGCTTGACGTGGATCTGCTGACCCGGCTTCACGCGGAACGACGGGCGGTCCACGAGCTGGCCGTCGACCAGGATGTGGCGGTGCACGACGAGCTGGCGAGCCTGCGCGGTGGTGCGGGCGAAGCCCGAACGCACGACGAGGGCGTCCAGACGCATCTCGAGCAGCTCGACCAGGTTCTCACCGGTCAGGCCGTCGGTGCGGCGTGCCTCGTTGAACGCGATGCGCAGCTGCTTCTCGCGGATGCCGTACTGCTCGCGCAGACGCTGCTTCTCGCGCAGACGGACGGCGTAGTCGCTGTCAGCCTTGCGCTTGGTGCGACCGTGCTCACCCGGAGCGTAGGGACGCTTCTCGAGGTAGCGGGCGGCCTTGGGGGTGAGTGCGACGCCGAGGGCGCGCGACAGACGCACCTTGCGGCGGTCCTGAGACTTCGTGGTCACGAAGTTCTCCTTCCGATGACGTGGCCGCGCCTTTCGCGGCTCACGGACGTATCGCCTCTCTTCGCCCTATCCGGACTGCACGCCGGGGCACGCCGGAAGGTCGGTGAAGAAGAGAGGGGATGCCCGAGAACCCGGTCTCGAACCGGTCAATGATATCAGAGGCCGACCGCGACCAAAGAGGACCAGGCGAAGAGGAAGAGCGGGACGTACAGCATCGCCACCAGCACGGCGTGCGTGGCGACGAATCCGACTGCCTCGAGCATTTTGCCCCGCTCCCGCAGGTGCGACCGGAGCTTGTGCGCCACGGCTTTCGGATGCCGCACATCCCAGCTGTTGAAGCGCAGGTACCGGCCGAGGTACACCCCCACGGCTCCGAGCAGGATGACGATGCCGGCGAAGACCCAGCTCTCGACGGTGATCCGGTCCCCGCTCTGCTGGCCGATGATGACGAACATCTGAAGGGGGGCCAGGCTGAGGATCGCGTTCGCGATCCCCGACAACGTCAGCGCGAGTGTCTGGACGATGTCGTACCAGAGCGGCACCGGGGTGTTCTCGACGCGATGGCTGAAGTTCAGTTCGGTAATCAGGTAGACCGAATTGGGGAACAGCAGCAGCCACGCGCCCGTGGGCACAGCGAGCGCCATGACCGCCAGCACACCTTCGAGCAGGGAGGCGTTGTCGAGCGCATGGCTGCGGTACTCCACGAACAGCAGGAAGCCGACGCCGGCGACCAGCGACAGCGGAACCGGCACGAACGACAAGCCCACGTTCAGCAGCATCGGACGGTACAGGCGTACGCGATAGACGGCCGCGCGAAGGAGCACGAGCACGACCGCATAAAGGTTGAGGGCCAGGACGGCGGCAGCGGCGAGGAGCACGATCACGGGCACACACTGTGGCACGGGTAGGGATCCGAACCCGCCCGAACGCCCCGGAATTCACCCGCCGTCGAGAATGCGGCGGATCTTCTCGAGCCGCGCCGACACGTCACGCTCGGCCCCGTGGTTGGTGGGCTCGTAGTAGCGCCGGCCACGCAGCTCGTCGGGGAGGTACTGCTGACTCACGATGCCGATCTCGCTGTCGTGCGCGTACTTGTATCCCTTGCCGTGACCGAGTCGCTTCGCCCCGGGATAATGCGCGTCGCGCAGGTGCATCGGGACGCGCCCGAAGCCGCCCGCGCGCACGTCGGCGATGGCGGCGTTGATCGCGTTGTACGCGGCGTTCGACTTCGCCGTGGTCGCGAGGTACACGGTCGCCTCGGCGAGCGGGATCCGGCCCTCGGGCATGCCGATGAACGCGACGGCGTCGGCGGCGGCCACGGCGATCTGCAGCGCCTGCGGGTCGGCCATGCCGATGTCTTCGGCGGCCGAGATCACGAGCCGTCGAGCGATGAATCGGGGGTCCTCCCCGGCCTCGATCATCCGCGCGAGGTAGTGGATCGCCGCGTCCGGGTCCGATCCGCGTACCGACTTGATGAAGGCGCTGATGACGTCATAGTGCTCGTCGCCCTGGCGGTCGTAGCGCAACAGGGCTCGGTCGACGGCCTGCGCGATGTGATCGGCGGTGATGACGGGCGGGTCGGCGACCTCGGACGTGGCGGCGGGCGCAACGGCATCCGGATCGTCGTCGTCGTTCTCCGCCGTCTCCGCGAGCCCGGCGTCGTCACCCGCCACGGAGGCTGCCGCCTCGAGAGCCGTGAGGGCGCGCCGCGCGTCTCCTGAAGCGAGTCTCACGAGCGCTGCGCGCGCCTCGTCGTCGAGCACGACGCGACCGGCGAGCCCACGCGGATCCGTCACCGCGCGATCGACGAGCGCCCCGAGGTCATCGTCGCCGAGGGGTCGGAGGGTCAGGAGGAGCGACCGCGACAGCAGGGGCGAGATCACCGAGAACGAGGGGTTCTCGGTGGTGGCCGCGATCAAGACGACCCAACCGTTCTCGACCCCGGGCAGGAGCGCGTCCTGCTGGGCCTTCGTGAAGCGGTGGATCTCGTCGAGGAAGAGGATCGTCGACTGTCCGTACAAGTCGCGTTGGGTCAGGGCCTCTTGCATGACCTCGCGGACGTCTTTCACGCCGGCGGTGATCGCCGACAGCTCGACGAAGCGTCGTCCCGAGGACCGCGCGATGGCCTGAGCGAGGGTGGTCTTCCCCGTTCCGGGCGGTCCCCAGAGGATCACCGAGACGGCGGACCCGGATGCCGAGGAGTCGGTGCTGGCGAGGGTGACGAGGGGCGAGCCCGGACGGAGGAGGTGGCCCTGGCCCGCGACCTCATCGAGACTCGTCGGCCGCATGCGGACAGCGAGCGGGGTCTGGCCCTGGAAGAGGGCGGAGGAAGCGGGCACCGATCCAGGCTAGCCGGGGCCTCCGACGTTGAGACTGATAGTGCTTCGTTCGGGTCTGACTCAGCCACCGACTGACTTTGTGTCTTTGTAATGATCGGTCGGCTCGGGCGAGGT
>NZ_JBFBJJ010000016.1:0-87997 GCF_040686055.1 Microbacterium sp. NPDC086615
TCTGGGATGCCGCCGCCTTCGGCCTCATCGAGAAGCGCAGCCAGAACCTCGTCTTCGGCGAGTTCGGCGGCAAGTTCGCGTCGGCGCGAGGCGCGGGCTCAGCGCGAGAACGCCCAGCGCCGCGCGGACACCGCGGCCACCGCCTCGGACACCGCGCCGGCGACGCGGTCGGTGTGCCGGAGCGACAGGGCGTTGGAGCGTGGGCGGGTGAAGGCGCCGGCCTCCATGCCCGAGGTGAACGGTCCGATGGCGAAGAGGGTCGCGTGCGGGATGCCGTCGCGTGAGACGACGCGTCCGTCGGCGTCGATGTCGATGCGGCCGAGCGAACCCGTGAAGGTCTCGTCGGCGACGTGCACCTCGCGGCCGTGCCGCGTCGCCAGTTCGCGCAAGGCCGCGTTGTCGCTCGCGGCCGCTTCGGCGCTCGGAAGCCACGCGTCGACGAGCGCGCCGGCGCGCACCTCCCCGGGAACCCGCGGAGAGGATGCCACGAATCGCCCGTCGTCGATGCGCACCGCGATCTCGGGTCCGAGGAACCGCACGATCCCGGCATCCGCGAGCGCCCCGATCTCTTCGAGCCGGTGTGCCGGCGGCCCCGACGCGACGTAGCTGAAGAAGGTGTGCCAGGTCACGGGGAGGTCGATCGCCCGCGACCGCGCGCTCCACCGCTCGGCGGGGATCTCGGACACCGCGAGGAACGACTGCAGGATCGTGAGGAACAGCGCCTGCGCGGTGCTGCGCTCCGGGGTCGTGCGCAGGAGCAGGTCGTCGGAGATGTGCTGCCGGACGCGGCGGTGCACCTCGGCGGCGTCCGCGAACGTCTCCTGGCCAAGGGGCACGTCGAGCGCGGGGACGTCGAAGCGATCCAGCGGATCCGGGACGACCTCGGCCACTGCGCGCCGCAGGGCCGCGGTGTCGCCGTCGACCGCGCGCAGGGTCGTCTGAAAGACCTCCCACGAGACGAGCGCACGTTCGGGGTGTCCCGTGAACAGCTCGCGGTAGTGCCCCCACACGAGCTCGCGGGCGATCAGCGGCCACACGTCGTCGAGGAAGTCGATCGTGCCCGGTCGCGCCAGAAGCTCCGCGATCGCCGCGGGGGTGAGCACCTCGCGCGCGGGTGGGTCGCCCCGCAGCTCCGATGAGACCTTCGAGCGGTACGGCACCCCGCGGCGCGAGCCGAGGTGGAGGCGCGGTTCCCGCCCCGAGGGCTCGTACCGCACGCGGCCCTCCGGCGTTCGGACGAAGCGGCCTCCGCGTCCCTCGGCCAGCAGCACGATGGCATCCACCGCCGCCAGCCCCATGCCGCGCACGATGACGTCGTCACCCGCGCCGAGCACCGAGAGGTCGGCGTCGGCGGTGAACGACGGCGGCACGTAGGCCAGGCCCGCGTCCGCGGCCGCGGTGATCAGGGCGCGCGTCTCGCCGTCGGGGTCGCGGCCGTTGTGCCCGACCGCGTAGACGACGATGTCGGCGGGAAGACGGATGCCATCGGCCAACGCCACCTCGTACCCGTCGATCGTGTCGTCGACCCACTGCACGACCCCGCGGTGCTCGTGCACCTCGACCCTGGGCGGCGCGATCGCGACCGTGCGTCGCCAGAACCAGTCGAGGTAGACGCTCTGGAGTCGGCGCGTGGGGAAGCTGTCTCCGCGGAGCGTTCGGAGCTCGGCATCCAGATCCGGATCGTCGATCGCGACGTCGGGGATGGTCCCGGCGCGGACGCGCTCGGCCCACTCGATGAGCGACGGCCCGGAACGCACCGGCCCCGAGATCGCGCACGTCTCGTCGGTGAACACGGTCACGTCGCGCGCCATCGAGTTGAGCTTGAGCAGCGGAGACTGATCGCGGCGCCAGATGCGACCGGCCCCCGGCGGGTGCGGGTCGACGAGCGTGATGTGCAGGCGTGGACTGGCCGCGCGGGTCCGGCGGGCGAGCAGGCGCTCGACCAGCATCACCGCGCGCGGGCCGGCCCCCACGATGACGACCCGGATCATCGCACGGCGGGAGTGAGCACCGGCGGCAGCCCCAGCAGGTCGTGCAGCGTCGCCCCGTCGTCGTACGAGCGGCGGTAGGAGCCGCGCTCCTGCAGGAGCGGCACGACTTGGTCGGCGAACTCGTCGAGGCCGTGCGGGGTGACGTGTCCGACGACGGTGAAGCCGTCGGTCGCGCGCTCCTGCACGTACCGGTCGATCTCGGATGCCACGTGCTCCGGCGTCCCGACGAAGGTGTGCTTCGCGGTCAGACGGATCACGAGCTCCCGGATGCTGAGGTTCTCAGCGGCCGCCTGCTCGCGCAGCTGCCCGACGCGCGCGCGGATCGCCGCGTGTCGACCGGCGAAGCCCTGCGCGGTCTCGACGCCCGTGTCGGGCTCGACGTCGGGGAGCGGACCCTCGGGGTCGTACCCGCTGAGGTCGCGGTTCCAGATCTGCTCGAGGTAGGTGATCGCGGTCTGCGGGCGAACCTGGGCGAGGGCGATCTCGCGCGAGCGCTCGCGGGCCTCGTCGGCGGTGTCGCCGAGCACGAAGGTGGCTGCCGGGAGGATCTTGAGCGAATCCTCGTCGCGGCCGTGCGCCGCGAGTCGGCCCTTCACATCGCGGTAGAACTGCTGCGCGTCGGAGAACTCGGTGTGCAGCGAGAAGATGACGTCGGCGTGCTCCGTGGCGAAGTCGCGGCCGTCGGGGGAATCCCCGGCCTGCACGATCACGGGTCTCCCCTGCGGAGAGCGCGGAACGTCGAACACCGCGTCGACGTCGAACAGACGGGACTCGTGCCGGACCCGCTCGATCGCGTCGTCGCGGAGGAACGCCCCGGTCTCGGCATCCGCCACGACCGCGTCGTCGCGCCACGACGACCAGAGCGCCTTCGACAGCGCCGCGAACTCCGACGCCCGCACGTACCGGTCGGCGTGGTCGAGGTAGCCCCCGCGGCGGAAGTTCGCGCCGTGGAACGCGTCGGAGCTGGTCACGGCGTTCCATCCGGCGCGGCCGTTCGACAGCAGGTCGAGCGTGCCGAGCTGACGAGCGAGCTCGTACGGCTCGTTGAAGGTCGTGTTGAGCGTGCCGACGAGGCCGATGTGCTCGGTGACCGCCGCCAGCGCGGTGAGGATCGCGAGGGTGTTCGGGCGTCCCGCGACATCGAGGTCGTGCAGCTGCCCGCGGTGCTCCCGCAGGCGCAGGCCCTCGGCGAGGAAGAGATAGTCGAAGAAACCGCGCTCGGCCGTGCGGGCGAAGTACTCGAACGATGAGAAGTCGATCTGGCTCCCCGCGCTCGGGTCGGTCCAGACGGTCGTGTTGTTCACCCCCGGGAAGTGGGCGGCGAGGTGGATCTGACGGCGGGTCATGCGCCGACCTCCTGACGGGCGTAACGGCTGGCGAGACGGGGGAGTCCGACGCGTTCGCGCAGCGTCGGTGCGCCGTCGTCGGGGAGCAGGATGCCGGCGGCCGCCGCGCGCGGCACGACCCGGTCGGCGATCGCCTCGAGGTCGGCGGGCAGGCGCGCGGGGCGCAGGCGGATGCCGTCGACCCCTTGAGCGGCGAGGGCCGCGATCTCGTCGACGACGTCGTCGGCGGTGCCGACCACGACCCGGGCGTCGGTGGCGAGCGGGGCGCGGTCCTGCAGGCGGTTCCACACCGCGGTGGCCTCGGCGCGCGTCTCTCCGACGAGCACGAGCAGATCGGCGAACACGCGCAGCGGCTCGTCGAGCGTGCGCACCTCGTCCGCGGCATCCGCCAGTTCGTTCAGGATGCCGCCGACCGCCGCCGCGTCCGCGGGTGTGACGAAGACGAGGTCGGCGTGCTCCGCGGCGAAACGGTACGGGATCGTCTGGTGCGCGAGGGCGGTGATGAGCGGCTGGCCCTGCGGGGAGCGCGGCACGATCGAGGCGCCCGTGATCGAGAAGAACTCGCCCTCGAACTCGACGTTGTGCACGCGCTCCCGGTCGAGGAACTTCCCGGTCTCGAGGTCGCGCACGATCGCGTCGTCCTCCCACGAGTCGGCGAGACGCCGGATGACCTCGGCCACTTCGCCGGCCTCGCGGAACGCCGCGAGCAGCGCGGGGTCGTCTTCGACGCGACCGGATGCCGGGATCCCGGTCGGTCCGTCGGCGCGGCGGCCGAAGTTCGCGCGCTCCTGCGGCGTCGAGCCCGCGACGAGGCGGACACCCGCGCGGCCCCGGCTGGCGTGGTCGAGGGTCTGGAGTCCGGTGGCGAGGTGGAACGGTTCGGGATGCGCGGTGGTCGCGGTCGGCACGAGACCCAGGCGACGCGTGACCGGGGCCAGGAATGACGCCAACAGCACCGCGTCGAGGCGGCCCCGCACGCGGTCGCGCCGGGTCTCGGCATCCGGCTCGAACGATCGCCCGCCCAGGCTCAGTGCGTCCTCGATGGTCGCGAAGAGGAGTCCGGCACCGTCGGCCGTGCGGGCGAGGTCACGCCAGTACACGGGCGTCGTGAGCTCGGTGGGGCGCGCGGTGGACTCGCGCCACGCGGCCGGGTGCCAGCCAGCGCCGTCCAGGGCGACGGCGAGGTGGATGCGGTCGGGCATCGGGACTCCTTCGCAGCGGGCCGGTCCCGCCGAAACGCCCACTGTGCCGCCGGTGCCGCGCCGGCACAATCGCGTCCGTAACGCAGCGCCGCGAGGCGTCATTGTTACGGCCGGGTGGCGCCCGCCGCGCCCGCGCCCGCCGGTGCCCGCGCCCGGCGTTGAGTGTCCAAGACACCCGGACACCGCGTGCCGCATGTCGCGCGCCCGGCGTTGAGTGTCCAGAACACCCGGACTCCGCGAAAATTCGTCCGCGTGTTTTGGACACTCGGCGTGCATCGCGCAGCGAGGGAGGTGCGGGCGCGGAAGGGTAGCCCGGGCCGCCTGCGCGGTGCGGGACTGTGACGCCACGCGACGTTCCGTGACGGACCGCGACGCATCGCGACGGCGCGTTTCCGCCGAGATGACCGCCGCCCGGGCATCGCCCTACCTTCGGCTGCACTCCCGTCCCCACCCAGAGAGGCACGCCCATGAGCGCTTCCACCGCGACCGCCCCGCGCACGGGCCTGTCCGCCCTGCTCGACGACATTGAGCGTGACGCCCCCGGCGTCGAGGTGCTCCCGCCGTCCGCCGACACCGCGGAGTACGCGCACGACGCGGGCACCGCGCCTCGAAGCGGCACCAGCGCGACGGACGGTCCCGCGGTCGCCTTCCCGACCACCGTCGGCGAGGTCCAGCAGCTCGTGCGCCTCGCCGCGCGTCACGGCGTGAGCATCGTTCCCCGGGGCGCCGGCACCGGGCTCTCCGGCGGCGCCGTGGCGCACGCCGAGCAGCTCGTCGTCTCGACCGACCGCCTGAACCGGATCATCGAGGTGTCGCCCGCCGACGAGGTCGCGGTCGTCGAGCCGGGTGTCCTGAACGCGGCGCTCAACGAGCACCTCGCCCCGCTCGGCCTGTTCTACGCCCCCGACCCCGCGAGCTGGCGCATCTCGACCATCGGCGGCAACATCGCGACCAACGCCGGGGGTCTGCGCTGCGCGAAGTACGGCGTCACCCGCGAGTCGGTGCTCGCCCTCGACGTCGTCCTCGCCGACGGGAGCCTCGTCTCGATCGGCCACCGCTCGATCAAGGGCGTCACCGGGCTCGACCTCGTGTCGCTGTTCGTCGGGTCGGAGGGGGTGCTCGGCATCGTCGTCGGCGCGACCGTCCGCATCCGTCCCCTCCCCGTCGCCCGGCGCACGGTGACGGCGTTCTTCGAGTCGACCGCCGCGGGGGCCGCGGCCGTCGGTGCGATCACGGCCTCGCGCGTGCGCCCGAGCGTGATCGAGTTCCTCGACGAGCCGACCCTCGAGGGCATCGACGCGGCGAACGATTCGGGCCTTCGCGCCCGCGGCGCGGCCCTCCTGCTCATCGAGCTCGACGGGTTCGGCATCGACGAGCAGACCGCCGAGCTGACGACAGCGCTCGCCGCCGCCGGCGGGCGCGTGCAGGTCGAGAGCGAACCGGATGCCGAGGTCCTCTGGGAACTGCGACGTTCGGGGCGGCGCTTCGACGAGGGATCCTGGTTCGCCGGCGGAGACGTCGCGGTACCGAAGTCGCGCATCGCCGAGGTCTTCGCGGGCTTCCCCGCCATCGCGGCGCGCCACGGGGTGGCGGTCAGCGCCGTCGCCCACGCCGGCGACGGCAACCTGCATCCCGTCGTCACCCTTCCGATCCCGGCGGGTGCCGACCCCTCCCTCGTCCCGGCGGCGCTGCACGACGCCACCGACGACATCGTGCGCGCCGCCCTCGCGCTCGGCGGAACCGTCAGCGGCGAGCACGGCATCGGCACGGTCAAGCGCGCGCTCGCCGCCGAAGAGCTCGCCGCGCGCGTGCGGTCGGCTCAGCTCGCGATCAAGGACGCGCTCGATCCCGCCGGTCTCTTCAACCCCGGCAAAGCCCTGTAACCCGTTCTGCACAGCACGTTCCCACAGCACAAGGACCCCTCCATGACCACTCGCTTCCGACGCCTCCTGGGCGTCGCCTCCGCCCTCACCGTCGGCGCCGTTCTCCTCAGCGGATGCGGCGCGGGAACCGCGGCGGGCCCGGCCGAGAACGCCGCCCCGAAGCCCGGCGGCGACCTCGTGTTCCTCATCGACTCGCTCGGCGCCACCTGGATCCCCAACAACAGCTCCATCTCGAGCTACCAGGGCCAGATCTGGGGCAACGTGACCGACAAGCTCGTCTACGTCGACGCCGAGGGCAACCTCAGCCCGTGGATCGCGGAGAGCTGGGACGAGAACGCCGACAAGACGCAGTTCACACTCCACCTCAAAGAGGGCGTGACCTTCTCGGACGGCACACCCCTCGACGCAGCCGCGGTCGTCGCGAACATCGACATCTGGGCGAAGGGTCGGCCCGACGAGGGCATCAACCGCATCGGTCTGTTCCCCTCGGCCAACTACGCGGGTGCCGAAGCGGTGGATGCCACGACGGTGAAGGTGTCGTTCTCGGCACCGACGCTCAGCTTCATCCCGACGCTGGCGTACCACGGCTCGATCCTCCTGTCCCCGGCGACGCTGGCGCTCCCCGCCGACCAGCAGGCCGATCTCACGAAGGACATCGGCAGCGGCCCGTTCACGGTCGAGAAGGTCGCCGAGGGCGACAGCGTCGTTCTGAAGAAGCGCGACGACTACGACTGGGGTCCCGAAGCCGTCGGCCACGAAGGTGCCGCGTACCTCGACACGATCACCTACAAGCAGGTCGCGGAGCCCACGCTGCGCACCGCCTCGGTCGAGTCGGGCCAGGCGCAGGTGGCCTACAACGCGAGTCCGCAGGACCTCGACGCGCTGAAGGAGGAGGGGCTGACCGTCGAGACCCCGCGTTACCTCGGTTTCGTCAACGGCTATGCGCTCAACACCTCCGTCGCCCCCTTCGACGACGTGAAGGTGCGCCAGGCCGTGCAGCATGGCATCGACCGCGACCAGATCCTCTCGACCGTCTACACCACGGACTGGCACGCGGCCGAGTCGCTGTTCCAGAGCACCGTGCCCGAGGCGACCGACCACAGCGCCGACTTCGCGTACGACCCCGACAAGGCCGCCGCTCTCCTCGACAACGCCGGCTGGCTCAAGGGCGCCGACGGCGTCCGGACGAAGAACGGTCAGAAGCTGTCGTTCACGCTCTACCCCAATCCGTACCTGCAGGCCTCGCAGTCGGTCGACGAGCTCGTCGACCAGCAGCTGACGAGCCTCGGCTTCGAGGTGAACCTCGAGACCTACGACGTGCCGACCTACGGCCAGAAGGTGATCGGCAACGCCACGATCCCGGCCACAGAGATCACCCGGAGCTTCGTCGACGTGGGAACCGTCGCCGGGGTCCTCACCTCGCAGAAGAAGGGCGACGAGGACTGGTTCAAGCTCGGAACCTCGGATGCCACCCTCAACGACCTCTCGACCCGCATCGCCACGGCCACCGACCGCGACGCCCGCGCGAAGGTCGCCGACGAGCTGCAGGGTTACGTGCTCCAGCAGGGCTACTTCGTGCCCCTCACCCAGATCGTCCAGCGCGTCTACGTGCAGTCGCCCGAAGTGAGTGGCGTCAGCTACAACGGCCTCGCCTACTCGTACTACCTGGGCACCTGGCTCAACAGCTGACATCGGACAGGGGACGGATGCCACGGCATCCGTCCCCGTACCCGTTCCACCGAGACGAGAGGAGGAGAGCATGCTCCGCACCTACGGCCGCTTCGCGCTGCGCCGCACGGGCCAGGCGCTCGTCGTCGTGCTGCTGGCGTACCTGTTCACGTTCTTCGTGATCAGCATCCTGCCCGGCGACCCGATCACGAGCACCCTGCGCAATCCCGATAACGGCTTCACCGAAGACGACATCGCCCGCATCGTGGCGTATTACGGCCTCGACCAGCCGTGGTGGGTGCAGCTGGGCTCGTCGCTGGGTCGCTTCGTGGTGGGAGATCTGGGCGTCTCGCTGCGCTCGAACCTGCCCGTCGGAACCCTCGTGCTCGACGCGCTCGGATCCACGCTCGCGCTCGCGGGGGCCGCTCTCCTGGTCGCCGTGGTGCTGGCCGTCGTGATCGCGTACGGCACGCAGTTCCTCCCGCCGCGCTTCGGCCAGGGCGCTCTGCGCTCGCTGCCCTCGCTGTTCCTCTCGGTGCCGAACTTCGTGATCGGCCTGCTGCTGATCCACGTGTTCGCCTTCGGTCTCGGGCTGTTCAGCATGATCGACACCGAGACGCCCTGGGGAACGTTCTTCGCGGCGGTGGCGCTCGGCATCCCGGTCTCCGCTCAGCTCGCCGAGGTGCTCATCGCCTCGCTCGACCACGAGTCCCGGCAGGAGTACGTGGCGGTGGCCCGCTCGCGCGGCCTCGGGCAGAACGCGCTGTTCCTGCGCCACCTCGTGAAGCCCTCGGCGCTGCCGACGGTGACCGTTCTCGCCCTGATCGTCGGCGAGCTGCTGGGCGGCGCACTCATCACCGAGGCGATCTTCGGTCGCGTCGGCATCGGCACCCTCGTCGAGCAGGCCGTCGCGAGTCAGGACCTCCCGGTGCTGCAGGCGGTGGTCTCTCTCGCGGCGATCGTGTTCGTCCTGGTCAACCTCATCGCTGACCTGGCCTACCCGCTCCTCGACCCGCGGGTGTCGATCGGATCCCGCGGGCGCACGGTCGCCGCCCCGGCTGCCGAAGAGCCCGCACCGCTGCTTCGTGAGGAGGTGAGCATCGTATGACCACCGCACCCCTGTCCCGCCGCGCGGCCCCGGTGCCGACCGTGGTCGACCCATCACAGGGATCGGCACCGGGATCGGCGCCGGGCGGTCTGCTCGCCCGCGCCCGCGGCATCCGTCTCTCCGTCCCGATCGACGTCATCGTCTCGTTCGCGGTCGTGGCCGTGGTGCTGGCCTTCTCGCTCGCGCCCGCGCTCTTCACCTCGCAGAACCCCGCGCAGGGAGTGCCCGCCGACAAGCTCCAGGCACCCAGCGCCGCACACCTACTCGGCACCGACCACCTCGGTCGCGACCTCTTCGCGCGGATCGTGTTCGGCGCGCAGTCCTCGGTCACCAGCGCCCTCGTCGCCGTGGCGATCGGGGTCGTCGTCGGCGGGCTCATCGGCCTGCTCGCCGGCTTCCTCGGATCGTGGACCGACACCGTGCTCGCGCGTTTCGTCGACGTGCTGCTCGCGATCCCGGCGTTCCTGCTCGCGGTCGTGATCGTCAGCTCGCTGGGCTTCCAGACCATCAACGCCGCGATCGCGACGGGCGTCTCGGCCGTGGCGGTGTTCGCCCGGGTCATGCGGTCCGAGGTGCTGCGCGTGCGGTCGTCGGTCTTCGTCGAGGCGGCGCGGCTGCAGGGCGGATCGACCCTGCACGTCCTGTTCCGACACGTGCTCCCGAACGCGTCGCGCTCGCTCATCCCCCTCGCCGTGCTGCAGTTCGGCCTGTCGATCCTCGTCATCGCGGGCCTCGCGTTCCTGGGCTACGGCGATCCGCCCCCGGCATCCGACTGGGGATTGCTCATCTCGGCGGGCAAGGACTACCCGCGGGCGCCGTGGCTCGTCGTGTGGCCCGCCCTGGTCACGGTGGCGACCGTGCTCTCGATCAACCGCATCAGCCGCTGGCTCCGGAGGACGTCATGACCACCACTCTTCCCGTGCGCTCCGAGGCGCACACCGCGACCGCGCTCCTCGCGGTCGAGGGTCTCTCGGTCGCCTACGGTCGCACCCCCGTGGTGCACGACGTCTCGTTCGCGATCCCGCGCGGTGGCAGCCTCGCCCTCATCGGCGAGTCGGGCTCGGGGAAGTCGACGATCGCGCGCTCGATCCTACGTCTGCTGCCGCGCGGAGCGGCGACCGCACGGGGGCGTATCGCCTTCGACGGCGACGACCTGCTGGGGCTGTCGGAGGCGCGGTTCCGCCCGTACCGGGGGCGCCGCATCGGCTTCGTCCCGCAGGACCCGTCACACGCGCTGAACCCTGTCCGCACCGTCGGGTCGCAAGCCCACGAGGCGGCGGCTCTCGCGGGGTTCTCCGACGCCCGTGCCCAGCGCGCGGCGATCCTCGACGTGTTCGCGCGCGTGGGCCTGCCTGACCCCGCGCGCGTGTGCGGGGCGTACCCGCACCAGCTCTCCGGGGGGATGCTCCAGCGCGTGCTCATCGGACTCGCGGTGCTGCCGCGCCCCGACCTGCTCGTCGCCGACGAGCCGACCAGCGCCCTCGACGTGACGATCCAGAAGCGCATCCTCGACCTGCTCGACGACCTGCGCGAGGATCTCGGCATCGGTCTGCTACTCGTCACCCACGACCTCGCCATCGCGGCCGAGCGCACCGACGAGATCGTCGTGCTGAAGGACGGGCGGGTCCAAGAGGCCGGGGCCACCCGCGAGGTCTTCGCCGCCCCCACTTCGCCGTACACGGTGCAGTTGCAGGCCGACGCTCCCGCGCTGAACCCCGACCGCTACCGCCGCGACGCCGACGAACGCGGTGTCGACGCATGGACCACCGACACCACCGCGACCCGCATCGAGGTGCGCGAGGTGTCGAAGAGCTTCGTGGTCGACGGGGTGGCCCGCGCCGCCGTCTCGGGCGTCTCGTTCCGCGTCCCGCCCGGCACGACGCACGCCCTCGTGGGGGAGTCAGGCTCGGGCAAGACCACCACGGTCCGTCTGCTGCTGGGACTCGAGAGCCCGGACGCCGGAGAGATTTTCGTCGACGGCGTCGCGGTCTCGGGCCGGACGCCGGCGGAGCTCCGCGGCATCCGTCGGCACCTCCAGCTCGTCTACCAGAACCCCTTCACCTCGCTCGATCCCACATGGAGCGTCGGGAGGATCGTGCGCGAGCCCCTCGACCAGTACCGGATCGGCACGCGCGCCGAACGGGCGGCGAAGGTGACGGAGGCTCTGGATGCCGTCGGCCTCCCGCCCCATCTGGCTCGCCGCCGTCCCGCCGAGCTGTCGGGCGGCCAGCGTCAGCGCGTCGCCATCGCGCGCGTCCTCGTGCTCAAGCCCGACGTGATCGTGCTCGATGAGCCGACCTCGGCCCTCGACGTGACCGTGCAGGCCGGAGTGTTCGATGTGTTGCGTCGCCTGCAGCGCGAGCGGGGCCTGACGTACCTCTTCGTCTCGCACGACCTCGCCCTCGTGCGCCAGATCGCCGACACGGTGTCGGTGCTGAAAGACGGGAGGGTGGTCGAGGCCGGCCGCGTCGCCGACGTGCTCTCGCACCCCCGCGAGGAGTACACCCGCGCCCTCGTCGACGCCATCCCCGCCCCTGACCTCCGGAGTTCCCGATGACCGTTCTCGCCCCCTCCCGACCCGCGCTCATCGAGGCGTTCACCGCGCCGAAGGGGTTCGGTGACCAGACCCTGCGCGACCGTCGACCCGACGCGATCGAGTTGCTCGGCGGCATCCCGGATCCGTCGGTGCTGCCGACCGCCGAGCTGGCCGAGGCGACCGCCCGGGTGCTGAGCGCGCCGGGTGCGCCGTCGCTGCAGTACTCGCGCACCGAGGGCATCCCGGCGCTGCGCGAATGGATCGCGGCCCGCGAGGGTGTGTCCGTGGACCGCGTGCTGATCACGAACGGCGGCTTCCACGGCCTCGCGATCGCGGTGCAGACGGTGCTCGAGCGCGGCGACCTCGTCGCGGTCGACAACCCGGTGTTCCCGCTGTTCCTGCGGGGCCTCGAGCTGGCCGACGCGCGGGTGCTCCCGATCCGCGTCGGCGCCGACGGACTCGATGTCGACGCGCTCGCCGCGGAACTCCGGGCCGGCGCGCGTCCCGCCGCGGTGTACACGGTGCCGAAGTTCCACAACCCCTCGCAGTCGTCTCTTCCCACGGCCCGCCGCCGCGAGCTGGTCGACCTCGCCGAGAAGTACGGCTTCGTCGTGTTCGCCGACGACCCGTACCGCGAACTGCGCTTCGCGGGAGAGCCCGAGTCGCTCGCTCCGTTCCACGACTCCGCCCACGTCATCCACGTGAACACCTTCACCAAGACACTGGGTCCGGGGCTCCGCCTCGGGTGGGTCGTGCTGCCCGAGCGCTTGGTCCCGGATGCCGTGGCCCTGCGCAGCCGCCAGGATTCGCACTCGTCGACTTTCGTGCAGGCGGTGGTCGCGGAACTGCTGACGAGCGACGCCGGGCTCTTCGACCGGGTGCTCGGGCGGGCGCGGGCGCTGTACCGGTCGCGGGCTCATGCTCTGGCCGATGCGCTCTCGGCATCCGGAGCCTTCGACGTGACCGTGCCCGACGGCGGGTTGTTCCTCTGGCCGCGTCTGAACGACGACTCCCTGGACGCCGATCGGCTCGCCGCCGACGCGAGCGCCGAGGGCGTCGAGTACCAGCGCGGCTCGTTCTTCCCCTCGGGGCCGGGGACGGATGCCGACCGGCACCTGCGTCTCGCTTACGGGGACACCTCGGAGGAGCTACTGCGCGAGGCCGCGGCGCGGCTGGGGCGTGCGGTGGCGCGGCAGCGCTGATCCGCCCGCCGCGGCCCAGCCCGTGGTGCCCCCGGCCGCGGCCCGTCCCCGTTGAGTGTCCAAGACACGCCGTAAAGCGGGAGGCCGTTACGGCGTGTCTTGGACACTCAACTTCGCCCGCGCTCGCGTCAGTCGGGCGCCCAGCCGAGGAGGGGGCCCAGTCGGCCCGCGATGTCCTCAAGGATCTGCGCGTAGTCGTCGGGGGCGAACGAGAACGGCAGGGCGAAGGCGGCCTCGTCAACCTCGGGGAACGCCCGCGACGAGAGCAACCGCTCGGCGATCTGCTCCGACGTGCCGACGAGATCCTCGGCGAACAGCATCCGGCGCGGACCCTGAGGGATGCCGACGCGCCCGCGTCGCGCTTCGGCATAGGCCTCGTAGCGTCGACGCTGATCGGGCGTGGCCGAGTCGGTCGGCACGACCACCAGACCCTGCGAGACCCGGGCGGTCTCGCCGGCGGGGTGCGTGTCGCGGTAGAGGCGGATCTGCGCGTACTGCTCGGCGTCGAAGTCGGTCGATGTCGTCGACTGGATCACACTGCTGGTCAGGAGGTGGAAGTCGTTCTCGGCTGCCCACGTCGTCGAGGTGGGGCTTCCGGCGCCGTACCAGAGCCGGTCGCTCAGGCCGGGGGAGTGCGGTTCGATCCGCTCGGAATACTCCTCGATGCCCTCGGTGCCGGCGCGGGCACTGACGGGCTCCCCCGCGAGGAAGCGGCGCAGTCGCGCGAGGCGCTCGTATCCGAACTCCTCGTGCTCGACGGTGTCGGGGTACAGAGCCGCCGCGACGTCGTCGAGGCGCGGCGGAGGGCCGACGGAGAACCCCGGTTCGAGGCGCCCGCCCGCCAGCACATCGACGGTCGCGAGGTCTTCGGCCAAGCGGAGCGGGTTCTCCCACCCCAGGGGGATCACCGCGGTGCCCAGCCGGATCCGGCTCGTGCGCTGCGAGGCAGCGGCGAGCACCGCGACCGGGGAAGAGATGCCGTACTGCAGGTGCCGGTCGCGCAGCCACGCGCTGTCGAAGCCGAGGCTCTCGCCGCGCTCGATGATCGACAGGGTGGTCTCGTGCCCCGCCCGCGGGTTCTCGCGGTCGAAGAGACCGATGGTGAGGAAGCCGAGGGAGCGGAGTGCACGGGCCACGTCGGTCACGCTAGCCGCGGCGTCGGCGGCACGGTCGGCGCGCTGTCACGGACGGTCACGCGCGGTCACGCATGAGCGGGCACGCCGTTGAGTGTCCACAACACCCGGACGCGTCAGGAAACTTGTCCGGGTTTCTTGGACACTCAGGGTTGTCCTTCCGCCCGCGCCGTTCTGGGCTCGTGACCGGGGGGGCGGAGAGGCTCTACTTCGTTTCGTTGGGGTGGCTCGTGTGGACGTGCTCGAGCCACACCGTGCGGCCTTCGACGAAGAACCAGACGCGCGCGCCACCCTCGAGCGTCGGCTTGTGCTGCCATCGCTCGTGGGTCACACCCGCACGTGTGATGGTTCCCAGTTCGCCTTTCAGCCGGTAGTTCGTCGGTGTCGTCTTCAGCGGGGCTCGCGTGAGGAAATCCCAGCAGTCGGCCATGGCGTTGCGAACCGTCGCGACGAGGTCTTGCCAGCCGCGCCGGGCATCCGCCGTCGCGAATCGAACCTCGTACTCGATCTTCTTCGGAGGGCGCGGAACGACCTCGCCGCGCTTCGAAGCCGCCATGCTCAGGGACGCTCGACGGTCTCGCCGTCGTCACCGAGCCAGTCGACCGTGGTCGTGGCGAGCCCGGCGGCGACGGCGACCGCGGTCTCTTTCCACGAGGTGAGTTCCGCGAGCGCGAGGTGAGGCTGATCGGTCGCAAACGATGCGCGCGCGGCATCGACGAGGTCTTGTGCGCATTGCGTCCGATCGGCGCTCGAGAGCGCCAGCATCCACGGAAATGTCCTCGCCATGCGCTCGTCCAATGGCCCATCGTCGTCGAGGGTCACCGTGATGAGCTGCGCCGCGAAGTTCAAGAGCTGTGCCCGGGCGTTCGCCTCGCGCTCGGACATGAGAACGAGCGTCTGCCCATCGCGTCGCGTGACGGTGATGGGGTGATCTTCGGCTTCGGCGAAGACTTCGGCCGAGTGCTTGCTGAGATCGGATGACCGCCGCGAATGAGCGGGGAGGAATGTCGCGGTACCCATGCCCCTCATTGTATTCCGAATGCATTCGGAAGTCGAGGCGCAGGCGGGAGCCCGGCTCGCTCGCGCTCAGGCCGGCGTGCGCACCGACGCGAACCTGTTTCGCCGACGCAGGGCGAAGCCGAGCTTCTCGTACGCCGCGATCGCGTTCACGTTCGCTGCCGCCGCGTGCAGCAGCGCCCGGTCTCCGCGCTGCTGGATGTGGAAGGCGACGTCGAGCACCAGGCGCGAGGCGAGGCCCTGGCGCCGGTGATCGGCATCCACCGCGACAGCGCTGATCTCGGTCCATCCCGTCGGGTGCAGGCGCTCGCCCGCCATGGCGACGAGCCGACCCTCACGACGGATGCCGATGTACCGGCCGAGCTCGTAGGTTCGGGGCCGGAACGGGCCGGGCTGATTGCGGTCGACGATCGCGATCATGTCGGCGGCGTCGTCCGCGCCCAGCTCGATCGCCTCGTCGTCGGGGCGGGTCTTCAGCGCGTGGGTCTCGACGAGCTGGACGCCTTCGCCGCCGCCGAGGTACTCCCACCCGTCGGGAAAGCCGCCCTCGTAACCCGAGAGCCCCACATCGGCGCCGGGGCCGACGAGGTCGCGCAGCGCGTCCCAGACGCCGGGCTCCTCCCACGAGCGCACCGCGACGAAGGGCGCGACGTCGGCGGGATACCGGCGCACGAGGTCGCCGCCGATCGCGAACGAGGAGTGCGGGCCCGCGAGCGAGTGCCAGGCGGCGTTGTCGAGGACGGTGGCGTCGGCGTGCGGGATGTCGAGGGCGGGAGCGGTGGTCACCGAGACACTCTGCGCCGGTCATGGCCGTCGCGCAAACCGTGGGCCTGTCTGAGCGGGTCGTCATGACGGGGCGTGACGCCGCGCGACGCCGTGTGTCATGCGCGGGCGCCGCGGCGGCGAGGTCGGCGCATGCTGGAGGGGTGGCATCCGGTCCGCCCATCACCCGAGGAGAACGATGACCCGAGTCGACACCTCGACCCAGGTCGACGCACGACCGATCGCGTGGACGATCGAGCGCGTCGACTGGGACGACGAGCGGGCGGTGGCGCTGCGCGCGGCGATGGACGACGAGATCGGCCCGCGGTACGCCGAGGTGTTCGCGGCGTTCGATGACGAGACCGCCGCGCTGCTCGCGCAGGACTTCGCGGTCGACCCGGCCACGATCGTCGACGTGATCCTCGTGCTCGACCCCTCGGGGGGCCCGATGGGCCACGCCGCTCTTCGCGCCCTCGACGACGACCTCGAGGTCAAGCGCGTGTTCGTCGATCGCCGCGCGCGCGGGCGCGGGGCGAGCCGCGCGCTCATGGCCGAGCTGGAGCGCCTCGCCCGGGCGCGCGGGGCCGAGCGCCTCATCCTGCAGACCGGTGATCGGCAGCCCGAGGCGATCGCGCTGTACGAGCGGATCGGCTACCGCGCGATCCCGGTGTTCCTGCCGTACGTGCGGTTCGCGGGGTCGCGGTGCTTCGCGAAGGCGCTGAGCACCGCCACGCGGTGAGCCCCGGGCCGCGGCCGGAACGGCGTTCGCACCCGCGCTCCTCGCGCCTCCTGCTCGCGCTCACTGCTCGCGCTCACTGCTCGCGGCGAGGAGTTCGCCGGTGGCGGTGGCGTGGGCTTCCTCAGCCAGAGCGGTCGGCGTTCACTCCACCGGGAGGGCGGGTTCACGCGGCGAGGTGAGTGCGGATCCATTCGTCGAGGGTCGTCGTCGAGATGCCGTGGCGCTCGTTGTAGGTGTCTGCCTTGTTCCACGCGACACCGCGGCCCTGAGCGAAGGCGGCGCGGTACTTTCGGGTCATGTTGTCGGGGTCGGCAGCCAACTCGGCCATGAGGGTCGGCTCGGACCATACGCGCAATTCGAAGGGCCGACCCAGGACCGTCTCGAGGGTGGTGGCCAGCTGGCCGTACGAGATCGTGTCCCCCGCGACATAGAGGATTTCGTTGCGGATGCGCGGCGCAGCGAACACGATGTCCGCTGTGAGGGCGCCGATGTCTTCCGGGGTGGTGACCGTGACGGTGGTGTCCGCGGCTCCGAGCGCGTTGACGGTGTCGTGAGCGAGGTCGACCATGCCGGAGTCGGCGTCGAAGAGGTAGTTCATGAACATGCCGGTGGAGATGATCACCCACTCGGTGTCGTGCTGTGATCGGAGAAGGTCGCGAACGTCGAGTTGGGCGTCGAAGATGTCTTGCGGGCTGCCACGACCGATCACGTCGAAGTCGACGCCGAACTGCCACGGGAAGTACCGGGGCAACTCCGCGCCCAGCGCGGCGCGCGCCACCTTCATCGGCGTGTCGAGACCGGCGGTGATGCCGGTGCAGCCGATCACGGTGTCGTAGTCCCGAAAGATCCGGGCGAGGTCGTCGACAGTGTTCGTCACCAGATCGCCGTGGACGATGCCGATTCCGAGCTGCCGGATCTCCGCCAGATCGCGCTGTTTCGCGGGTGCGGGCGATTCTGTGGTGGTGCTTCGCAGGAGCACGTCGATCGAGGAGCCCTCGACCGCGGCGGCACGTCGGGCGACGTTGCGAAGAACGGGCATCCCGAGCTCTCCCGCTCCGATCACGAGGATTCTCCGTGACTGTCCATCCCAGCTGCGCATGGGTTCTGTTCCTCTCATCGGTCCCGGCGGTCGGGACCCTTCACTCGCAGAAAGGCTAAACTTTGACATCACTGTCAAGGTCAAATCAAGGCGCGTCGGGGTGGTGCGGCATGAAGATCAGCGAGGCGGCAGAAGCGGTCGGAGCGCCGGCGCGCATGCTGCGCTACTACGAACAGCAGGGCCTCATCGCCGCGTCGCGCGCGGCGAACGGGTACCGGGACTACTCGGATGAGCAGGTCGAGCATGCCCGCCATGTCCGCGCTCTCGTCGAGGCGGGCCTTTCCACCCGGATGATCAAGATCGTCTTGAACATCGAAACCGCCGGACCGGCGAAGCGTGCCGAAGCGGCGGAACTCGCGCGAGAGCTCCGCGTCGTGGAGAACCGGATCGTGTGCCTCGAGAGAAGTCGAGATGCGGTGATCTCGTACCTCACAGGTGCGGGCTATTCGGACCTCCTCGCCAACGCGCGTCGCTCATCCGCGTGAGAGATCGACCCGAAGAAGCCTCAGCTTTGCAGCGCTCTCGGGTACTTCGCGCGATCCGGCCGAGCGGTTGCCTGCGCGACGTGCCCGCGATCAACAGCGTCAGAACGCAGTGAGAGTGTTACGCAGGTGTTCCACCTGCGGCGTCGCGCCCAGGTGAGGGCCGATGAGTTCTCGCCAGCGAGAGAACGCCGCAGAGGCGCGGAAGCTCTCGTGATCGTCGATGCTTTCCCAACCGACGAAGAGTCGGTAGGTCTGCGGGCTCTCCTCCGAGGACTCCAGCCGGAGCGTCCGTGCCCCGCGCGCCCGCTGGAACAGCGGGGCGGCCTTCGCCACGGCGGCCTCGAAGTCTTTCTTGTGACCGGGCAGGACGTCGATGGTCGCCATCTCGGTCACCATCCGTACCGAGCCGGCAGCGGTGTCGGCGGATTCGGCATCCACTCGTCCGTGTTCCCCGGACGCGGTGAGGGTGCGGGTGGCATCGAGCGATCCGTACGTCCAGAAGATCCTCATCTCCTCCGTGTCGGAGGCGTTCTCGAAGTGGTGGGCGACGTTGGCGGGCACGAACGTGGTGTCGAACGTGTTCAGCGCGGTTCGCTCTCCGTCGATGTCGACGACGGCGCGGCCGGCGATGACCATGACCGACTCGGCGACATTGTGCGTGTGGTGGCCGATCGCGGCACCGGGCTCGAAGATCGTGACGCCGTTGAGGTAGGTCGTCGCGCCCCGAGCAGCGGTGACGAGAGGGATCGTTCGGGCGCCGCCGCCGCGGTTCTTGGAAGGGAGCTGCTCGGGGCGGAAGACGTGCGCGGGCTGGGAGGTGATGCTCTCGATGCTCATGAGTTACTCGCCGATCTTCTCGCCGGTGGTGGGGGCGGGGGGTTTCGCGGGCCCGATCCACATGGTCTTGACGTTGACGAACTCCCGCAGCCCGTGGACGCCGAGCTCGCGGCCGTAGCCGGACGCTTTGATGCCGCCGAAGGGCAGGCGCGCATCGGAGGCGACCATACCGTTGACGAACACCGCTCCCGCGTCGATCTCTCGCACCAGGCGCCGGGCGAGGGCGAGGTCACGGGTCCACAGGGCGGCACCGAGACCGTACTCGGTGTCGTTGGCCAGTTCGATCGCGTGCGCGGTGTCGCGTGCGCGGATGATGGCCGCAACGGGCCCGAACGTCTCTTCCTCGAACGCGGTGTCGCCCGGGCGAACGTGGTCGATGACCGTGGGCGGGTAGTAGAACCCGGGACCGTCGAGCGGAGCACCGCCGAGCTTGAGCACGGTGTTCTCGTTCTCCAGTGTCCGCAGCACCTGCTGGTGCAGGTCGTCGCGCAGGTTCGCCCGCGCCATCGGCCCGATGTTCGTGTCGTCCTCCATCGGGTCGCCGACCTTCAACGCCGACGCGTGCTCGACGAAGGCCGCGACGAACTCGTCGGCCACCGCCTCCTCGACGATGAAGCGCTTGGCGTTGACGCAGCTCTGGCCGACGTTGGTGAAGCGCGCCTTCACCGCCACTTTCGCCGCCTCGGCGATGTCGGCGTCCGCGAGCACGATGAAGGGGTCCGACCCGCCGAGCTCGAGCACCTGCTTCTTCAACGCGGTGCCTGCCTGCGACGCCACGATCCGGCCCACCTGCGTCGAGCCCGTCAGGGTGACCGCGGCAATGCGGTCATCGTCGATCAGCGCCTTCACGTCGCCGGCATCGATGAGCACGGTCGTGCACAGGCCCTCGGGGGCGCCGGCCTTGCGAACGATCTCCTCGACCGCGAGCGCCGCCTCGGGCACGTTGTTGGCGTGCTTGAGGAACGGCGCGTTCCCGGCCGCCAGCGCGGGGGCGGCGAAGCGGAAGAACTGCCAGAACGGGTAGTTCCACGGCATGATCGCCAACACCACCCCCAGCGGGTCGAACACCACCGCGCTCTCGCTCGCGTTCGAGTCCACCCTCTCGTTGGCGAGGAATTTCGGCGCGTGAGCGGCGTAGTAGTCCAGCGTGACCGCGCACTTCTCGATCTCTGCCCGCGACTCGGCGATGGGCTTGCCCATCTCGCGCGTGATGATCTGCGCGTACTCCTCGCTGCCCTCGCGCAACACCTCCGCGATGCGGCTCAACAGCGCCGTGCGCTCCTCGACGGGGGTGCGCCGCCATGCGCGCTGAGCGGCAGCGGCCGCGGCCAGCTTCTTCTCGACCTCGTCGGGGGTGTGCAGATCGAAGGATGCGACGACCTCTTCGGTCGCGGGATTCACCGAGGTGATGGCCATGGTGGTGCCTTTCTGTGATGCGGGGATTCAGAAGAGGGGGTAGGCGATGAAGCCGCCGACGGCGAGCATGACCAGCGCGACGATCGTGCCGCGCCAGATCACCTTCTTAAAGTGCTCTCCGAGGTTGACGTTCGCGAGACCGATGAGCAGCAGGAACGACGCCACGAGAGGGCTCGACTGATGCAGGGCCTGACCGACGAGCGAGGCACGCGCCATCTCGACCGGTTCGATACCGAAGTGCCCTGCGGTCTCGGCGAGGATCGGCAGGACCCCGAAGTAGAACGCGTCGTTGGTCATGATGAAGGTCAACGGAATGCTCAGGATGCCGGCGATCACCGCCATGAACGGTCCGAGCACGGGCGGGATGACGCTGACCAGCCAGGCGGCCATCGCCTCGACCATTCCGGTGCCGCTCATGACACCGGTGAGCACGGAGGCAGCGAACACCATGCCGACGACGGAGACGATCGACGAGGCGTGCGCTTTGATCTGCGCGGACTGTTCCTGAACTCGCGGGAAATTGACGACCAGTGCAAGGGCGGCGGCGACGAGGAAGATGACGACCGGCTCGGTGATGTCCATGACGAGGGTGGTCATGACGGCGAGTGTGAGCACCAGGTTGAACCAGATGAGCTTCGGGCGGGCGTTCGGCCGGTCGAGGATGTTCTTGCCCTCGTCGTCGACGGGAACGGCGAAGTTGTTGGTGACGACCACCGAGGAGTTCCACGTCGGAGCGGCGTCCTCCTGAGCGCTGCGGTCTCGGAACCGACGCGAGGAACCGGCCCGGATCTCTTCGCCGACGGCATCCGCTCGTCGGAGGAAGCCCGGGGACTCGGTCAGTTCGAGACGGCCGAGGCGCTTCGTTTCGGAGCGGCCCATCAGGTAGGCCAGGACCAGGACAGCCCCGATACCCGCCGCGATCGAGGGGATCATCGGCACGAAGATGTCGATGGGCGACACGTTCAGCGCAGCGGCCGCCCGTGCGGTCGAGCCGCCCCACGGCACGGTGTTGAGCACACCGTTCGACATCGCGGCCACCACGGTGAGGATCACCGGGCTCATGCCGAGACGCAGGTAGATCGGCAGGAATGCCGAGGTGACGATGATGAATGTCGTCGATCCGTCGCCGTCGAGCGACACGATCGACGTCAGAAGCGCGGTGCCCACCACCAGCCGCGTGGGGTGGTTGCCGACGAAGCGCAGGATGAGCCGGATCAACGGGTCGAACAGCCCGACGTCGATCATCGTGCCGAAGAACATGATCGCGAAGAACAGCAACCCGGCGGTCGGCGCCAGCTTGAGGAACGACTCGATGATCATGTCGCTCAGGCCGAGACCCGCGCCGGTGAACAGCCCGAAGATGATCGGCACGAGGATCAGCGTGGCTATGGGCGTGGCGCGCTTGGTCATGACCAGTGTCATGAACACCGCGATCATCGCGAAGCCGAGTACTACGAGCATCGTCGCTCCTTCGAGTGTGTGGGAGGTGGCGGCGGTGCCACTCCTAAGAGTTATACACGTGGGTATACCTGTTGGACAACTATGCTGGTCGTATGGTCGAAGAAATGGGCGCCTGGCGGGGAAAAGCCGACAGGGTGTACGCGCAGCTTCGCCACGACATCGAGACGGGCGTGTTCGCGCCGGGCCAGGCCCTGTCGGAGATCGAGCTCTCGACGCACACCGGCGCCTCGCGCACGCCGGTACGCGAGGCCATCCGCCGCCTCGCGGCCGAGGGGCTCGTGGATCTCGAGCCGCGGCGCGCCCCCACCGTGTCTCGGATCTCGCTGCGCGGCGCACGCGCGCTCTTCGACTTCCGTCGGCTCATCGAGCCCGAGGCCGTGCGGGCGGTGGCGCAGAAGGCCGAGACGAACCCCGCCTTGCGGGACGATCTGCTCGCCCTCCTCGACGCCTTCCACACGATGCGCGGGGTCCCTTACGACGAGACGTTCGCGGAGCAGTTCCGTCGAGCGACGGCGGAGTTCGACCGCATCGTCGCCCTTCACACGCCCAACAGCTACCTCGCCCGCGCCATCGCGGATCTGCGTCCGCACAGCGCCCGGCTGCGCTACATCGCGCACGGCGACCGGTCCCGCCTGCAGGAGTCGGTGAACGAGCACATCGCCATGTGCACCGCCATCATCGACGGCAACCCCGACGCAGCTGCCGCGGCGATGACGACGCACCTGCATCACGTGGACCAGGCGATCTTCCGGCAGCTCCTGGGGGGCGAAGCCGGAGAGATCCTGGTCTCCTAAGCGCGCTCGGCGAACAGGCGCCGGCCTTCGGTGATGGTCTGCGAGCCCGGCACCACCGTCTCGGCGACGGCCGTTTTCCACGCGCCGTAGTGCGCCGCGCTCCGGTGTTCGACGACGAACGCCTCCCGATCGCGGTAGATCTCGTAGAACGCGAAGCGCTGGCGCTCGGGGTCGAGTTCGATCACATCGAACGAGAAGCACCCGGGCTCATCACGTACGGTCGCCTCCGCATTCGCCGCGATCGCGCGACGGAACTCCTCCACCTTTCCCGGAAGCACTTCCAGTTCGACCCAGACGGCGTGCATAGCTCCTCCTTGGAGATGATGATCGCCTCGTAGTGTATACCTGTAGGTGTACACCGCTTCCGAAAGGCAGATCATGGTTGCTCAGCCTGCGCACCCCGATACCCTCACCGCGACGCCTGATTCCACGGCCTCCACCGCCGCGGCATCCGGGTCGACGCGCGTCGACCCGACGGCGCTGCGCGCGTTCGCGCGCGACGTCTTCGAGAGCGTCGACGTCCCCCGCGCCGACGCGGAGCTCGTGGCCGACTCCCTCGTCGCCGCCGACGAGTGGGGTCACCAGTCGCACGGCGTCCTGCGGCTGCCGTGGTACCTCGAGCGACTCCGCACCGGCGCCATGCGCCCGGTCGCCGAACCCACGACCGTCGTCGACACCGGTCCGATGCTCATCCTCGATGGCCACGACGGCATGGGTCAGGTGCTCACCGAACGCGCCCGCATCGAAGCCGTGCGTCGCGCGAAGCAGCACGGCGTCGGGCTCGTGGGCGTGCGCAACTCCAACCACTTCGGCACGGCGATGTACTTCACCCGCCGCGCCGCGCACGACGGCTGCGCCGCCATCCTCACCACGAACGCCTCGCCCGCCATGGCCCCGTGGGGCGGGCGCGAGAAGCGACTCGGCACGAACCCCTGGTCGATCGCCGCCCCCTACGGCGACAAGGTCGTGGCGGTCGATATCGCGAACACCGCCGTCGCGCGCGGCAAGATCTACCTCGCGCGCCAGAAAGGCGAGCCCATTCCCGACACCTGGGCGCTCACCCCCGAGGGCGCACGCACGACGGATGCCGCTGAAGCGGTGCACGGGGTGATCCTGCCCATGGCCGGGCACAAGGGGTACGCGATCACCTTCATGATGGACGTGCTCTCGGGCGCCCTGACCGGCAGCGCCGTCGGGACCGGCGTGCACGGCCCGTACGAACCGAACGCGCGCAGCGGTGCCGGACACATGTTCATCGCCATCGACGTGGAGACCGCCGCGGATGTGGAGCACTACCGCGCCAGTGTCGCCGCGCTTGTCGACGAGGCGAAGTCGGTGCCGCTGGCGCAGGGCCATTCCGAGGTGTTCTACCCCGGCGAGCTCGAAGATCGCTCCGCCGAGGCCGTCGCGGACGCAGGAGGACTTATCCTGCCCGAACAGACCGTGCAGGACCTCCGCCGTGTGGGGGCGGAACAGAACATCTCGCCATTCGTGTGATCTGGGCCCCAGGACTTTCCTCCCACGTGCTGTTGCAGTCCGCCCTCGAATGTCGGGGCGGAGAGGACGAGGGAGACCTGGTTCTTCGAGAGCGCGGTAGACGAGCAGGACGCCGGTCACGTCTTGCCGTTCTCCCGCGCCTCGCGCGCACGGAACGCACGCCGACCTGCTGCGCGACAGCGAGCTGTACCGGTGCTTCGTGTCGGCGCTCGACGTCCTGGGAACGTCGGAGGAGACCTCGTGCCGTGTCAACGCCCCTGCGCGGGACGGCTTCGTCGACCTAGCGTGACGCCATGACCGTCACCCGACTCCTGCTGGTCCGCCACGGCGAGAGCGAGGGCAACGTCGCCGCCTCGAGAGCGGAGCGCGAAGGCTCGCCCACGATCGACCTCGACGTCCGCGACGCCGACGTCGCCCTCTCGCCGACGGGGGAGGAGCAGGCGCGGGCGCTGCGCGCGTGGTGGGAGTCCGCGGGTCGCATCGATGAGTACTGGGTCTCGCCGTACCTCCGCGCGCGGCAGACCCTCGCGCTCGCCGTCGACGACACGGCGCTCTCGACCCGCACGCGCGTCGACGACCGGCTACGCGACCGGGAGCTCGGCATCCTGGATCTGTTGACGTCACGCGGGGTGCGGGAGTTCCACCCCGAAGAGGCGGCGCGGCGGCGCCATCTCGGCAAGTACTACCACCGCCCACCCGGGGGCGAGTCGTGGGCCGATGTCGCTCTGCGGCTGCGGTCGTTCCTCGGCGAGAACCTCGAACGCCCCGCCGACACCGTGATGGTCGTCGTGCACGACGCCGTCGTGATGCTGATCCTCGCGGTGCTGCTGCCTCTCGACGAGACCGAGCTGATCTCTTTCGCCGCCGAGAACACCGTGCGCAACGCCTCGGTGACCGAGCTCGTCCGCGGTGGGCTCGTCCGCGGTGGGCTCTTGCGTGGTGAGAAGGGGTGGCAGCTCACGACCTTCTCGTCGGTCGAGCACCTCGCTGTCGAGGGCGCCGACATCACCGTCCACTCGGGAGAAGACGATGGCCTCGAGCACTGAAGACGTCACGCTGTCGCTGCTGCGCGAGTGGGGCCTCCCCGAACCCGGCGGGTCGAAGAAGTCGCGCGGCCAGGTCGTCGTTGTGGGCGGCTCGACCCGGTCACCGGGCGGTGTCCTGCTGTCGGCCGAGGCGACGCTGCGCGTGGGCGCGGGCCGCGTCGGTCTCGCCGTCCCCGTCGACATCGCGCCGCCGCTCGGACCGGCGATTCCGGAGGCCGGCGTCTACACGCTCCCGGCCGGATCGCAGCCGCTCGACGATCACCTGCGTTCCGCGGTCGAGTCCGCCGATGCGGTCCTCCTCGGGCCCGGTTTCGATGATCCGGATGCCACTCGCGCGGCGCTCCTCGCCGTCGCCGACGCGGATATCGACAGGCTCGTGCTGGATGCCTTCGCGCTCGGCATCCTGCCCGATGTGGACCGCGGCATCCTGCCGGACGAGCTCATTATCAACGCGAACGAAGAGGAAGCGGCGCTGCTGCTCGGGCGCGATCTGGGAGACGACCGGGTCGCCGATGTCCGCGAGATCGCCGAGCGCTTCTCGGCGGTGGTGCACTGCTTCGCGACCGTGGCCACCCCGGACGGACGGGCATGGCGGGCCGAACCCGGAGGGTCGGGCTTGGGGACGGCCGGGAGCGGCGACGTGCTGGCGGGCGCGATCGCCGGGTTCGCCGCCCTCGGCATGGAACCGGAGCGCGCGGCGGTCTGGGGTGGCTGGACGCACGCGCGGGCGGGCGACCGGCTCACCGAACGCGTCGGCATCGGGTTCCTCGCGCGCGACCTGCTGACGGAGCTGACCGCGGTCGTCCACGACAGCTGAGCTGTCGACGGTCTTCGCCTTCATCCGGACCCGAGTCACCGCCGCTCCCCCGCGACGTTCGTCGCCGCTCAGAGCTCGAACCCGAAAGCCCGCAGGTCGAGGAACCGCCCCGGCTCCACCTCGACCGGGTGCTCCCGCTCGGTCAGGCGCCGGAACCCGAGCTTGAGGTACAGCGCATGCGCGCCGATCATCTCGGGGCCGCTGTTCATGACGACCCGCCGCGCTCCCCGAGCGCGCGCGAGATCGATGACGTGGCGGGTGAGTGCCTCGCCGACCCCGCGACCGCGCGCCGAGGGGGCCACCGCCAGCTGGCGGAAGTCGAGTTCGCCGTCGCGCGCGAGGGGTGACAGCCGTTCCCCGGGTCGCGGGACCCACACCGTGCCCACGATCTCGCCCGAGGCGTTCACGGCCACCCACACCTCGCCGTGAGCCAGGCGGCCGGCGACGTCGGCGAGCGAGGCGACGTAACTCTCGGTGAGCCCGTCGTAGCTGTGGCGGTAGGCCTCGACGGTCACGCGACCGGCCTCGGCGAGCTCGTGTGACTCGACCGGGCGGATGGTCAGCGTCGATGGGGTCGCGGGGGTCATGGCATCCATTCTTCTCGAGGGGCGAGATCGACTTTCTCGGCAGCCTGTGGCGCGGCGACGGGGCGGGCGGCGGGGGCCGGCGCGGTGGTGGTCATGGCGTGCTCCTCGAGCGGCGGATCGGCGGTGAAGCCGGTGGGTGCCCGAGACGCTAAGCCGGGGTTCTGTCGCTCGCGAGGCTCCGTTTCACACGTCGCAACCGTCTGCCACGCTCCGCAAAGGTCCGCCTCGCGGGGTAACACGCTGGCGTCACGGGGTCGCTCGCGCTACCGCGCGCTCGAGGTCGCTGCACATGTCCCGTCAGAGGTCCCTGAGCTTGTCGAAGGGACCGGTGGCACCGGGGTCCGGGGGCTTCGATAGGCTCAGCCCCCTGGTGCCGGGCGTCGGAGGTCGTTGAGCGTGTCGCGTCGGAGGTCCCTGAGCTTGTCGAAGGGACCGGTGGCACCGGGGTCCGGGGGCTTCGACAGGCTCAGCCCCCTGGCGCCGGGCGCTCGAGGTCGTTGAGCGTGTCGCGTCGGAGGTCCCTGAGCTTGTCGAAGGGACCGGTGGCACCGGGGTCCGGGGGCTTCGACAGGCTCAGCCCCCTTCGCGCCGACCGTCAGCTCGACCGGACCGCCCTCACGCCTCCCGCAGTACCCGCGCCGTCACCCGTGCGCCGAAGAGCAGCGCCTCGACCGGCACCCCTTCGTCCGCCGCGTGGAACTGCCCGAACACGTCGAAGTCGGCGGGCACGCGCAGCGGCACGAAGCCGTACCCGCGGATCCCCAGCTCGGCGAGGTGCTTGTTGTCGGTGCTGGCCGGCAGCAGATACGGCACGACCGTGCCGTCAGGGTCCTCGGCGGTGATGGCATCCTGCAGCACGCCGATGATCGGGGCGTCGACCGGTGCTTCGATCGCGGGCACCGCGCGGGCCCACGTGACCTCGATGTCGGGGCCGACGAGGGCTTCGATCTCGTCGCGGAGCGTGTCGTCGTGCCCCGGCAGCATGCGGATGTCGAGGCGAGCGGATGCCGTCGAGGGGATGACGTTCGTCTTTCCCCCGGCCTCGAGCACGGTGGGTGAGACGGTGTGGTGCATTCCCGCGTCGATGAGGGATGCCGTGAACCCGAGGTCGTCGGCATCGCCACCCGCTCGCGCGTAGACGTCGAGGAAGCGGTCGAGGGTCGCCGTGCGGACCACAGGGAACCGATGCTCGCCGATCGCGACGACCGCGCGCGCGAGGCGCACCACGGCGTTGTCGGCGGTGGGGCGTGAGCCGTGCGCCGCATGCCCGCGCGCCGTCAGGGTCGCCGAGGTGACGCCCTTCTCCGCGGTCGCCACGAGGTACGCGCGACGGTCGCCGGGGAGCGGGATCGAGAACCCGCCGACCTCGCTGATCGCCTCGGTCGCCCCCGCGAAAAGCTCGGGGCGGTGGCGGACGATCCAGCGCGCACCCCACACGCCCCCGGCCTCCTCGTCGGCGAAGAACGCGAAGATGAGGTCGCGGCGCGGGATTATGCCCTCGCGCCGGAAGGCCCGGGCGATCGCGAGCAGCATGCCGGCGAAGTCCTTCATGTCCACGGCTCCGCGACCGTAGAGGATGCCGTCGTGGATCTCGGCGCCGAACGGCGGATACGTCCAGTTCTCGGCCTCGACCGGTACGACGTCGAGGTGGGCGTGGGCGACGAGGGCACCGGCATCCGGATCCGACCCGGCCAGGCGCGCGATCACGCTCGCCCGCCCCGGAACGGGCTCGACGAGGGTCGTCTCGTAGCCCGCGTCTTCGAGCTGCGCCTGGACGAAGAACGCGGCGCGCGTCTCGCCGTCGCCGATCGTCGAGGCCTCGCCGGTGTTGACGCTGTCGATGCGGATCAGGGCGCGGACGAACTCCAGCGCCTCCGCCTCCAGGGGCGACACGCGTCAGTGCTCGTGGGGACGGGCGTCCTCGCCGAGCTTGAAGGCGAGGCGGCCGTGCGCGTAGCCGCCGCCCGCGCGGATGGCGGTGGCCACCCAGGCCGCCTCTGCCAGTTCGGCCTCGGTCGCACCGGCCTTCACCGCGTTCTGCGAGTGCCCGTCGATGCAGTACACGCACTGCGTCGTGATGCCCACGGCCAGCGCGATGAGCTCGCGGTACTTCAGCGGGATCGCACGCCCCTCGGGGGCGAAGACGGCCTGATCGAACGCGGCGAACGCGGCGAGGATGTCGGGCGTCTCGGTCTTGTAGACCTTCGTGTAGGTCTTGTCGGCGGTGCGGTCGAAGTATTCGGACATGTGCTCTCCAGGTCGAAAGGGCGGGACGGATGCCAAAGCCCCACCGTAGCCACCGCCCTCCGACGCGCCTCGGCCGCCGTCACGCGCGGTCACACGCGACCGGCTCGCGCGAAAGTCCTGAGAGATCGCGCGGCCGCGGCTGACGGTGGTGCAGGAGGGGTCGACGGACTCGAAATCTCAGGAGTTTCGCTCGCACCCGCGCCGGCACCCCGTGTCCGCGCGCGCTGCCCGTGTCCGCGCCGGGTCCTCAGTGCATGACCATCCCGCCGGTGACGTTGATCGCCTGGCCGGTGAGGTAGCTCCCGGCCGGTGAGGCGAGGAAGTGCGTGACCCCGGCCACGTCCTCGGGGATTCCGAGCCGGCCCAGCGGCGACTTCGCGCTCCACGCGGCGATGTCGGCCTCCGAGCGGGTGTCGGCGCCCATCTCGGTGAGCACGTACCCGGGGCACACCGCGTTGACCGTGACGCCGTGGCATCCCCATTCCTGCGCGCCGGCGCGCGTCAGCGCGACGACCGCGGCTTTCGAGGCGGCGTAGTGACCCTCGCCCCCGCCGCCCTGCTTCGCGGCCATGCTCGCGATGTTGACGATCGCGCCGCGGCGGGCGTCGAGCATCGCCGGGGCCACGGCTTGCATGGTGACGAGGGTCGCGCGGGCGTTGATGTCGAGCACGCGATCCCAGTCGTCGACCGTGATGTCGAGGAGCGAGACGTGCTGGAAGATCCCGGCGCAGTTCACGAGGACGTCGACGCCGCCGAGCACCTCGATCGCCTCGGCGACCGCGCGCCGCGTATCGATCGGGTCGCGCAGGTCGACGGTGACGAAGACGGATGCCGACTCCTCGGCGGGGGCGCGACGGTCGAGGACCGCGACACGGGCGCCGTCGTCGAGGAAGCGTTCGACGATGGCGGCGCCGATGCCGCCTGACCCGCCGGTGACGATGACTCGCTGAGACATGGGGCTCCTCTCGTGAGGGCCGCCGTGCCCTCGGCGTCACCGTACGCGGCGACCCGACCGCGCTCGCGACGGCGCTGTTTCGGCGGCGTAACGAGCGGCGGGTCTCGCTCGCGCGACGCCGGGTGGGTCGCGTGGGCCTCATGTCCGCGCCCCCGTCGAACGCCGCCGACGTCGACGGGCGGGCCGCCGCGGTCCTCGCCATCGTCCTGTCTGTCGTGGTGATCGTGTTGGTCGTCGCGGGGTACAACGTCCTGCTCGGCCTGATCTTCTTGCTCGTGTGGATCCCGGGCCGGGTGGTGCTCTTCTATCTCGTGCCGGTCGGGCTGACGGCACTGTCCGCCGTGGCCGTCCACCAGGCAGTGCGGTCGCGGCGTGTGCTGCCGCGCATCTTCGCGGGGGCCGCGGTGGTGTTCGCGCTGACGACGTTCGTCGTACCGCAGTATGCGCAGATCGTCTTCGCCAACGCGATAGGGTGAACGGCCGTCCGTGACCGGCCCGGGCCGGCGCGCCTCCGGCCCGCGTGCCCACACCGGCACCGCCGCGACCTCGACGCCCCCGGGTCCGCGCACGCGGGTCCGCCTGACCGCGCTGTCTCGACGGCATCCTTCGGCCCGCGCGCGTCGGTACGCGGTGTCCGCCTTCCCCGGAGCGCGCCAAGGTGCGCGGCGTCTCCGGGGAAGGCGCGGTCCGCTCAGCCGGTCGTTTCTCGGTCCATCTGGGCGAAGACGTCCTTCGCGACGCGGAAGCTCTCCAGTGCGGCGGGAACGCCGCAGTAGATCGCGGTCTGCAGGAAGACCTCTTTAATCTCGTCGCGAGAGACGCCGTTGTTGATCGCCCCGCGCACGTGGGTGGCGAGTTCGTGCGAGCGATTCAACGCCGTGAGCATCGCGAGGTTGATGAGGCTGCGGTCGGTCCGGGGCAGTCCGGGCCGGGTCCACACGTCTCCCCAGCAGTACTGCGTCACGAGTTCTTGCATGTCCTGGGTGAAGTCGTCTGCCTTGGAGAGGGCCGCGTCGACGTACTCGTCGCCGAGGACCGCGCGGCGGACCGCCAATCCCTGGTCGAAAAGATGCTTGTTCATAAGAGGTCCTTCTTGTCGGTGGTGCCGAGCGCGACGCCGTTGACGGATTCGAGATATTGCGCGATCTGGGATTGGTCGGCGGCCGCTCCGTCGAACGACGCCAGGGCGGCGCGCGCGACCTCGACGGCGCTGTCGGATACGGGGATGGCGACCCCGACGCTCTCCGCCAGCCGTTGGGCGGTGGTGACGTCTTTCACCGTCAGACCGAGCGAGAAGCCGACGTTCCACTCGCGGTCGAGCACCTGGGGTCCGATCTTCACCTCGGTGGCGTGATTGCGTCCGGTCGAGTGATTGATGACGTCGAGCATCACCCGGGGGTCGAGGCCGAACTTGGTTCCGACGCTGAGCACCTCGATGGCACCGACGATGCCGATGACCGACAGCAGATTGTTCAACGCCTTCACCGCGTGAGCCGAGCCGACCGGTCCCGTCCGGGTCATGCTCGAGCCCAGCGCCCCGAGCAGCGGTCGCACCCGGTCCCACGCGGCATCGTCGGGAACGCCGACCATGATGGCCAGCTCACCCGTCGCGGCGCGGCGCGGCCCTCCCGAGACCGGGGCGTCGATCAGGGTCACCCCGCGAGTGGCGAGGTCGTCGGCATGGCCGCGTGTGGCATCGGGCCGGGACGAGCCCATGTCGACGACGAGAGCACCGGGGGCCAGTCGGGATGCCATCGACTCGGCGTCGTCGGCGGTGCCGAGGACGGATGCCACGATGTCGCTGTTCGGCAGCATCAGAACGACCACTTCGCTGCGGCCGAGGTCGGAGTCGGCGGCGACGCGCGCCCCCGTCTCGGCGGCGACGCGGGCCGCGACGTCGGGTGCGGCGTCGGAGACGGCGACGTTGTGTCCCGCCGACACCAGGCGGGCGACCATCGGCGCGCCCATCGTCCCGAGGCCGATGAAGGTGATCTGCGTCATCAGTACACCGCCACGACGGTCTTGAGGTGCGAGTAGTGCAGCATCGCCTCGATGCCCTTCTCTCGCCCATAACCGCTGTTCTTGTGTCCGCCGAACGGGGTCTGGACGGCGCCCGTGGACCAGGTGTTGATGAACACCTGCCCCGCTTCGATGCTGTCCGCCACGCGGAACGCGCGTCCGATGTCTCGGGTGAACACACCGGCGATGAGACCGAACTCTGAGTCGTTGGCGAGGCGGATGGCGTCGGCCTCGTCGTCGAATGGGATGGTCACCAGGACCGGGCCGAAGATCTCCTCCTGCGCGATGCGCGAGCTGTTGTCGACGTCGCTGTAGATGGTCGGCTTGACGTAGAACCCACCCGCCAGCGCGGGGTCGTCGGTCACGCTGCCACCGATCACCGCCGTCGCCCCCTCCTCGTGGGCGATCTGGAAGTACTCCTGCACCTGGGCGAACTGCGTCCGGGTGATGAGGGGGCCGATGTCCTCTCCCTCGCGGAGTTCGCCCGCGAGAGCCGCCACTCGCGCGACGAACGCATCGTGCACCGGCCTCTCGACGAGCAGGCGCGTCCCCGCGGAGCACACCTGGCCGGCGTTGGCCGAGAAGGCGCGAACCGCCTCCCGCGCCGCCACGTCGAGGTCGGCGTCGGCGAAGACGACGTTGGCCGATTTCCCGCCGAGCTCGAGGGTGAGGGGGATGATGCGTTCGGCGGCGATCCGGCCGATCGTGCGCCCCGTCTGCACCGAGCCGGTGAACGCCACCTTGCGCACCGCCGGATGGCTCACGATGGCCGTCCCGACGACCGAACCCGATCCGAGGACGACGTTCAGAACGCCCGGCGGAAGACCGGCCTCGGCCGACAGCCGAGCGAGGAGCATCGTGGTCTGGGAGGAGGTCTCGGCCGGCTTCAGGATGACGACGTTTCCGGTGACCAGAGCGGGAGCGACGGCGCGCGCGGCCTGGTTCAGCGGAACGTTCCACGGGGTGATGATGCCGATCACCCCGTACGGTTCGCGGCGCGTGTAGATGTGCTGTCCCGGCTCGACGTCGAGGACGTCGCCGACGGGGAGGTTCACCAGCCCCGCGTAGAACTCGAAGTAGGCCGCCGAGTTCTCCACCTCCGCGAGGGCGGTACGACGGGGTTTGCCGGTGTCCTCGATCTCGAGGTCGGCGAACGTCTCCGCATGCTCGCGGATCGCGTCCGCGATGCGGCGGAGGATGCGGCCGCGCTCGGGTGCCGAGAAGCGACGCCAACCGGGGAAGGCCCGGGTGGCGGCCGCGGCGGCGGCATCGACGTCGGTGGGGTCACCGCCGGCGATGCGCACGGTCGGGCCGCCGGTCGCGGGGTTCGTTCCGGAGCTGTACGTGCCGGATGCGGGTGAGGCGGAGGCGCCGTCGATCCAGTGATCGAGGACGGCGGCGGCGGCGGTTTCGGTGTTCATTGTCGTTTCCCGCCTCAGCCGGCGATCGTGATGACGGCGCGAGTGACCTCGCGGTTCAGAGACTTCTCGAGCGCGAGTTCGATCTCATCGAACGAGAACTCCGCGTCGACGAGGTCGTCGAGGGGGTACTTCGAACCGTGCTCGACGAGGAAGGTCAGGGCCTTCCAGAGGTAACGCGCCTCGTATCGATCGACGTGCCGGATGGTGAGCGACTTGCGGGTCACGTACCCGGGGTCGAAGGGGACGGTGGCTCCGGGGGAGAGGTTGCCCATCACGAGGTAGCGCCCGCCGCGACGAACGAGGCGAAGCCCCTCGGCGAATGCCGCCGGCACCCCCGCGACCTCGATGCCGACGTCGGCCCCGCGCCCGCCGGTGAGCTTGGCCACGGCGCGTTCGCGATCTTCGAGCGAGGGCAGGTCGTTGATGTCGATGACGTGGTCCGCACCGAACGCGCGGGCCTGCGCGAGGCGCGCGGGCACGGCGTCCACCACGATGACGCGGGCGCCGCGCTCTTTCGCGACGGCGATCGCGTAGAGCCCCAGGCCGCCGGCTCCCTGGATGAGCACGGTCTCGTCCTGCTGGACTTGGATCTGATCGATCCCGTAGAACACTTGGCTCAGGGCGCAGTTCGCGCCGGCGGCGACGGCATCCGGGATCTCGTCCGGCACCTTGTAGACGTTCTGCAATGGGTGGACGTAGTAGTGCGTGGCGAAGGCGGCGTGGAAGTGGGGTGCCTCCTCGGGCTGACGCCCGAAGAACTGGTACGCGTTGTCGCAGAGGTTGTATTGGCCGCCGAGACACTGGGGGCACCGCTGGCAGGTCTGGAAGTACGTGCACACGATCCGGTCTCCGACCGCCAGCGGCACGCCACGGTTGTCGGTGGTGCGCCGGTCGCCGAAGGCGACGACGCGCAGCACCATCTCATGACCCAGGCCGCCGCGCTTCTTGACGGGGTGCTTGCCGTTCCAGATGTGCAGTTCGGAGCCGCAGACGTTGGCGCGGAGGACTTCGACGAGGATGCCGTCGGGCCCCGGTTCCGGGAGGGGGTAGTCGGCGTACGCGAGCGCTCGGGGCTCGGTCATGTACGCCAGGCGACCGTTGGTGGGTGTATCCGCTCGCGCGTGCACAGGCTATCTCCCTTGATAGTGGTGATCGACGGACCCATCGTATTGACTGACCGATTGTCCGTCAATCGGTCGTATCGCTTTCCTTCTCCGAGCTCTGCCCGTAGACTCGACGAAATGAGAGGACTGATCGATCGTGCCCAAAAGCGTTGATCTGAGACTCGCTCGCGAAGAGACGTCGCTGCGCTTGCTGCTCGTCAACCGCCTCCGCGACCTCATCCTGGACGGGGATCTGCATCCCGGTCAGAAGCTCGTCGAACGCGACCTGACCGAGTTGTTCGGGGTGAGCCGTTCCCTGCTGCGTGAGGCGTTGCAGCAGTTGCAGGCCGAGGGGCTCATCGTCAACGTGCTGCACCGCGGTCCGTCGGTGGCGGTGATCACCGAGCACGAAGCGCGCGAGATCTACGCCGTCCGAGCTCTCCTGGAGAGCCGCGCGGGCCGGGACTTCGTCGAGAACGCCGCCGACGCGCACGTCGAGGCGTTGTCCGCCGCCGTCGCCGCGCTCCGCGATCCCGATGTCCAGGGCGATGCCCATCGCCAGCTCGTCGCGAAGAACGAGTTCTACGCGGCCCTGCTCGAAGGCGGCGGAAACGCGACCATCGCGCAGCTGCTGAAGCAGCTGAATAACCGTGTGACGATGCTCCGTCGCGTCTCGCTCTCGCAGCCGGGCCGCCTGTCGGAGACGACGAAGGAGCTCGAAGAGATCGTCGAGGCAGCGCGCGCCCGTGACGGTGACCTGATCGCCTCCCTGCTGTCCGCCCACGTCGATCGGGCGGCAGCCCTGGCTCTCGCGCATTACGACCTGGCGCCCGGAGGCGCGGCGGAGAGCTGAGGAATCCCTCGTCGCTCTTGCGCGATAGCCGAGGGAGGTGAGGCGGATCGTCCGATTGAATTTTCGACAGTTTGTCATACAATTTTCTCGATCGTATTCGCTCAAGGAAGGCACACCGTTGTGACTGACGAGATGAAGGTCCACATCCTCCGGACTGGCACGCTGCAGGGCGAGCTGGCGTGGTTGCTGCTGAAGGCCGGGACCACCCTGATGGACAAGAATCACCGATATGAGCCCCGCGTGTGGGCGAACATGCCCACCCACGCCGTCCTCATCGAGCACCCCGAGGGGCGCATCCTCTGGGACACGGGCGTCCCGCGCAACTGGGAGACCCAGTGGGAGCCCGCCGGCTTCCAGGACTACTTCCCCGTCGCCGAAGACGTCGACGCGCCGGAGGGCTGGTTGGACTCCGGCCTGGCGTCGCTCGAACTGACCCCCGACGACATCGACGTGCTCGTGCTCTCGCACCTGCACTACGACCACGTCGGGAACGCGCGCATGTTCGACAACGGCAAGACGCGCATCATCGCGAACAACGACGAGATCGCGGGCGTCAAGACGCTGAGCGGAATCGTCAACGGCGCTCACCTCATGAGCGAGTTCGAAGGGCTCCCCATCCACGGAACGCCGGGCGACGAGGAGCTGGTGCCGGGGGTGCACCTGATCAACACCCCGGGACACACCTGGGGAACGATGTCGTTGCAGATCGATCTGCCGAACGACGGCACGAAGATCTTCACGTCGGACGCGCTCTACCTCTCGGAGAGCTACGGTCCGCCGGCGGTGGGGTCGGCCATCGTGTGGGACAACGTCAAGTGGCTCGAGTCGGTCGAGAAGATCCGCTCGATCGCCGACCGGACCGGGGCGGAGCTCATCTTCGGACACGACGACCATCAGTTGCCCTCCCTGCGGACGGCACCGAACGGCTTCTACTACTGACGTGCTGCGCTACGACTATCGGTGCGCCGACTGCGGCGAGAGATTCGAGCTCAGCGTGCCGTCGATGAGCTCGCCCACGCCGCACTGCCCGTCGTGTGACGCCGACGCGCTGGTCAAGCTGGTGACAGCGGTCCGCATCGGCGGGGCCGCGACGTCGGGTCCCTCGCGCAGCCTGATGCCGCGCAGCTGGGAGGCCACGCGGGGAGGCGACAAGGACGTCGTCCGCGGATGGCGGGATGCGGCTGTCCGGCGGGAGCGTCTGGAGGAGCGGCATCCCGAGCTCGCGCCGGATCGGCGCCCCGTGCTCGCGCACGAGGGGCAATTCGCCGACAAGCCGCTGCGCGCCGGTGACCCGTGGCCGTCGGCGACACCCTCAGGGGAGACGGCCTGAGCCCTCCGGCAGGGGAGCGAACGACGATGGTGACTCGCGCGGCCGACGCCCGCGCGAGTCACCATCGGTCTGTGCGGGTCGTGCGTCAGGGGGACGCGAGGCGGGTCATCGCGAGAGCGAAGGCGTCAAGGCCCGCCGTTCCCGAGTCGACGAGGATGTCGACGCCGGTGACCGACGTGGAGGCGTCGCCGGCCAGGAAGGCGCAGACTTCCGCGACATCCTCGCCGCGGCCGATGCGTCGCAGGGGCAGCTCAGCGGATGCCTTCTCGAGGAACGTCTCCAACTCGATGCCGGCGGCCTCGGCGGCCGCCCGCGCCTCCGACAGGAGCATCGGTGTCGCAGTGGCACCGGGGCTGACACTGTTCGCGCGGATCCCGTGACGCCCATAGTCGGCCGCCATCTGGCGGGTGAACGCGATCAGTGCCGCCTTGGACGCGCTGTAGGCGGCCGTCTCGGGGAGTGAACGGTGCGCTGCCAGCGAGGCCACGTTCACGATCGAGCCGCGACCTCGTTCGATCATCCCCGGGAGGGCATGCCGGGTGAGCAGGAAGGGGCCCGTGACGTTGACGGCGAACACGCGATTCCACTCGGCGAGGGTCATCTCGGTCGTCGCCCGGTTCAGGCTCACCCCGGCGGCGTTGACGAGGATGTCGGCCGGATGACCGAAAGCCTTGCGCGTCGCGCGAACGGCAGACCGGCAACTGTCCTCGTCGGTGACGTCGGTCACGCACGCGGTGGCTGTCGGCCCGATGTCGCGGGCGACGGCGTCGAGGGCGTCGGCCGACACGTCGGCCAGGCACACCCGCGTGCCCGAGGCGGCGAGACGGCGGGCGACGGCGGCGCCGATCCCCGACGCCGCCCCGGTCACGATCGCGACCGAGGGCGGGAAGCCGGGCGAGGCAGAGGTCGGGGCCATCTCAGAGGGCCGCGCAGATCGCGAGGTCGGACAGCCGCTGGCAGCGCAGGTAGTTGTCGCTCTCTTCCATCGATCCCACCGTGAGCAGCACGAAGGTCACGTCCCGTTCGGGGTCGACCCAGAACACGGTGGAACCGGCGCCGTGATTGCCGAAAGTGCGGGGCGAGGTGAGGCTCCCGAGCATCGAGGGTGCGGCACCCAGGCCGGACAGCTGGAACCCGTACCCGAGGTTGGCCGGAGCCCAGGGCCAGCCGCGCTTTGCCGCCAGCCCCAGGTAGAGGTTGTTGGGGTCGTCCCCGGTCTGCACGCGCGTCGCGACGTCGATGATCGCGGGCGACACCAACTGCTCGCCGTCCTCGGTCCGCCCTCGGCGCCGGTACACCTCGGCGAGGCGGAAGATGTCGCGCGCCGTCGTCACCGAGCCCACCCAGGGCATCTCGGCATCGCCGTCGATCACGTCGTTGAGGACTTCCAGGTCGTGGGCCGTCAGCCAGCCCTCGTTCCCGAACATCGCGGTGATGGGGACGACCCGGTCGGCCAGGCGGGTGGGGAGTCCGAACGCGGTGTCCGTCATCCCGATGGGCGCGAGCACCTCGCGGTCCATCATCGCCGAGAAGGTCTCGTCACCGTGGACGCGTCGCGCCATCTCGCCGAGGAGGGCGTGGTTGAGGGTCGGCGAGTAGTCGACGGTGGTTCCGGGCTCCCCGGCGAGGGGCATCTCGCAGATGCGGGCGATGACCGCGGACAGGTCGCCGAGGTGCGAGTAGGGCAGGGGTTCGGGCGTGCCGTTCATCCCCGACCGGTGGCTCAGCAGGTGCGAGACCTGCACGCGGTCTTTCCCGCGGGCGAGGAAACGGTCGGTTCCGAGGTACTCCGGGATGATGTCCACCACGCGGGTGTTCAGCGCCAGCAGGCCCGCGTCGATCGCGCGGTACACCGCGGTATTGGTGAGAGCCTTCGTGACCGACAGCACCCGGAACACGTCGTCGATCGCGAGGGGGCGTGTGCCGCTGGCATCCGTCGTCCCGATCGCCGCCTCCATGACGACGTCTCCGTGCCGCCCGACCATCAGGGTCGCTCCGTGGTAGAGCCCCTTCTCGATGTCGTGCTCGATGGCCGTGCGCAGGCGCGCGAGTTGGGGGGTCGACATACCGCTGCGTGCGGATGCTCCGGTCGACGAGGTGTGGGGTGAGGTGGTGGACGTCATCGTCTGGTCCTTCGTGGGTGTGGGTGGAAGAGGAGAGGGTGTCGCGTGCGTCGACTCGCCGGCGTCAGTTCTTGGACGTGCGCAACGGGGAGTCGGCGAGGGCCCCGCCGTCGATCGGGATGACGGCACCGGTCAGGTACCCGGCGGCGTCGGAGAGGAGGAAGCAGGCGAGCTCGGCCGCTTCGCGCGGGTCGCCCATGCGGCCCAGCGGCACCTGGGCCTGGAGGGCGTCGGCCTGCGCGCCGTGGAATTCGCGCAGGGGGGCCTGGAGGGGGGTGTCGGTCAGTCCCGGGGCGATGCAGTTGACGCGGATGCCGTGGGCGGCGCCCTCGACCGCGGCGTTGCGCACCAGGCCGATCACCCCGTGCTTGGCGGCGGTGTACGCGGCCAAGCCCCGCCCGGCGGTGAGGCCCGCGAGGGAGGAGGTCACCACGATGGAGCCCGCGCGCGAGGCGCCGGTGAGGTGTCGCATCGTCTCGCGGAGTCCGAGGAACACCCCGCGGAGGTCGATGGCGATCACCCGGTCGAAGTCCGCGGCCGAGGTCTGCATGAGCGACTGGAAGGGGCCGGGAACGGCCGCGTTGAGGAACGCCCCGTCGAGGCAGCCGAAGTGACGCACGGCGTGGGCCGTCGTCTTCTCCACCTCCTGCTCGCTGCTCACATCGGCCTCGAGGGCCAGGACCTGTACGCCGAGCTCTTCCGCGACGGTGGCGAGGCGGACGGCATCGCGGTCGACGATCGCGACGCGATCGCCGCGCGCCACGAGTTGGCGGACGGTGGCTTCCCCGATACCGCTGGCACCTCCGGACACGAGGAAGGTGCGGGGAGATGTTGTCTGAGGCATGGGGCTCCGATCGCCGTTGACGAGCTGCTCAGGTGATCGACCGCGAGGCGCGCCGCACGGTGCGACGGTCCGCGACAAGGTCGATGAATCCGTGATGGACAATTGGACTATTGTCATACGATAATACAACGGAACTCCCGAGAGATCGAGATCGCGATGCTCCCAGATCGCGCCCCACCTCGATCGATGTCTCCTTCAATGAAGAAAGGGCACACCATGTCCGTCACCCTCCGCCGCGCCCGTCGGGGCCGCGTCTCCGTCCTCGCCGCCGCTCTCACCGTCCTCGCCCTCTCGGTGAGCGCGTGCAGCTCCGGCACCTCCACCACACCGGCCGGTGAGACCGTTCAGATCGATGTCGGAACGGACACCCCGGTGTCGGCCGCGACGCCGCTGCGCGTCGCCGTCGCCTTGCCCGGTACCAACAACAGCTATCTGCAGGCGCAGATCGAGCAGGTCAAGTCCGACATCGCGAAGATCCCCGGCGCCGAGGTCACGATCTTCGACGGCAAATTCGACCCCACCACGCAGTTCAACTCGCTGCAGACCATCATCGAGTCGGGGAAGTACAACGCCATCCTGCTGCCGTCGCTGGACTCCAACCTCAACTGCAAGGTGGCGACCGAGCAGGCGCCGGCCAAGAACATCGTCGTCGTCGCCATGACGACCGCCCTCTGCGGTCGGACGGTGAACGAGGGTGAGGAGCTGTGGGCTCCCGGCACGCTGTCGTACGTGGGCGGCCTCGACACCGTCGACTACTGGACGGACTACCTCGAGTACGTGATCGCGAAGAACCCCGGACCGCAGAAGGTGGTGGTGCTGAAGGGACCCGACAACATCGGCATCACGATCAACCTCGACGCCGCGATCGAGAAGGTCACGGCAGAGCACCCCGAGTTCGAGATCGTGGCGCAGGCCAACACCGACTACTCGATCCCGCAGGGCAACGAGAAGGCCACGGACATGCTCCAGGCCCACCCCGACGCCTCGATCATCTTCTCGGCATACGTCACCCTCACTCAGGGCGCCGTTCAGGCGGTTCAGGCCGCGGGCCGCACCGGCGACATCAAGATCTACGACAAGGGTTCGTCGAAGTACTCGATCGAGCAGCTCGAGGCCGGCACCATCGAGGCCTCGGCCCCGGAGTACCCCCGCACGACGATCTCGTCGGCTCTCCAGCAGGTCGTCGACGCGTTCGACGGCAAGGCCCCCGTGCGCTTCCTCAAGAACAGCGGCGCGCCTCTGCCCGCGGATGCGGAAGAAGGAACCGGCTTCTTCGTCATCACGAAGGACACGGCCTCCTCCTTCACCCCGGAGTCGTGACCACGGTGTCCTCCCCCGACAAGGATGCCACGGGACGCGTCCCGGCGATCTCGACGCGGGGACTGGGAAAGCGGTTCGGCGCGACGCAGGCGCTATCCTCCATCGATCTCGACATTAAGGCCGGAACCATCCACGCGCTCGTCGGAGAGAACGGCGCCGGCAAGTCGACCCTGCTGGGAATCCTCGCCGGGCGCATCCCGCAGTCGGAAGGCTCCTTCGAGGTGTTCGGTGAGCCCGTCTCCCTCGGCAGCCCCCGGGCCGCGCAACGAGCGGGGATCGCCGCGATCTACCAGGAGCTGACGATCATCGATCCGCTCACGGCGGTCGCGAACGTCTTCGTGTCGCGGCCTCGCTCTCGAGCCGGCGTGCTCGACGAACGAGCGATGCGTCAGCGGTACGACAGCCTGTCCGAGCAGTTCGGGGTGTCTGTCCCGGCGAACGCCGTGGCCCGTGACCTGTCGGTCGCGCAGCAGCAGATCCTCGAGATCATGCGGGCCCTCGACTCCGAGGCGAGGATCATCTTCTTCGATGAGCCGACCGCCCCTCTCGGAGCGTCCGAACGGGAATCGCTGTTCGCGCTCATGCGCGACCTGCGCTCGCGCGGGGTGACCATGGTGTTCGTCTCGCATGCGCTCGACGAGGTGCTGAGCGTCGCCGATCACGTGACCGTCTTCCGCGACGGACGCCTGACGGCGAGTCGAGCGGTCGGGGAGTGGACCAAGCAGACGCTGGTGAACGAGATGCTCGGTCGCGACCAGGCGGTCACGGGTGCCACGGCATCCGCGGTCGGGTCGGTCGCCCCCGCGACCGCGCGCCGAGTGCGCACGGACGAAGGCATCCGCGTCGAGGGGCTCAAGGTGAGCGGTTCGACGGAGGGCATCGACTTCGAACTGCGCTCCGGCGAGATCCTCGGGCTCGGCGGACTCGTCGGATCCGGCCGCTCCTCGGTCCTGCACGCGCTGGCAGGGCTGGATCGGCGTGCCACGGGACGCCTGTGGGTGGACGGTACCGAGGTCGCGTGGCCGAGGTCGGTGCGTCGCGCGCTCGACCTGGGGATCGCACTCCTTCCCGAGGACCGCAAGACCCAGGGTCTCGTGCTCATGCTCTCGGCGGCCGAGAACGTCGTGATCTCCGACTACTCCGCGGTGTCGCGGCGGGGCATCGTGAGCCCGCGGCTCATCCGGGGAGCGGCTGCGAAGGTTGCCGAGGCGTACGGGTTCAATCCCGCGCGACTGGGTGAGCCGGCCCGCAACCTCTCGGGGGGCAACCAGCAGAAGCTCCTGCTCGCCCGATGGGGTCACCGCCCGCCGCGGTTCCTGCTCGCCGACGAGCCGACCCGAGGGATCGACATCGGGGCGAAGGCCGACATCCTCGAGACGCTGCGACGGCGCGCGGCGACGGGTGCCGGCGTCCTCATCGTCAGCTCGGAACTGGAGGAGGTCGTCGAGACCGCTGAGCGCGTGCTCGTGATGTCCTCCGGTCACATCGTCGACGAGTTCGACATCGACCGCGCGTCCGGTTCCGATCAGGACCACGTCGCGCGGATCCTCTATTCGGCTTTCCACGTGGAGACAACAGATGCCCAACACTGACCAGCGCTCGCGGGTCCCCGCGTCGCCCTCGACACCGCGCTCCGGCGAAAAGAAGACGCCCCTCGGCGACGCCCTCGCCCCGCCGAAGACGTTCGCCGTGCGTCTGAAAGAGACCATGTTCCGGTTCGGCATGGTGTGGCTGCTGGTTCTCCTGGTCATCTGGGCCCAGGTGACCTACCCTGGCTTCCTCGCGTGGGGGAACCTGCAGAACCTGCTGTCGCAGAACGCGCAGCTGGGCATCATCGCGGTCGGGATGACCTACGTCATGATCGCCCGCGGGCTCGATCTGTCGGTGGGTGCGACCTACGCCGGCTGCGCGGTCGTCTACGCGCAGCTATCGCTGATGATGCCCATCCCTCTCGCGTTCGTGCTCACGCTGCTGGTCGGCGCGGCAGCCGGTGCCCTCAACGGCGCCATCATCACGCTGCTGAAGGTGAACCCGTTCGTCGCGACGCTCGGAACCGGGTCGGTGTTCGGAGGGGCGGCGTTCCTCTTCTCCAACTCCTCGCCCATCCTGAACAATGAGCCCGGCTTCGACTGGCTCGGTCTCGGCATGATCGCCGCGGTCCCTGTGTCGGTGTGGCTGATGCTGATCGTCTTCGTGGTGGCGGGCTTCGTGCTCTCGCGCACCGCCTACGGGCGTTCGATCTTCGCGATCGGGGGGAACCCCGAGGCCGCTCGTCTCGCCGGACTCCGCGTCGAAGCGCTCAGTGCGAGCACGTACACCCTCGTCGGTGTGTGCGCGGCGATCGGCGGCTGCATCATCGCGTCGCGGCTCTCGGTCGGGCAGGCCGACGTCGGATCGACGATCGTGCTCGACGTCATCGCCGTCGTCGTCATCGGCGGAACCTCGCTGTTCGGCGGGGAGGGGGCGATGTGGCGGACCGCGGTCGGCCTGCTCATCATCGCGATCATCCGCAACGTCTCTCAGTCGAGCGGTTTCGACGTGAACGTCGAGTCGGTCATCACCGGAGCCATCGTGGTGGGGGCCGTCGCTCTCGATGCCTACGCGCGTCGGCGCCGGGCTTAGGCCCGGTCACAACGAGCGCGGACGACAGTCCCGGGGTCGCGGCACCGACGCCCCCGGGACTGCTCGTTCCCGGGCACCCCCAAGCGAGCGCCGCCCACATCTCAGCTGCGTCGACCTCAATCCGCGCGTCCGTGCCGCGTGTGCGCCACGCGTCGCGGTCGAACACATAGGCGCGTTCGACGTCCAGGGTGTACAGCCGCTTGGTCGGGACGGCGAGCACGGCGGTCACCTCCGCCTCGAGCTCTCCGCGTGCAGTGGCGTCGCGGGGAAGCCGGGCCCCGAGGACGCCCCGCACCGCCGCCGCCTCGGCATCCACTTCCGCCGCCCGGAAGGAGAACTGCACCCCGTCGGCGTCGGTCAACGCAGCGGAGGAGTCGTACACGACCCCGGATGCCACCCCAGAGGCCGCGATCGCCCGTGCGTGGCGCGACCCGCGGTCCGACTCGACGTACAGCCCCCGCGGAACGAGGCGGTACTGCGCCGCCGCAGTCCAGGGGCCGTCGGTGTCGGCCGTGCCGATCACGACGAAACGCTGGCTCGCGAGGATCGCCGCCGCGCGCTGTTCCAGAGAAGTCATGCCGTCATCGTCGGGCCCGCGAGAAACGAGGGTGTTTCCTGGCCGTAACGCTTCGCGGCTGCGCCGTCGAGGCTCTCTCGTCTCCCTATACACTCGCACTGTCGCAGTCGCTCGCGCGCGCCGACGCCCGAGCCGCAGGAGAGTCGTGACCGTCCATCCCGCCATCACCGACCCCGACGTGCGCGCGCACCTCGAACGACTCGCCGCACGCGCCGGCACGATTCCCTCGAGGGCCACGGATGCCGATGGCGACGATGTCGCGCGCATCGCCGAGCTGCGCGACAACCCGTCGTGGGTGCGCCTGCCCGACGACGACGTCATCGAGTCGCTCGACGCGGATGCCGACGGCCTGGCGCTGCGCCTGTATCGCCCGCGCGACGGACACCGGGGGACCCTCGTCTTCGCGCACGGGGGCGGCTGGGTCGCCGGAGACCTCGACAACAACGACGCCCTGTGCCGCGCGCTCGCCGCGGCGACCGGGGCGCAGGTGCTCAGCGTCGACTACCGCCTCGCCCCGGAGCACCCGTTCCCGGCGGCACTCGACGATCTCGAGCACGCGCTCCGCTTCGCGGCCGAGGGTGCCGGCGGACTGGTCGATCCCGCCTTCCTCGGCGTGGCCGGCCACAGCGCCGGCGGCAACCTCGCCGCCGCCCTCGCGTTGCGCGCCCGCGCGGGCCGGGCTCCCGGCATCCGCGTTCAGGTGCTGCTGTGCCCCGTGCTCGACGCCCCCGATCCCGACCGCCCGAGCTATCGCGCGCACACCGAGAACCTGCCGCTGACCGCGAAGGGCATGCAGTGGTACTGGGGGCTGTACGTGCAGGATGCCGTGGGCGCGGTGCCCGTCGGTCCGGCGGTGCCGGGGCCCGGGGCGCGCGAGCCGGGGGCGGCGGCGTCCGCGCCCGAGGGCTCTGCGCCCGGGCCTGTCGCGCCGGTCGCCGTTCCGGCGGGAGCCGTATCCGGCGGCGGCGTGCCGGTCGAGGCTGCGCCGACGTCCGCGTCCGGCGGCGGCGTGCCGGTCGAGGCTGCACCGCTGCGGGCGCCGGAGCTCTCCGGGTCGGCGCCGGCGGTGATCGTCGCGGCGAGCGTCGACCCGCTGTCCGACGAGGCCGAGGAGTACGCCGGGCGGTTGGCGGCATCCGGAGTTCCCGTCGAGTTCGTGCGGCGCGCGGGTGTGCCGCACCTGTTCCTGGTGTTCCCGTCGACGCCCGCGCGCGACGAGGTCCTCGAGGCGATCGCGCCCGCGGTGCGTCGCGCCTTCGCGTGATCTGCGGCGCGCGTAGGGCGACGCGCCGCCGCGCGCGTTCGGCGTCGGCTGGACCGTGTCCCACTTTGTGCAGTCGCAGGGGTGCCGAGCCGCACATTTTGGGACATGGAGAGCCACCGGTGCTCACGGCCGCTGAGCCGACCCGCGTTGGCTGCACCGTGTCCCACTTTGTGCAGTCCCAGGGGTGCTGAGCCGCACATATTGGGACGCGGCGCGACGAAACCGTCACGCAAACGCTCCGCCGCACGCTTGGAACACCGCGGAAACACGCGATTGTTACCGTCATCAACATGTCGCTCCTGGTCACCAACGCACGCCTCATCACCGTCCCCGCGGGCACCGACGACCCCGGATACATCGAGCGCGGCTACATGCTCGTCGAAGACGGACGCATCTCCGCGATCGGTGCCGGTGACCCTGCCCCGGATGTCTCCGCGGACGAGGTCCTCGACGTCGACGGCAAGTTCGTCGCCCCGGGATTCGTCTCCTCCCACAGCCACCTCTTCACGAGCGGCTCGCGCGGTCTCGGCGTCGACCAGACGCTCTACGGCTGGTGCACCTCGATGTTCAGCGTGCTCAACAACGCCTCGCCCGACCAGATCTACTGGGCGACCCTGCACGGTTCGCTCGACTTCCTCGCCAACGGCGTGACCACGGCGTACAACTTCACCGACCCGCTCCTGCCCTGGGAGCCCATGGTCGACGGCAAGCGCGCCGACGGCGGCGGACAGCTTCGCGATCACGCCTGGCACACCCGACAGGCCGACGGATGCCATGACGCCGGGCTCCGCTTCGTCGACTCCATCGCGCTCGACGCCACCGTCGGCACCGACGAAGAGATCTTCGCCCGGTTCGAGGCATCCCTCGATCACGTCCTGGCCATGGACCCCGACATCGCGCTCGGCGCGTCGATCATGGGGCAGGTGCAGTGGTCGACTCGGCCGGATGCCGCTGAGATCGAGGTCGCGGTCATGGACCGCTTCGGCGTTACCAACCAGGCGCACTTCCTCGAGACGTACGAGGCGATCGAGCACCAGCAGACGAAGTTCCAGCTGTACAAGAACGCCGGAGCCCTGCGGCCGGGCATGATGTTCGGGCACTTCATCCAGACGACGCCCGAGATCATCGCGGATGCCGCTGCCGGCGGCGCGAGCATGTCGTGGCAGCCCGCGTCGAACGGGCGTCTCGCGTCCGGCATCGCGCATGTGCCCGAGATGCTCGACCTCGGCATGAAGGTCGGCATGGGCCTGGACGACCAGGCGTGCACCGACGTCGCCGACCCGTGGCAGAACATGCGCATGGGCATGTTCATGCAGCGCGCACGCACCCACGACCCGCTGTCGATGATGCCCGAGCGGGTCCTGCGCCTGCACACCCTGGGCGGCGCCGAGATCATGGGCGTCGACGACCGCGTCGGCAGCCTCGAGGTCGGCAAGTTCGCCGACTTCGTGGTGGTCGACCCGCGCACCCCCGACATCGGTCCGCTGTGGAACCCCGTGCGCAGCTACGTGCTCGCGTGCGGCACGCGCAACCTGAAGCAGGTGTACGTCGGGGGCAAGCTCGTGAGTCAGGACGGCGTCTCGACGAACCCGCTCGCGGTCGAGGCATCCGAGGTCCTGCACACGCAGCTGCCCGCCCTGGCTGACGAGTTCGGCGTCATCCTCTAACCCCGCGGCCCCCGCCCGCGCCGGCTTCCCTCAACTTGAGTGTCCAAGACACCCGGACGTGTCGCGGCACCTTCCCGGGTGTTTTGGACACTCACCGAAAGAGGACTCGCGCTTCACAGGCCGAACTCGGCCCGCACGTCGGCGATGTCACCCAGCTCGTCGCGGAGCCGGGCGACGAGTTCCCGGCCCTCGGCGATCCACCGGTCGAGGTCGGGCACCTCCTCTTCGAGGTCCCGGTTCTGCCAGTGGTCGTTCCACGCCACGAGCCGGTCCTGCAGCTCGGACGAGAGGGGCAGGGCGTCGCGCTCGAACGGGTAGTTGTCCGTGTAGTTCTCCCAGAGGGGGAGGCCGCTGATCCACTCGGGGAACACGCGGATGAGCCGACGACCGTCCTCGAGCCGCGGCGGTGTCGTGGACGCCAGCGACCGTTCCTGCCAGCTCCAGTGCGCCAAGCGCGCTCGCCGTTCCTCGGTCTCGGGCTCCACGAAGACCACGCTACGCGTCGCGCGTTCCTCGCCGCGCTTGTCCGGTCCCTTCGACAGGCTCAGGGACCTCGGTGGCGGCAGGGGGTCTCGGTCGTGCACGGTGGCTGAGCCCGTCGAAGCCTCCGCCCCCTACCGCCGCCGTGCCCGCAACAGCGCCTCACCTACCGCGGCGATCGCCGCCGCGAGAGCCAGCGACACCGCGATCGTGACCAGGGCAGTCGCCGGACCCGTGGCATCCAGGGCCGCTCCCGCGATCACGCCGCCGATCGGCACGCCGAGCGACATCGCGGCGGTCGGGTAGGCGAGCGTCTCGGTCACGCGCCCCTCGGGTGCCCGCGCGGACGCGACCAGGATGCCGGACACCATCACCGGCGACACCGCGAGGCCGAGCAGCAGGATGACGCCGAAGAGCAGCGGCACCGAGCCGTGGGCGAACGGGAGCCCTGCGGCGACGACGGCGGCCAGGGCGGCGAAGCCGACGTACCGCGCGGCGGGGGACAGTCGCCATGCCCGCGCCCCGGTCACGACCGACCCGATCGCGATGGCCACCGCGAGGGCGCTGAAGGCGGGCCCGGCGAGCCAGGGACGGTCGCCGACATCGGCCCACCCGACGAGGCTGACGTCGAACGCCCCGAAGACCCCGCCCAGCGCCACGCAGGCCACGGCGATCGGGACGACGCCCGCGGGCGGGAGGACGAGTCCGCGGCGCACCCCGCCCGGCTGCGGCGGAGGCTGCGTCCCGCGCTGGGCGGCGAGCCACACGCCACCGACGACGCCGAGCCCGAGCGAGCCCAGCATCGCCACCGCCGGATCCAGGGCGGCGGCCACCGCCGTGATCGCGGGCGGACCCGCGATGAACACCATCTGGTCGGCGATCGTCTCGAGGGCGAGCGCCGGGGTGCGCTGGGATTCCGGCGCGAGCACCGTCCATCGCGCACGCACCGCGGAGGTCAGGTCGGGGGTGGCGGCTCCCGTCGCGAACGCCGCGACCAGCCACGTCCAGAACGGCGCGTGCGTGAGCACGAGGGCGAGCAGACCGGATGCCGCGAGCACGAGGCATCCGAGAGACACCAGGATGACGCGGGCCTGGCCGTGCCGGTCCATCCGCGACGACCACAGGGGAGCCGCGACCGCCATACCCCCGACGAGCGGTGCCACGACGAGCCCCGCCGAGGCGAAGCTCCCGGTCGCGGCCGACACGAGCAGGATGATCCCGAGCGACAGCGTCGCGCGCGGGAAGCGCGCGAGGATGCCGGCGGCCACGAAGCTGCGGGCTCCCGGCAGGCCGAGCACCTGTCCGTAGGCGCGGACGCCGGTGGCAGGCGCGGCGACGCTCACCTCGTCACCCCTCGGATGCCGGCATCCGGATTCCTCACGCCGTGTAGTCGAATCGGCTGATCTCCTCGAGGGCTTCGACGACGAACGACACGCTGTCCTCGAACAGTTCCGCGCCGTGGGCGGCATTGGCTCCGGTCGGGTCGCCGAGCACGCCCGTGGGGCCGAAGTCGTTCGACAGCCACCCGAAGCTCACGGGCTTGCCGTTGAAGCCGATGTGCCGGAAGTCGCCGATATGCGCCGGCACCGTCGCCTCGAACTTCGTGGCATCCACGAGCTCGGGTCGCAGGTGCATGATCATGCTCGTCTCGCCGTGCCCGGCGTGGATGCCGGTGCCGTGCTCGTCGGGGCCGCCGTCGGTGCCGTCGAACGAGGGCACGCGGGCGGCGGGCATGAAGAAGGTGCGCAGGCCGAAGCGCCGCCGCAGCTCCCGGTTCGCGACGTTCAGCAGGGCGACGTTGCCGCCGTGGCCGTTGAGGAACACGAGGGTGCGGGCGCGCGTGGTCAGGAGCGACCGGCCGATGTCGACGATCGTCTGCATCATCGTCTCGGGCGTGAGCCACAGCGTCCCGGGAGCCCACGAGTGCTCGTCGGACTTCGTGATCGACAGCGTCGGCAACTGCCAGACGTCCAGCCCCAGAGCCGCGGCCCGCGCGACGGCGGCGGTCGCCGAGGCCTCGGCCACGATGGCATCCGTCGCCAGGGGAAGGTGCGGACCGTGGTGCTCGATCGCTCCGGTCGGCAGCACGACGATGGAGTCCTCGGTGAGGGCCTCGGCCGCGGCCGGACCGCTGAGCTCGGCGAGCAGGCGGCTCATCGGATGGCTCCCTTGCGGGCGCCGGTGTACTCGGGGTTGAGCTTGCCGGGGTTCAGCAGCCCGTGCGGGTCGGTCATCCGGGCGGTCTCGACCGTCTGCTCGACGTTGAAGTCGACGTTCCACTGGTGCGGGTTGTGCACGCCGACGCCGATCGCGTTGAGCGCGGCGATGCCGCGATACACGTCCTCCTCGCTCACGTAGGGGGCGGCGAGCATGCCGATCGGGTGCTGCTTCGTCGACTCGATGTGGAGCTTCCCGCCAGGGAACACGGCCTCGACCGCCTCGACGTTCTCGCTCAGCGGCATCCCCGCCACTTCGAGGTGGAAGACCTCGTGCGGCTGGCTCTTCTGGTACCACTCGATCGGGTGATTGTAGCTGAGCATCGACAGGCGGATGCTCGCCTGGGGCCCCTCGCGCACCGCCTCGACGCGCCCGCCCGCGCCCTCGATGATCGCGGTCACGGTGTCGATCTGGGCGGCATCCAGGATCACGCGAAGACTCGACCGGCCCTCGGGGATCGCCTCGTCGGCGGGAAGGGATGCCGAGATGTCGGGGCCGTCGCCCGACACGAGGCGCGGCGAGGGGTCGAGGTTGCCGATGGTCTGCAGCACCGACAGGGTGCCCGAGAAGTCGGGGAAGCTCGCCCAGAGCCCGCGCCACTCGCGCAGCGGCTCGAGGCGGACGGTCGCGCGGACGATGACCCCCGCGGTGCCGTAGTTGTGCACGTACTTCTGGGCCTCGTCGCCCTCGACGTGGATGATCTCGGGACTGCCGTCGGCGTGCACGACATCGAGGGCGGCGACGAAGCCGCGGTCGTTCGATCCGTGCTCGATCGACCCGGTGCCGCCGGAGCCGCCCGAGAGGAAGCCGCCGATGGTGGACTGCGCGGTCGAGGGGTACATCCAGAGCGCCTGCCCGCTGGCCCACGCGGCCTGCTCGAGCAGCACCATGGGGGTGCCCGCCTCGGCGGTAATGAAGCCGTCGCCGACCTCGACGATGGCCTTGGCGCGGGTGGTGTCGATGACGAGGCCGCCCTGCATCGGAATGGCCTGACCGTAGTTGCCCGTGCCCTTGCCCCGCACGGTGATCGGGACCCCGTGACGGGATGCCGCGGCCACGGCCGTGGCGATCTGCTCGGCGTCCGCGGCGAAGACGACGAGATCGGCCAGCCCGAGCGGGAGCTGCGCGGCGATGATCGGCGACATCGGCGATCCGTCGACGCTGGCGCGCTCGCGGACGCGCGGTTCGGTGCTGACGGCGGCGGGGCCGAGCAGGTCGAGGAGCTCGTCCTCGAGGGAGAGGACGCGGGTGGCGGTGTCGCTCATGGGTGTTTCTCCGGGTGGAACGGGGACGTGGGGTGTGTGGTTCCGGTCCCTTCGACGGGCTCAGGGACCTGGGTTTCGGGGGTGGGCGCGGTGCCCGGTCCCTTCGACGGGCTCAGGGACCTGGGTTTCGGGGGTGGCTGAGCTTGTCGAAGCCACCGGGGTGGACCAGACCGAGGCGGCCCGGCCCGCACGAGGCGGGCCGGGCCGGACGGGTCAGAACGAGATCGAGGTGTCGATGAACTCGTTCGTGTACAGGTCCTTTGCGGTCTCACCCGACGCCGGCGGGGTGCCGAGGTCGGTGTAGACCTTCGCAGCCTTCGTGTAGAAGTCCGCGAAGCGGGCGTCGTCGAAGTTGCCGTAGGTGGAGTCGGTGCCGTTGCCGACCAGGCCGAGGTCGACCTGCGTCTTCACCGAGTAGTCGGCGACGCCCTGCGTGTAGGTCCAGCCGGTGGCGTACTCGTCGACGAGCTTGAGGATGAGGTCGTTCGCGGCCTTCGGGTCCTTGTAGTACGCGACGCCCGCCTTCTGGAGAACGGGGACGAGCTTCGAGAGGCACGGCGACAGCTTGTCGAAGTCGTCCTTCTTCACCGACATCGACGACTGGTAGGTCTGCCATCCCGCGTCGTGGATCAGGGCGAACTTCACGGGCTTGCCCCAGGCCGAGACCTCGTTCTGGTACACGTACGGCTCAGCCGAGGCGAAGCCCTGCTGCATGTCCTTGCCGCCGGCGGCGACGAAGTTCGACGGGGTGCCGTCGTACGAGCCGTCGAGGATCGAGGCGTTGGCCAGGCCCGCGCTCTTGAGGTACTCGATGTACGCGGAGCCGTCGAAGTAGCGCCACACGCCGCCGTTCTTCTCCAGCGCCGGCGCGACGTCCTGGATGGTCTTGACGTCGGGGTAGGTCGCGGGGTCCCACATGACCATGGTCGGGCTGATGTCCAGCGGCGCCATGACGGCCTTGGTGGGGGTGGTCGCCGAGAGCTGGATCGCCTCGTCCGTGCTGACGTAACCGAGGGTGATCTTGTCGTCCTGGTACATCTGCGCCGAGACGGTCTGGAAGCCGATCGCGGGGCCACCGGCGCGGATCTCGAGGTTGACGCCGGTGTACTCGCCGTCCGACATGAGGGGGCCGGTGACCGACTTGGTGTTCGCGTCGATCGTGTAGTCGTCCTTGATCATCTCGTAGAGGTGACCGTGCTCGGCCTCGGGATTCCAGTCGGTCTGGACCACGATCGTCGAGGGGCAGTCGGCCGAGAGGTCGACCGAGCCGATGGGCATGTCGGTCGCCGGTGCCGCCTGCTCCGCGGCGCTCCCGGCGCACGAGGTGAGCGTGAGGGCGATCGCGAAGGCACCGGTGGCGGCGGTGGCGCGAAGAAGGGTGGAGCGCTGCATGCTGGGTCGCTTTCTGTGACGGATGGAACTCGGGTGCGGAAGGTGAAGCAGGTGCGGGGTGTTTCCGGGTACGCCGGATGCCGCCTCCCCGCCTGTGACGAGGGGGGAGGCCGTGGCATCCGGGGTCTGGGTCAGCGCGTGCTGTCGTACCAGCGGCCGACGGCGACCTTCGACAACCAGCCGAAGAACGCGAAGATCGCCACGCCGAGGAGGCACGCCGCGAGGATCGCGGCGAACAGCTCGGCGCTCTGCAGACGCGACTGGTAGTTCGAGATGAGCGAGCCGATGCCCGGCTCGCCGCGGCGGAAGAAGTAGTCGCCGACGATCGCGCCGATGACCGAGAGGCCGGCCGAGGTACGCATGCCCACGAAGATCGAGGGGAGGGCGGCGGGGAGGGTGAGCTTGGTCAGCACCGTCCACTTGTCGGCCTTCTGCAGGCGGAACAGCTCGCGCTGCGACTTGTCGACCGACTGCAGACCGAACAGGGTGTTCGACACCATTGGGAACAGCGCGATCAGCACGCAGACGATCACGCGGGCGAGGAACTCGTAGCCGAACCAGAAGCCCACGAGCGGCACCAGCGCCAGGATCGGGATGCACTGGAGCATCACAGCGTACGCGTAGGTGGAGCGCTCGACCCAGCGCGCCAGCGACATCGCGATGGCCCACCCGATGCCGATGATCATGGCGATCGCGAGACCCGTGAGGGCGACGCCGGTGGTGCGGAACAGCGAGATCCAGATGTCGGCGCCGACCTGCGGGTCGAAGAAGCCCTGCGTGAACATCTCGTGGGGCATGGGCATGAGGAAGCCCTTGCCCGACGCCGCGAGGGCGATCGAGACGCCGTACCAGGCGCCGAGCAGCACGACCAGCACGCCGAGCGGCGGCAGGATCGACGCGGCGCGAGAGCCGAAGCCCCGACGACGCGCGGGCGTGCGCTGCTTCGGCGGGGTGGGCGGAGGAGTGGATGCCGTGGGCTCGGGCGACAGCGTGGCGACCGGCTCTGCAGACGTGGTGCTCATGAGTGTCCTTCCCGAAGGGCGTGGGAGACCTCGCCGACGAGCTTCGCGTACTCGGCCGTGTAGCGGATCTCGGGATCGCGGGGCATGTCGAAGGGGATCTCGAAGGTGTCGACGAGGTGGCCGGGGCGTCCCGACATCACGACGACTTTGGTGGAGAGGTAGATGGCCTCGGAGACCGAGTGGGTGATGAACAGCCCGCCGAACTTCTGCTCGACGAAGATCTTCAGCAGCTCGTCGTTCAGGCGTTCCCGGGTGATCTCGTCGAGAGCGCCGAACGGCTCGTCGAAGAGGAACAGTTCGGGGTCGAGGGTGAGCGAGCGGGCGAGCGAGGCGCGCATCTTCATACCGCCCGACATCTGCTTGGGCAGGTGCTTCTCGAAGCCCTTGAGCCCGACGAGGTCGATCGCCCACTGGGCTTTCGGTGTGCGGACGCGCTTGGGCTGCCAGTTCAGCTCGGCCAGCAGCTCGACGTTCGACTGCACGTCGCGCCAGGGCAGGAGCGTCGCGTCCTGGAAGACGTAGCCGATGCGGTCGGTGTTGACGGTCGCCGTGCCCTCGCTCGCGGTCTCGAGGCCGGAGGCGATGCGCAGGAGCGTCGACTTGCCGCAGCCCGAGGGGCCGACGACGCTGACGAACTCGCCGCGACCGACCGTGAGGTCGACGCCGGAGAGGGCGGTGGTGCCGTTGGGGAACGTCATGGCGACGTTGCGGAAGTCCAGCAGGGGCGCGGTCGGGTCCGCGATGTCTGCGGGAGCGGGAGAGGCCAAGGTCACGGGGGCGCTCACTTTCCGGTCGGGTTCAGGGAGTCGTCGCGGGTGCGGCGGCGCGAAGGGGTTCGGTGGGCAGGGGAGTGGCGGTCTCGGTCGAGACGGTGGTGCGGCTGACGAGCCGACCACGGTGGAGCACGACGCGGTCGGCCGAGGCGAACGCCACGGCTTCGCCGAGCGAGTCGGCGCGGATCGCCACGAGATCGGCGCGGGCACCGGGCACGGGGCCGGCGACGGGCAGTCCCATGACGTCGCGGGCGCCGACGGTCACGGCATCCATCGCCTCGGTCGGAGCGAGGTGACCCGCCGACACGAGAAGGGATGCGGTCTCGAGGTGGTCGCAGCGTCCGACGGGGTTGAAGGGGTCGCGCACGTTGTCGGCTCCCGCGGCGACGCGGACGCCGGCGGCCTTGAGGCGGCCGATCGGCGCGATTCCGCGGGGCACCGCGTGATCGGCATCCCATCCCTGCAGGTACAGGTTGGTGATGGGCAGCGCGATCACGCCGATGTCGGCGACGCGGATCTGTTCGGCGAGCTCCGCGAGATCGGTCGCGGGCATCATGCTCAGGCGCACGCAGTGGCCGGCGCTGCGGGGGCGATGCCAGCCGGTCACCGCGCGGGCGTAGGTCGCGAGGGTGTCTGCTCCGGCGAGGCTCTCGTCGGTGTGCAGGTCGAGGCCGACGTCGCGGCGACGGGCGAGCGCGATGAGGCGCTCGAGGTCGGCGATCGGGTCCTCGGCGAGGTGCGGCGCACCCCCGACGAGGTCGACGCCCGCGTCGAGCGCGGCTTCGAAGACGTCGTCGGTGATCGTGGGCCCGCCGAGCGCGACGAGCTCGATGTCCATGAGGCCCGCGAGTTCGTCGCGCAGACGGACCATCGCGCGCACGCCCGTGAGCGGGTCGTCGCCGCGAAGCAGGTCGACGTGGGTGCGCACGGACGTGATCCCGGATGCCAGCATCCGCAACGCCGTGGCGCGGGCCCGACCGAGCGTCTCGTCCTCGTCGAGTGCGACGGCGAAGGCGTGCCAGCTCTCGATCGCGCGCTCGAGGTCGCCGAACGGGGGCTGGATGGCATCCCACGACAGCGCCTTGTCGAGGTGCGCGTGCGGCTCGGCGCCGGCGGCGGTGACGAGGTAGCCGGTGAGGTCGAGGGTCTCGCCGTCGGTCTCGGGGAGCGGGCTCCCCGCCGGGACGACCGCGAACACCTCGTCACCGTCGAGCGCGATGTCGACGAGCGCGCCGGAGGGCAGGCGCGCACCGCGGAGCGCAGCGATCGAGACGGGTGGAGCGGCAGACACGGGGGCCTCCGAGGAGTCGGGTAGACGAGCGTCGAGACGGGAGCCACGGCATCGGGGCGGGTCGCCTGGGGCGGCCGGCCAGTGTTGGTGTGACCAACATCCGGCGATGTTCCGATGCTAGGAACCACGCGTTTCCGCTGTATTTCCTCGGCGTGACCCTCGTGACAAACCTTTCTCGGGTCCACATCCAGGCGATGCCGCGATGTATGTCTCCTTCGCGCACGTTGCCTCGCCGGGGCCGTCGGCGTCACCGATAGCCTGAGGCGGTGTCTTCCTCCGGCAGTCCGACGATGCGTTCGCAGACGCTCGGGCGTGCGCTCGACGCGCTGCAAGTGCTCGCGGACGGCCGGCCCCGCTCGAGTCACGAACTCGCGGAGGCCCTCAGCATCCCGCGATCGAACGTCTATCGCATCCTGCGCACCTTCGAGGATTACGCCTTCGTCACCCGCACGACGGACGGTCGCTACACGATCGGTCTGGGGCTGGCGGCGTTCGCGGACGCAGGACTGCGCGAGGGCGAGGTGCGCATCGAAGAGGTGCTGACCGAGCTGGCGAACGAGACGAGTTCGACGGCGATCCTCTGCATCCCGCAGCGCGATGACGTGGTGGTCCTGTCCTCGGTGCGACCGGCGGCGTACTCCGCGTCGGTGGCGATCCGGCGCGGGACGCGTCTGCCCGCGGCCGACGGCGCGCCGGGGATGGCGATCCTCTCCCTCGGGCCGGCTGAGCCGTACGAGGCCGACGAGATCACCCTGGCGCGTTCGCGGGGTGTCGTCCACACCAAGGGCTCTCCCTTCCTCGGCTTCGAGTCGGTGGCCTCTCCGGTCAGGATCCGCGACGGACAGCTCGCGAGCGTCGCGATCGTCTTCCCCCACGCCACCCGGCCGCTGGCCGACTCCGTCGAAGCCCTGCTCAGAGCGGTTCAGCGCCTGGGGCGGACCTTCGACGTCTGGACGGACTGACCGTCACCCGCTGATGACTTGGGGCTCCGCCACCGCCTTCAGCCCTTCGAGCCCGAACTCGCGACCGTATCCGGATTGCTTCGCCCCGCCGAAGGGTACAAGCGGGTGCAACCCGCCGTGCGAGTTGATCCAGACCGTCCCCGCGGTGAGGCGCGCGGCGACCTCGAGGGCCCTGCTCCGATCCGGGGACCAGACGGAGGCGCCGAGGCCGTACTCCAGGGCGTTCGCGAGACCGATGACATCGTCGAGGTCGGTGTAGCGGATGATCGGCAGCGCCGGACCGAACTGCTCCTCCACGACGAGGCGCTCCCGGGGGTCGATGTCGGCGATGAGCGTGGTGGGGTAGAAGTTCCCCACGGCGTCGCGGTCCGGATCGCCTCCGAGCACCACGCGTGCGCCCGAGGCCTTCGCCGCCTCGACCAACTCGTCGACGATCGTGAACTGCGCCCGGTTCTGCAGCGGCCCCAGCACGTTCGCCTCGTCCAGTCCGCGCCCCATGGGCACGGCTGCGGCGACTTTCGTCAACTCGTCGACGACCCGATCGTAGATGTCGTCATGGACGTAGAGGCGCTTCAGCGCCGCGCACGTCTGACCGGTGTTGATGAAGGCGCCCCAGAAGAGGTCCTCCGCGATGACCGCCGGGTCGACGTCGGGGAGGACGATACCGGCATCGTTCCCGCCGAGCTCGAGGGTGAGACGCGTGACGTTGGCGGCGGACGCCTCGATGATCTTCTTGCCGACGGCCGTGGAACCGGTGAACATCACTTTGCTCACCTTCGGACTGCGCACGAGCGCGTCTCCGACGGTTCCGCCCGAACCCGGGACGGCGATGAGCACATCCTCCGGGAGGACGGTGTTCATGACCGCGACCAGTGCCAGCACCGAGAGGGTCGTGGTCTCCGCCGGCTTGAGGACCACGGTGTTGCCCATCCGCAGAGAGGGCGCGATCTGCCAGATCGAGATCATCATGGGCCAGTTCCACGGGGAGATCGCGCCCACGACGCCGAGGGGGCGGTAGTGCATCTCGGCTCTGCCCGTCTCGTCGTCGACGATCACCTCGACCGGGATCTCGGTCTCGGCCGTCGCGCGGAGCCAGGCCACGCAACCTCCGACTTCGAACCGGGCGTTCGGCCCGTTGAGGGGCTTTCCCTGCTCCCGCGAGAGCAGCTCCGCGAGCGCCTCGGCGGATTCCTCGATGGCGTCGGCCGCCCGGTGGAGGAAGCGACGACGTTCGGCGTCGGAGAGAGAGGCCCACGCCGGCTGCGCCTGCGCCGCGCGATCCACGCTTTCGTGCAGCTCGGCGACGGTCATCGGGCGGAAGGATCCGATGGTCTCGCCGGTCGCAGGGTCGAGGGACGCGATCCCGCGTCCGGTCTCGTCCACGACGAGATCCAGGAGATGAGAAGAGGTGAACATCAGTGCCTTTCGTCAGGGGTGGCCCGTCGCCCGGAGTTCGGGGACGGGGATGTCGGTCGACGCCCGCTCGGTGGCACCCGAGGAGGCGGTGGTCAGCGGGCGAGCGTGCGGGAAGGAAGCTCGCCGAAGGTCCGCTCGTACTCGGCCGAGAATCTGCCGAGGTGCGTGAACCCGTGCTTGAGCGCGATCGTCTGGACGCGGTCGACCCCGTGCGCGGATGCCTCGAGCTCGCGCGCTACGCGGCGCAGACGTTCTCGGCGCTGTACCTGCATCGGTGTCTGACCGAGGACGCGTTTGAAGGCGAGCTGGAGCGAGCGGGCGTTCACGCCGACGTACTGCGAGAGGTCGTGCAGGGAGAGCAGTGGCCCGCTGGAGTACGCGATCGCCTCGCGGGCCCTGTCGATGATGGTCCGATCCGTCGCGGAGTCCGCCGACGACGGCGAGTTCGGGTCCGCCGTCAGCGCCAGGACGAGACCGTCGATGCAACGGTCCGCCAGGAATCGGACGAGGCCCTCGTCCATCGCGGGCAGGCGTTGGGCGGTCGCGATGACGCGTCGCACCGCCACCACCCAGTCGGCGGAGGGCCCCGTACGCACGTCCGGAGTCGGGACGTCGTGCAGGTCCACGGCCTGGTCGTACTGCTGGAGACGGCGCTCGACGGTGCGACGGTCGAGCTTGACGGCCAGCATCGCCAGCGGGCTGTCCCAGCCGGCGATGACGGTGGGGACGTCGTGGGGGTACACGGCGGCGACCCGGTTCGTCGCGCGGACGTGTTCGTCGCCGATCGTCGTCTTCAGCGAACCGAACAGGGGGACGTTCACCTGCACCGCCGACCCGTACTCCCCGGTGTCGATGCGGATGCCCGAGGAGTACTCCAGAACGCCGGCGGTCACGGGCCCCAACCGCGCCGCCGACGCCACGAGGCTGACGTCGTCCTTGGCGCCCAGGGGCGTCAGGACATGCGGGTAGTACAGCGACGCTCCCAGCGCGTGCGCTTCTTCGAGCGAGCGCGCGCGGGCCGAGAGAGCGATCTGCGCGCGGGGCGGTCCCACAGACATGCGTGTCTCCGTGTGGTCGGCGGTGCGGTCGGTCGTGTCGCGTCCGCGTCAGGCGACGGCGCCGACGGCGTGGAAGGCACGTCTGTCGTACACCAGCGCTTGGACGTCTTCGCGGTTGCGGATGGCGTCGATCTCGACGAAGAAGATCGTGTGCGTGCCCTGTTCGAGGAGGCTGACCACCCGACCGGACAGCGCGGCCCGGGCCTGCGTGAGCGTGGGCACCCCCTCGAGATCGGTCCAGATGTCCCAGGCGAACCGCTCGGGCATGGGGACGCCCGTCTGGCCCGAGAAATGTCGGGCGAGCTCTTCCTGGTCGGCAGCGAGGATGTTCAGGGCCAGTCTCCCGTTGCGGGCGAAGACGTTCCTCGTGGCGCTGCTGCGGTTGATGCAGACGAGAACCGTGGGGGGCGAATCCGTGACCGAGCATGCGGCGCTCACCGTGATGCCGACCCGTCCGTGCGGTCCGTCCGACGTCACGATGTGAACGGCGGCGGCGAGGTTGGCCATCGCGTGCCGGAAGTCGACCTGCTGGGGGCTGAGCTCGTTGTTCATGCTGCACCTCCTCCTGCGAGCGCGTAGTCGAGGATGACGGCCCCGCCTGACGCGTAGTTCGGGACGTCGGCCGCGACGGCCCGGCCCTCGGACGACCCCATCGCCGAGCGGAAGGCGTCGGCATCGTCGAACTCGGCTTCGAAGACGGCGAAGTACGCGGGGGGATTCCCGTCGGCGTCGGGGCTCACGTCGACGGAGTACCGCCAGCTGCGGAGGCCGGGCAGCCGTTGTGCGAGCGGGAGGTGAGTCTTCTCGTAGTAGTCCACGAAGGCGGACCGGTCGACGGGCTCGGGGTACAGAACGATGAGCTTGTGCATGCGGACTCCTAGACCAGGGCCGCGGTGGCGGCCCGTGACGCGGTGACGCGCTCGGGCGTGCCGAGCAGATCGACCTGGCGGATGGGGTGATTGAAGTTCTCGGTGAACCGATCGGCAAGCGCCTGATCGTGCACCATCGCCGAGAACAGCTCGGGGATATGCGGGGCGGGCGGCGTCTGGATGATGGTGTTGACCCAGTCGTTGGATGCCTCGAGGCGCTCCGCACGGCGTCGCGCCACCTTCTTCATGAAGCGCTCGTCGAACACCTGGTCTTCGGCGACGGCATCCGCGATGACCTTCGCCGAGTACGCCGCCGAGTTGGCACCCTGGGCCTGGATCGGATCGACGGTCATGTGCACATCGCCGAGCGCGAGCAGGAACCGCCCGTTGGGCAGGAGTGTGTAGTCCTCGCGCAGGACGGGGGTAACGGCGCCCTGCAGGATGTCCTTCGCCCCGTTCTGCAGCTCGAACGAGCGCGTGTCCACGCGCTCGAACACCGTCGGGTGGAACTCCTCGAGGATGGAGAGCGTCGTCTCCCGGTACCGGGCGGGATCGTCCTCGTAGCGCGAGTCGGTCAGGATCTCCTGCGCGCCGCCGGGGACGCTCTCGAACAGCAGCGCGTGGACGAGGCCGCTGAACGACCACATCGGGATGGCGAGGAGCTCGCCGGCCGGCGGGGCGAGGCTGATCTCGACTCCGCGCGGCTCGCGCGAGGCGACGCCCTTCCAGAAGCCGACCGCGAGCTTGCGCTGCGGTGCCGCGAACGGGGACTTGTCCTCACGCCGCGGGAAGAGCGCGCCGATCTCTCCCTTGCCCGTGGACACGACGACGAGATCGTGCACCTCCGTCAGGTTCTCGATGTCGGCGACGCTGAGGTCGCGGTACTCGATCGTTCCCCCGCGTGATTCGAACTCGTCCATGAGGCGGGGGAGGTAGATCCGGTAGTCGATGACGCGCGCCGGCTTCTCGAAGGCACCGCTGAACCGGCGCTCTTCTCCCCAGCCGTTGTAGTGGTGGTGGAGCGAGTACTCGGCATCCGTTTCCGGCCAGTCGGCGATCCCGAGCTCGCGTTCGATGTCGATGGTCGCGCTCATATGCGCGACGGAGTTCATCACCTTGCCGTCGGCCACCTGCTGGGCCGTGCGGTTGGTGTAGATGGTGACGTTGCGTCCCTGCTGCCGCAGGTGCAGTCCCAGGTGAAGACCTGCGACTCCGGCGCCGACTATGCCGATCGTTGCCATGCTTCCTGTCTCTCTCGTCGAGACGCGAAGAGGTGTCCGCGTCATTGCGTACCGGCCCGATTATCGGGCTGTCAAGCGGTGGTGAGACCGCTATGTGAGCAAAACGATAGGTCGGTGGTTCGACCAGGGGGGAGCCGTTCGCAAAGTGGATACCGCGTCGACGGCGAGCGAGACGGGTACCGGTCGACGTCGACCGCGCTCTTGGCTCAGGCGGGACGCGCCTGCGAGACGGGAACGTAGCGCCCCACGCGCCAGCAGGCACTCGGCCCAGCAGCACGGGCACCGCTATATCCCGATGCTCCTTGAGCGGATGGCGCGCGACGAGCTCCGCACCGAGCACCTCGCCACGTGATGCAGCTGGACGAGGGGCCCGAGGGGTACGCCATGTTCAAGAAGAAGAGCGACGGCTGCGTCCGCGCGGTGTTCCGCCCCTGACATCGGGCTCCGTCGTCGGCGGGTCCGCGCGCATCGTCACGGGAGAGGGGATGCCACGAGAACAGGGCGTGCCGCGAGAACAGGGCTTGCCGCGAGAACGAGCCGTCGGTCCGGCGATCGCCCTGTTCCCGTGGTATCCCCTGTTCTCACGACGCCGCGTCAGAGCTCGAGCGTGATCCGCCCGCACGCCGCCCGCGAGACGCACACCATCATCGAGCGGTTGGCATCCTGTTCCTCCGGCGACAGCACGGAGTCGCGGTGCTCGACCTCGCCGTCGACCACCGCGACCTCGCACGTCCCGCAGGTGCCGACGCGGCAGCTCGACGGCACGACGGCCCCGGCCTCCTCGACGACGTCGAGGATCGAGCGCTCCGGCGGAACCGTCACCGTGATCCCCGACATCATGAGGTCGACCTCGAACGGCTCGCTCCACACCGGCGGGCCGAGCACCTTCGCCTCGAAACGCTCGAGGTGCAGGCTGCCGCGCGGCCAGCCGGCCATCGCGTTCTCCATCGCCTCCAACAAGCGCGCCGGTCCGCACGAGTAGACGACGGTCCGCGCCGTCGGCGTCCCGAAGCGCTCGGTGAGGTCGAGGCGGTGCCCCTCGTCGGCCGCGTACACCTCGACGCGCTCGCCGTACCGCTCGGCCAGTTCGTCGACGAAGGCCATCGTGCGCCGCGATCGGCCCGCGTAGAGGAGCGTCCAGCTCGCACCCGCGGCCTCGGCCGCCTCGATCATCGGCACGATCGGCGTGATGCCGATGCCGCCCGCGACGAACACGTACGACCGGCCCGCGGTGGGCGCGAAGAGGAAGTGGTTGGCGGGTCCGCGCACCCGCAGGGCGGCGCCGACCTGAGCGTTCTCGTGCAGCCACACCGAGCCCTCGCGCTCGCGGAGCACGCCGATGCGCCACGTGCCGCGCTCGCTCGGCGATCCGCACAGCGAGTACTGCCGCTCGATGCCCCCGGGCAGCACGACGTCGATGTGCGCGCCCGGCGACCAGTGCGGGAGCGTACCGGTCGCGCGCTCGAGGTCGAGGACGATCACGCCGTCGGCGGCCTCCCGTCGCTCGCGGACAACGGCCTCGAAGGTCACTCCACCGCTCATGTGTCTCCCTGGCTCCCGTCGTCCACCGATCCGTCCACAGGTCCGTGCACGAGTTCCTTCACGATCAGCAGACGGTACGGAGAGCCGTCGGGGGAGTGCCAGCGGTGCGGTGTGCCCGAGCGGCAGTAGACCGAATCCCCCACCGACAGGCGGCGTTCGCCGAACGGCCCGAACGAGATCACGATCGTGCCCTCGAGCACGGTGAGGAACTCGTCTTCCTCGTGGATGTAGTGGTCACCGGGCACGGCGTTCGAGCCCGAGAACTCGAGCGGCTCGAACCGGCGCGGTCCGTCCGCGAGCAGGCGCGCCGTGCCCTCGGCGTACGGTCCGATCGCGCCCTCGTCGGCGAGCACGAACGACGGCTCCGCATCGGCGTCGGCGCGGCGCGGCTCGGAGGCCGCGATCAGTTCGACGCGGCTCGTTCCCAGCGCCCGCGCGAGGCGTTCGAGGCTGGCCATGCTGGGCCGTGCGAGTCCGCGTTCGAGCTGGCTGAGGAAGGGGTGCGACAGCGCGGCGGCCTCGGCCAGCTGCGTGAGGGTGAGCCCGCGCGCCTTGCGCAGCCCGCGGACCCGGGCCCCGAGCCTCTCGTCGCCGGTGGGGGAGTCGTCGACCGACGTCGCAGGAGCCATGGTCGTCATCGTCCCACCCTCTCGAACAGTCGCGCGACGACCTCGTCCTCGTCGGCGGTCAGCAGGCGCCACTCGTCGACGACGAGGCGTCCGCCGACGACGACCGTGCGCGGCCGTCGTCCCGGCGATGCCCACAGGAGCCCGGCCACGGGGTCGGCGACGCCGGCATCCGCGACTCCCGAGACGTCCCAGAGGCAGAGGTCGGCGGCGGCCCCGGGCGTCAGGCGGCCCAGCTCGGGCCGCCCCAGCCCGTCCGCCGATCCGCTCGTCGCGAGCGAGAGGACCTCGGATGCCGGCAGCTGCGGCCCCACGAGAGCTGACACCTGCATCGCCAGGCGCGCGTCCGCGAGCAGGTGCCCCGCGTCGTTGCTGCCTCCGCCGCTCGTCCCGAGCCCCACGGCGATGCCGACGTCGAGCAGGCGGCGGACGGGAGCGACGCCCCAACCCATCGGCACGTCGCAGCCCGGCGCGTGCGTCGCGGAGGCCCCGGATGCCGCGACCCGGGCGATCTCGTCATCGGTGACGTCGCACAGGTGGGCGAGGGTGACGTCGGGGGCGAGCCAGCCCCACTCCTCGAGGAGGTCGAGGGGGCGCGCACCGTAACGGTCGAGCGCGATCTCGACGTCGACGACCTCGTTGGCCTGCGTGCGTCGGCGCAGCCCGTGCTCGCGGGCGACTTCGCCGAGCAGCGCGAAGGTCTCACGGGGGTCGCTGTGCACGCCGGCGGGCCCGACGGCGACCTGCAGCATCCCGTCGCCCGAAACGCCGCCCGGGGCGCCCGGGACCAGCGCCCGCACGATCGCGTCGGCCGAGGTCGCGGCCTCTTGCGGATCGTCGCGCGCGGCTCCCCGCACGAACACGAGGCGTGCCCCGAGCCCGGCTGCGGCCTCGGCCGCGGCCCGCGCCATGCCGACGGTGTCGGCGCCGCTCGGCCAGGTGAGGTGGTGGTCGGCGACGGTCGTGACACCGCTCAGCAGCGCTTCGGCGAGGCCGGCGCGCGCCGCGAGTCCGGTCAGCTCAGGGTCCACTCCCGCGGCGGTGTAAGCCGCTGCCATCGCCGGCAGCCACTCGCGCATCGGGATGCCGCGGGTGCCGGGAAGCGTCCGGAACGCGGTCTGCAGCAGATGGTGGTGGGCGTTCACGAGACCCGCCGTGACCACGCACCCCGTGGCGTCCACGATCGTCGCTCCCTCGGGGGCGGCGCCGGTGACGATCACTCCGTCGACGCTGACGACATCTCCCGTGTGCACTCCGCCGACGCCGTCGACCACCGCGACCGCGCCGCGCACGACCAGAGCGCTCACGCGCTCCTCACCGCGCACGAGTCCGACGAGGCGTCTCGGCGTCGCACGGAGCCGTGTCCGTCGCGGAGCGGCCGCGCGCTGGCGGAGTTCCGGGATGCCACGATCTCGGCGATCACCGACAGCGCCGTCTCTTCCGGGGTGGCACCCCCGAGGTCGAGGCCGAGGGGGGAGTGCAGGCGTGAGAGCTCGGCATCCGTGACCCCGGCGGAGCGGAGGAACGTCGCGCGGCGTGCGACGGTGGCGCGCGCGCCCATCGCGCCGACGAAGCCGACGGGCATCCGCAGGGCGGTGCGCAGGGCCGGGACGTCGAGCCGCTCGTCGTGCGTCAGCACGCACACGGCGGTGCGGGAGTCGGGGGAGTCGAGGTTCTCGAGATACTCGTGCGGAGCCGCGACGACGAGTTCGGCGGCATCCGGGAACCGTTCGCGCGTGACCAGAAGCGCCCAGTCGTCGCACACCGTCACGGCGAAGCCCGCGGCCGCTCCGAGCCGGCACAGGGCGGCGGCGTGCTCGCCCGCGCCCAGCACGATCAACCGCGGGAGGGCGGGTCGGTGCAGCTCGAGCGGCTCGCCGTCGAGGTCGAGGCGCAGCGTCGCCTCCCGGCCGGCGCGGGCGTCCCCCAACGCCGCCCGCGCCGCGGCACCATCGACCGGGTAGGCCACGACGTCGACGGCCCCGCCGCACGCGAGCCCCGCGGCGATGGGCGTGACGACGCCGTCGTCCGAGAACCCGAAGCGTGCTCGACGCACCTCTCCCGTGCGCAGCGCGTCGAGGCCGAGCATCACGGCGTCGTTCTCGACGCAGCCGCCTGAGATCGACCCGATCACCCGCGCGTCCCGCGTGACGGCGAGCGTGGCGCCCACTCCGCGCGGAGCGCTGCGCACGACCGCGGTGACCGTGACCGCGGCGACGGGCACTCCCGCGTCGAGCAGCGGCAGCAGGTCGGCGGCCAGATCGAGCATGGACGCGACCGTACTCGGGGCGTGTTTCGTGCACGCTACGCTGTCGTGACCATGCCCGCCGCCGCCCTCGAACCGCCGTGCGGAGTGGTCCTGGCGGCGGGCGCGGGGCGCCGTTTCGGCGGCCCCAAGGCACTCGCGCGCACCCCCGCGGGCACGCCGTGGGTGGCCCTTGCGGTCCGCGCTCTGCGCGCGGGCGGGTGCGGCGAGATCCTCGTCGCACTCGGGGCGTCGGTCGGCGAGGCCGCTCCGCTCGTCCCGTCCGATGTCACGATCGTGCCCGTTCCCGACTGGGCGTCGGGCGTCTCGGCATCCCTTCGCGCGAGCCTTGCGTCCGCGGCATCCGGGACCTCTCCGGCCGCGGTCGTCATGCCGGTCGACACTCCGGATGCCAGCCCCGCGGCGATCGCACGCCTCGTCCGTCGCGCAGAGCCCGACGCGCTCGCGCAGGCGGTCTACGATGGCTCACCCGGACACCCCGTGCTGATCGGACGCGCGCATTGGGACGCGGTGAGCGCCGCGGTGAGCGGCGACATCGGGGCCCGGCCGTACCTGATCGCCCAGAACGCGGAGCTCGTGGAGTGCGGTGACCTGTGGTCCGGGATGGACCGCGACGAGCGTTGATTACGGTCTGATCACGGCCGGGGTGAATTTTGACGTGGCGGGAGAGAGCGGGGGCACCGCTCGGGACAGACAAATTCAAGGCAGCGAGCGGGCTGCTGACGACAAGGCGCAAAACCCCGTCGCAACTAAGCGGACCACGAGTTGGAGGGCCGACAACGAGCTCGGAAACGGTGCGCTAAGCGAGTCTTGCGCGGTAAACCCGGAAGGCGACGTAGCCGTGTCCGATCGCCACCAAGGCGACCAACGTGGCTGCCAAATAAGGAGTAAACGACGGCGCGTCGGCTCCGACCGCGGAGAGGGCGATGAACGGCACCGTGAGGCTGACCAGCACGCCCACGACGAACGACAACCCGAGAAGTGCGGTTACGAGCAGTTTGTCTCTCATGGTTCTTCAGCACCTGTACGTATTGAGGGTGAACGCGAAGTCGTCGCCGATTTTGTGCCAGGCGCCGTCTCCTTTGAGGTAGTTCTTGGCTTGGGTCGTGCCGCCAGCCCCATAGAACCACGCGCAAACTCCCTTGACGAGCAAATACCCATCTGCGTCCTTCATGGCGTCCCGTGAAGTCTGCCCGGGACGCAAAGAGGAAGTGACTCCGGTAGGGCGGCCCGCTGAGTTGCTCCAGTTGGATCCCACCAAGACGGAGAACTGCGAAGTGCTTGCGTTCTTCACCGTTCCGCAAAAGATCCATCGGCAATCGCTCGCTTGCGCCACGGCCGGCGCCTGAATGGTGATCAGTGTGGCGGCCATCAGCGCGCCGATGACGAACATGCGACGAAATCTCGTCGGATAGAACCGGCTTAGGTTCATTGCGAGCTCCTATCCTTTGGGGCGGCGGCGCGGCTCGTGGCCTGCGGGGAGTCCGCGCCTTCACTGATCGTGGCGAGGACGCGGACTCAGGCCTCCTGAGGGCCGTGAAACTCGCCAGTGAGATCATCTGGCGGCCCTAGATCGAGCGCCTGAAGTTCACCCGAGTCATGTTCGTCATGGTCTGTCTCCATGTGGCGGGCGCGATGATCGCGGGGCATTGTCTGAGAACGCGGCCTCGCACGATCAACCCCAAGCGCCGCGGTGAGCGGAGACATCGGGGCCCGGCCGTACCTGATCGCGCAGAATGCAGAACTCGTGGAGTGCGGTGACCTGTGGTCCGGGATGGACCGCGACGAGCGTTGATCACGGTCTGATCACGGCCGGGGTGAATTTTGACGTGGCTATAGACAAAACCCCCGCGGCTAGATAATTTTTCGGAGCCGTCATAATTGCGACGGCAACCAGAGAGCCGGGACGAAGGCGTACCCGATCTGTGCCGGGGAGGGCACGGGTACGACCATGGGGGTCCCTGCAGTTCAGAGAGGAACGCAGATCACATGCTGAAGAAAATCCTGACCGGTGCGGCCATCGCCGCACTCGCCGTCGGTCTCGGAGCGTGCAGCTCGGAGCGCGCGACCTCCGGCGGCGGCGACGCCTCCGGCGGCGGCACCGAGTGCAACGTCGGTATCGCGATGCCGACCCGAAGCCTCGAGCGCTGGATCAACGACGGCGAGCAGCTCCAGAAGAAGCTCACCGACGCCGGTTGCACCGTCGACCTGCAGTACGCCGACAACAAGACCGACCAGCAGATCAGCCAGATCCAGAACCAGATCTCGGGCGGAGCGAAGATCCTCGTGATCGCCGCGATCGACGGATCGACCCTGGGACCGGTGCTGCAGGAGGCCAAGGCGCAGAACGCCACGGTCATCGCCTACGACCGCCTCATCAACGGCAGCGAGAACGTCGACTACTACGCCACGTTCGACAACTACAAGGTCGGCACCCTCCAGGGTCAGTTCATCGAGGAGCAGCTCGGCCTCAAGGACGGCAAGGGTCCGTTCAACCTCGAGCCCTTCGCCGGCAGCCCCGACGACAACAACGCGAAGTTCTTCTTCGCCGGTGCGTGGGACGTGCTGAAGCCGTACGTCGACAAGGGCCAGCTGGTCGTTCCCAGCGGCAAGTCGCCGGCCAACGACGACGCGTGGGCGTCGATCGGCATCCAGGGCTGGGCGTCCGACAAGGCGCAGGCCGAGATGGACAACCGCCTCTCGTCGTTCTACGGCGACGGCAAGAAGGTCAACGTGGTGCTCTCGCCCAACGACAGCCTCGCCATCGGTATCGAGGCGTCGCTGAAGTCGGCCGGCTACACCCCGGGCGCCGACTACCCGATCATCACGGGCCAGGATGCCGACAAGGCCAACGTCAAGGCGATCCTCGACGGCGCTCAGGCGATGACCGTCTGGAAGGACACCCGCGCCCTCGGTGACCGCGTGTTCACGATGATCCAGGAGATCAAGGACGGCAAGACCGTCGAGGTCAACGACGAGAAGACCTACGACAACGGCAAGAAGGTCGTGCCCTCCTACCTGCTGACCCCCGAGGTCGTCGTGAAGGACGACGTCCAGTCGAAGCTCATCGACTCGGGCTTCCTGAAGGCGTCCGACGTCGGACTCTGATTCACCCTTCGCGGCGGGGCGGGCTTCGGCCCGTCCCGCCGCTCGATCCCTGACGGAGGGACAACCATGACCGAACCGATCCTGCGCATGTCGGGGATCTCGAAGTCGTTCAACGGCATCCCGGCGCTCGCCGACGTCTCGATCGACGTCCACCGGGGCGAGGTGCACGCGATCTGCGGCGAGAACGGCGCCGGCAAGTCCACCCTCATGAAGGTGCTGAGCGGCGTCTACCCGGCCGGCAGCTTCGAGGGCAGCATCACCCTCGAGGGCGAGGAGATGGCGTTCCGCTCGATCAACGACAGCGAAGCGGCCGGCATCGTCATCATCCACCAGGAGCTGGCCCTCAGCCCGTACCTGTCGATCGCCGAGAACATCTTCCTCGGCAACGAGAAGGCCAAGCGCGGCGTCATCGACTGGAACGCCACGAACACCGCGGCCGCCCAGCTCCTCAAGCGCGTGGGGCTGCGCGAGAACCCCGCGACGAAGATCTACGAGATCGGCGTCGGCAAGCAGCAGCTCGTCGAGATCGCGAAGGCGCTGGCCAAGGAGGTCAAGCTCCTCATCCTCGACGAGCCCACCGCCGCGCTGAACGACGACGACTCCGCGCACCTGCTCGACCTCATCGATCAGCTCCGCGATCAGGGCATCACCTGCATCATCATCAGCCACAAGCTGAAGGAAGTGCTCCGCATCGCCGACCGCATCACGATCATCCGCGACGGCCGGACGATCGAGACGATGCTCCGCGACGATCCCGACACCGACGAGGGGCGGATCATCCGCGCGATGGTCGGTCGCGACCTCAACAGTCTCTTCCCGCCGCGCGAGCCCGACATCGGTGACGAGCTGTTCCGCGTCGAGAACTGGACCGTTCACCACCCCGTCGACACCGAACGCGTCGTGATCGACAACGCCTCGTTCATGGTTCGCGCGGGCGAGATCGTCGGTTTCGCCGGACTCATGGGCGCCGGCCGCACCGAGCTCGCGATGAGCATCTTCGGCCGGATGTACGGAACCGGGATCTCCGGCGAGGTGTACAAGAACGGCCAGCAGATCGACGTGCGCACGGTCGACGCGGCCATCAAGCACGGCATCGCCTACGCCACCGAGGACCGTAAGAAGTACGGCCTCAACCTCATCGGCGACATCCAGGTCAACGTCTCGGCATCCGCCCTCGCGCGCCTCGCGCGTCTGGGCGTCGTCGACCGGTACCGCGAGTACAAGGTCGCCGACTCGTACCGCTACAAGATGAACATCAAGGCCCCCAGCGTCGCCGCGATCACCGGACGCCTGTCCGGCGGCAACCAGCAGAAGGTCGTGCTGTCGAAGTGGATGTTCACCGGACCCGACGTGCTCATCCTCGACGAGCCCACCCGCGGCATCGACGTCGGCGCGAAGTACGAGATCTACGGAATCATCAACGAACTCGCGGCCCAGGGGAAGGCCGTCATCGTCATCTCGTCGGAGCTGCCCGAGGTCATCGGCCTCTCCGACCGCATCTACACCATCTCCGAGGGGCGCATCACGGGCGAGGTCAGCCGCGCGGATGCCACCCAAGAGACGCTCATGCGGCACATGACCGCCGGAAGGAACTGACAGCAATGGCCACCGCATCCACCCAGACGGTCGAAGCGCCGACCCAGCCCGGGCCGCGCCGCCGCGGCATCCTGTCGCGCATCAACTTCCGTCAGTTCGGCATCCTCGCCGCCCTGGTCATCATCATCGTGCTGTTCCAGGTGCTCACCGGCGGGCGACTGCTCATGCCGGGCAACGTCAACAACCTCATCCAGCAGAACGCCTACGTGCTGATCCTCGCGATCGGCATGGTCATGGTCATCATCGCCGGGCACATCGACCTGTCGGTCGGCTCGGTGGTCGCCATGGTCGGCGCGATCGCGGCGATCGCGATGAACCAGTGGGGCCTGCCGTGGTGGCTGGCCGTGATCCTCTCGCTCGCCGTCGGCGCCGTCGTCGGTGCCTGGCAGGGCTTCTGGGTCGCCTTCGTCGGCATACCCGCGTTCATCGTCACGCTTGCCGGCATGCTGCTGTTCCGCGGCCTGACCCTGGTGCTCCTGACCGGCGGGACCATCGCGGGTCTGCCCGACGGCTTCACGGCCATCGGCGCCGGCTGGCTGCCGCCCATCCTCGGTTACGTCGGTGTGTGGGACTCCCTGACGGTGGTCCTCGGCTTCGTCGCCGTGGTCGCGCTCATCGCCCAGCAGCTGCGGACGCGGGCGACGCTGCGTCGCCTCGAGCTGCCCCGCGAGGTCGCGTGGTCGTTCTGGGCGAAGAACGCCATCGCCGCGGTCGCGATCATGGCGGTCGCCTTCACCCTCGCCGCCTACAACGGCACCCCGATCGTGCTGATCATCCTGGCCGTGCTCGTGCTCGCCTACACGTTCGTGCTCAACCGCACGACCTTCGGTCGTCACGTGTACGCGATGGGTGGCAACCTGTTCGCCGCCGTGATGAGCGGTGTGAAGACGAAGTGGGTCAACTTCTTCATCTTCGTGAACATGGGTGTGCTCGCGGGCCTCGCCGCCGTGGTCAGCACGGCTCGTGCCGGTGGGGCCGTGGCATCCGCGGGTCAGAACTACGAACTGGATGCCATCGCCGCCGTGTTCATCGGTGGCGCCGCCGTCCAGGGCGGTATCGGCACCGTCATCGGAGCCGTGGTCGGTGGCCTCGTCATGGGCGTGCTGAACATGGGTCTGTCGATCCTCAGTGTGGATGCCGCCTGGCAGATGGCGATCAAGGGCATCGTGCTGCTGCTGGCCGTCGCGTTCGACATCTTCAACAAGCGGCGTAACGGCGGTGCGTGATCGGATGGGGAGCGTGGCCCCGGGGCCCGCTCCCCATCCGCGCGGCTCCGATGGGATGATGGGGGAGGTGCGCCCCTCATGACCCCTGCCGTGTTCGAGCCCGCGACGCCGCTCGCACCCCCGGCCGGTCGTACGACCAACGACCTGATCCGCCAGCAGAACCTCGCGTCCGTGCTGTCGCTCCTCCACTCGCGGGGAGCGCTCTCACGCGCGCAGCTCGGCGCCACCACCGGCTTGAACCGCTCGACCGTGACCGGCCTGGTCATGGAGCTCACCGAGCTGGGGCTCGTCCGCGAAGCCCCCGGCGGGGAGCGCACCGGCAAGGTCGGGCGGCCCACGCTCGACATCGAACCCGAAGACCACGTCGCGGCCCTGAGCGTCCGCGCGGAGCCGCACGCGGTGACCGTGGCACTCGTCGGACTCGGCGGCGTGGTGCACGCGCGCTTGCGCCACGACACCGCGAGCGCTCCCTCGCCGCGCCGGTTCGTGCAGATCGTCGAATCGTCGGTCGAGGCGATGCGCGCCGACATCGACCGCCACTACCGCGTGGTCGGTGCCGGCCTCGCGGTGCCGGGTCTGGTCAACGCGAACGGCTCGGTCCTCGTGTCGCCGACGCTCGGGTGGAAGCGCGACCCGGTCGCCGCCCGCCTCAGCGATCAGCTCGGCATGCCGGTCATGGCCGGCAACGACGCGAGCATCGGTGCCCTCGCCGAGTCGCGGTTCGGCGTCGGGGTGGGCGTCGGCAACCTCCTCTACCTCGGCGGCGCGATGCACAGCATCGGCGGCGGGCTCATCATCGACGGCACCCTGCTGCGCGGAACCTCGGGCTACGCCGGCGAGCTCGGCCACACGGTCGTCGACCCTCGGGGTCGGCGCTGCGTGTGCGGGAGGAAGGGATGCCTCGAGGCCGAGGTCAGCCTCGACCTCCTCGAGCCGCTCCTCGGGCGCCGCAAGCTCGACGAAGACGAGCTCGACGTCGAGCTCGGGGTGGCCCGTGATCCCCGCGTGATGGCCGAGGTCACCCGCCAGGTCGAGGTGCTCTCGGTCGCGCTGACGAACTTCGTCAACGCCTTCAGCCCCGAGACGGTCGTGCTCTCGGGCTACCTGGGCGCCCTGCTGTCGGTGAGTCGCGAGCGCCTGGCCGAAGCGGTGCGCGTGCACCCCCTGGGCGCCGAGGGGCGCACGATCCGCCTCGAGCGCGCCCACCTCCGCTCGCGCCTCATGCTCGTCGGCCCCGCCGAGCTGGCCTTCGCCGACCTGCTGTCGAATCCCGCAGGCTTCCGCGGCTGACGTCGTCCCGTCGCCGCCCCCGCCCCCCGTTGAGTGTCCAAGACACGCCGCAACTGCCGGGGCCATTACGGCGTGTCTTGGACACTCAACGCTGGACGTGCGGGGGCGGCGCGCGCCGGCGCCGCGGGGCGGGGCGTCAGCCGCCGAGGACCACGTTCAGCGGCTCCTCGCCGGCGCGGAGGCGGTCGATCTGCCGACGCACGAGGCGAGCGATGCGGGGGCGCATGGCATCCGTCGCTCCTCCCACGTGCGGGACGACGAGGGCGCCCTCGAGGCTCCACAGCGGGTGCCCCGCGGGCAGCGGCTCGGGGTCGGTCACGTCGAGCGCCGCCCGGATCCGGCCGCGTCGCACGTGGTCGACGAGAGCGTCGGTGTCGACGAGCGGGCCGCGTCCGACGTTGACCACGAGCGCGCCGTCGGGGAGTGCCGATAGCGCCGCGTCGTCGATGATGTGCCGGGTCGCGTCGCCGCCGGGGAGCGACGCGATGAGGATGTCGGTGTCGGCAAGCACCTCGGCCAACTCACCGAGGGGGAAGACCTCGACCTCGTCCTGCAGGCGCCCGTGCGAGGCGACCGCGCGCAGCTCGAGCTCGAACGGCTTCAGACGTGCGGCGATCGCGCGACCGACGCCCCCGAAACCGAGGAGCGTCACACGACGGTCGGCGAGACCCGGTGCGCCTCCGCCGATCCACTCGCCGCGGTCCTGCGCGCGCACGAACTCGGGAAGGCGACGCTGCGCGGCCAGGGCGAGCGCGACGGCGAGCTCTGCCGTCGCGGTCTCGTGCACCGACGACGCGTTCGCGAACACGAGCCCCTCGGGCAGGCGTCCTTCGACGTTGTCGTAGCCGATCGACTGGCTCTGGACGAGCCCGACCTCGACGCTCGACAGGGCCTCGACGACCCCGTCCATCGACATGTACGGCGGCACCACCATGTCGAAACGCTCGCGCGGGGCGGCATCCTTCATGTCCCAGATCACCACCTCGACGCCGTCGGGGAGCTCGCCGAGGTCATCGCGGAGCTGGGCGGTGGGCACGGACACGGTGAGGGGGGTCGCGGTCGTCATCCCGAGAACGCTACCGCCGGCGTCTCGCCCGTGGAGGCGGGTTGCGCGCGTCGGCCGACGTGAACGCCCACGGGCACGTCGTAGGCGAGGTACTCGGCCAGCAGTTCGTCGGAGCGCTGCGCGAACAGACGCCGCGAGAGCGCGGCGGCGAGCTTCGTCGCCCCGCCCACGAGACCCGGGATCTGATGGCTCAGCATCCCCTGGCTGATCCGCGCGCCGTGGTTGAACAGGTGGATCCGCGACAGCGCTTCCCCTCCGCGGCGGTCCACGAGGCCGAAGTCGTCGTCGAGGTAGGGGAACGCGGCGAGCCCCGGGTTCTGCGCCGCGGCCTCGGGGCTGAGGCGATCGCTCCAGAGGGTGGCATCCGCGGCCACCGCTGAGAGCTCCGGGCGTCGAGCCAGGTCGGCCACGATCCCCGTCGCGGCGAAGACGACGTCATAACGATGGATGCCATGCGGCGTCGTCACGACGATGTCGCTGCCGTCCCACTCGACGCTCTGCCACGGCGAAGCGGTGAGGAATCGGAAGCCGTCGAAGGCGTGCGCGCGCCAGATCGCGTTCTGCGTCGCGGGCTGGTCGACGGCCGAGAGGTGGACGTTGAACGCCCACTTCTGCTCGTCGGTGAACGAACCGTAGTTCTCGATGAGGCCGGCGAACTCCATCCAGCGGTACGGGCTGACCTGCGGCATGGCGGGGCGTCGCATGTGCACGTCGACGGAGGCCGCGCCGTGCTCGAGGGCGGTCGCGGCGTTGTCGAACGCGCCCGTGCCCGCGCCCAGGATGCCGATCCGTAGGCCGGCGAGAGCCGCGAAGTCGATGTCGTCGTGCGTGTGGTGCACGCGCTCGGACGGGATGCCACCGAGGAGCGCCGGGACATGACGTCCGCCCGCCCCCTCGATGCCGGTCGCGAGCACGACGTGGCGGGCCAGCAGCACCCAGGAGCCGTCGGGTCCGTCGAGGTGCATGCGCAGCGGACCGTCGGGCTCGGTCGGGCGGATCGCGCCGACGCGGGTGGACCCGACTACCTCGATGCCCGAAACGACTCGGTACCACTGCAAGAAGCCCTGCCACGCGACCGTGGGGAAGAACGTGATGGCGTCCCACGCGTCTTCGCCGTAGACGGCTTCGAACCAGGCGCGAGGGCTCACCGCGGGAACATCCCAGGTCGGCCAGGCGATGTCCTTGGGGGTGCGCAGCGTGTGCATGCGCGCGTAGGTGGTCCACGGCCCGGTGGCATCGACCGGCGCGGCATCGAGCACGACGACGTCGTCGATCCCGCGCCGCCGGAGCCCGCGCGCGAGCACGAGCCCGGCTTGCCCGGCCCCGACGATGACGACCGGGTGCTCGCCGTCGCTTTCGCCGACCCACGCCCGCTCGTCGCCGGCGCTCAGTCGCTCCTGGTGCGCCGCTTCGCGCTCGAGGGCGGCCAGGCGGGCGGCTGCGTCGGGGCGCGGTTCGAGCGTGTTCACTCGACGACGACCCGCACGCCGTACGCGTCGTCGAGTCGGAAGTTGTGGTGGTCGGTGACGTTGGTGTCGTCGAGTTCGAGGTTGACGAAGTCCATGCTCGGCTCGTCGAAGAACGGGCCCGCGTGCCACGTGCCCTTGAGCATCGTGATCGCGGTGCGCGGCGGGATGCGGAACGCGCGCAGGTCGTCGAGCGTCGGCTCATCGATGCCCTTGGGTGCGACGGCGATGGTCCACTCGACGTCGCCGACTGCCATGAGCGTCTGGGTCGTTTCGAGGTGCCGCGTGACGCGCAGGAACTCGGGCTTCTTGTCGTCGAGAGACATCAGGTAGAAGCGCGGGATGCCACCCGAGACGTCGAGCACGGCCTCTTCCGAGGTGAACGGGGTGCCGTCGGCCATCGGGGTGAGGATGACGCCGAACGGGGCGAAGTTCTCGGCGGTGACGGTTTCTGCGGCGAGGGCGTGCGGGGTGAGGGTCTCGGTCATGCCACGAAGCTATACCTGTCAGACAAGTTATGCGCTCTCTTGTCTGACACGTTTACGACCTCGTTACGACCCCGAAACGCCCCGATCGTGCCGTACTCGACGGATCAAGGCGTTGCGCAGTCCCGCCGGCGCCGCGACCTGCACCTCGCGCGACCAGTACCCGACCGTGTCGCCCGTGCCGTAGCCGCAGTACGTCATCTCGACCACCGGCACGCCGGGCTCGGTCGACAGCAGCTCCGCGCGCCCGGCATCGAGCGCGACCGCGTCGACCCAGAGCGTCTCCCACGCGACATGGATGCCATTGGCCTCCTCGGCCAGCTCGAACACGGGTCGGTGCGGGTCGAGGTCGACGTCGCGAGCAAGAGGCACGAGGTCCTCCGCGAGGGCGTAGGGCGCTCCATCGACGCTCCAGACTTTCACCGTTCGGAAGACGCGCGTGCCGTCGGGCAGGTCGTCGTAGCGGTGCGGGTCGCCGGGCAGAAGAACCCGGACGTCGGATGCCACGACCTCGAGCCGCGGCTCGTACCCGGCCGAGCGGATCGAGAGCGAATGGTCGAACTGCTCGTCGATCCGACGACCCACGTGCGGGAGTCGACGATTCGGCGTGGTGCGGGTGCCCTGCGTGCGGTGCACGTATCCGCGCTCCTCGAGCCGGACGAGCGCCTCGCGAACGGACGCGCGGCTCGCGCCGGTCAGCTCCGCGAGCCGCGGCTCGGACGGAAGCGTCTCGAGGTCGCCGCTCCACAGAGCCAGGATCCGGTCGATGACGGCATCCTGATCGGTCGTTGCCATGGGCTCCTCGTTCGTGTCGAGCGGCGGCTCACGTCGGAGAACCCCGCAGGATCCCGACGGCCTCTTCGCGGCTGGACACCCCCAGCTTGCCGTAGATCGAGCGGACCTGAGACTTCACGGTATTCGTCGACACGCTTCGGACGCGCGCGATCTCGGCCAGGCTCAGGCTCGAGGTGAGGAGGTGCGCGAGTTCGCGCTCCGTGGCCGTGAGAGCGGAGAGGGCGTCGACCGAGGGAGAGGAGGCGGCGACGCGCGGCAGCATCTGTCGCGTCGCGGTGACGGCGGGAGCCAGGTCGGGTGTATGGGAGGCCACCAGGTCGAGGAGGCGGTCGGTGTCGGAGAGCGGGATCATGAGGAACGGCGTGAGCGACCCACCCGTTCGCTGGATCAGCAATACGGCTGCCTCCATGCTCTGCACCGCGCGCTTCTCGTTCCCCAGACGCAGGAAGGCGACCGCCCGCCGAGTGAGCAGCGGGGTGAGCGTGCGTAGGCAGTGTTCGTCGTGCAGGGCCACGCAGGCGTTGGTGATGTCGATGAGTTCGCGCTCGCGTCCCATTTGCAGCAGGACGCCCGCTCGTTGCATCGGGAAGCAGACCGCGTGTCCCGGGTGGGTCACGGCGTGCGAGATCACGGCGAGGGCCTCTTCGAACTCACCGAGGGAAGCGAGCATGTCCGCGTAAACCCCGAGGAGGATCTCGCGTGTGATGCGAAAGCTGCGCGATCGACCGGAACCGTGCAGCAGCTCGCGGCATTGCGACAGGCCCGCGGTGGCACCTCGATCGATGAGCGTGGTGCTGACGCGGACCATTCCGGCGCTGAACGCCCAATACGGGTTATCGGGCTGCGCGCGCTCGAGTTCGTCGGCTATCTCTCTCATCCGCTCGACGTCGGCACGGCTGACCGCGACGAGTACTTCGCCGAGCAAGAGGCAGTGCGAGACGTCGGCGGCACCCCACCTCTCTGCGCCGAAGATCGCCCACGCTTCGTGGATGGCTCGTCTGGCCGCGGGGTATTCGGCATTCAACCCCAAGCACAAAGCCTGTGCACTGAGCGCGCGATATCTCTGCCCCGGCGTCTCCGCGAACAACAACGCCTCAGCCGCGTAATGCCCGCCGAGCTGCGGCCACCCCGCGGCGGCGCAGTACTCCGCCACGCTCGCGAAGAGCCCTGACCTGACCGGTCCCGAGAGGGCTGCGGGCCGCGTGAGTCGGCCGGTGTCGAAGTAGCGTGAGACGAGGTCGAGCCCCTCGCCGAGGGCGTCGTGGCGCGCGCGGGCGACGAGCACGGCCGAGAGCATCATTGCCCGGGCGTCGGTCCACAGCAGCGGAGGGGGTCCGGGCTCCGCCTCGGCGAGCAGCGCCAGGTGGCGCGCGAGCGGTTGGCCGTGCCCGGGCTCGAGGCGCAGGACGGTGTGCGCGGCGGCCGCCCGCAACGCGGTGCCGGGATCGGTCGAGCTTTCGGGGTCGCTCATGAGGCCCTCCAGAGGCGAACACGGGCGCGTGGACACAGCGTGCGCGACGGCTATACGGAAAAGCGCCTCTGTGGGCGGCGGTCGGGCGCGGTTTCGGGTCCGCGGGCGATCGTCGGAACCGCTGCCCCCGTGAGCGGTCCATTTGCGAGGATACGCCTCAGTGTCGGGCACGGGCGCACTTCACGGCACTGTCACGGCGGGATCTGGGGTGAGCGTGATCGATCGACGCGGGTCGATGCGACGGGTGGCCTCAGTCCGAGTGGACGTCGAGGATGTCCACCGCCTCCTCGCGGCTCGACACCCCGAGCTTGCTGTAGATCGATCGCATCTGAGACTTGACGGTGTTCACCGACACCCCGCGCGCGCGAGCGATTTCCGCGGTGGTCTGATCCGTCCGCAGGAGGGCCGCGAGCTCCCGCTCCGCCGGGCTGAGCGGCGACAGGGCGGGAGACATCGACTGGCGTGCAGCCAGCGCCGGGAGGGCGGCGCGCATCGCGGTGATGGTCTCGGCGAGGTCGTCGCGCTCTTCGGCGACGAGGTCGAGCAGTCGCGCCGCGTCGGCGCTCGGGATCATCAGGAACGGCATAAGCGATCCGCCCGTCCGTGCGATGAGCACGATGGCCGACTCCATGCTCTGCGTAGCGCGACGAAGGTGGCCCAGGCGAAGGAAGGCGACGGCGCGGCGGGTGAGGAGAGGAGTGAGGGTGCGCAGGCAGTGCTCGTCGTGCATCGCGACGCAGGCGTTCGTCGATTCGATGACCTCGCGCTCCCTTCCCGTGAGCAGGAGCGTCGCCGCCCGCTGCATCGGGAAGCACACGGCGTGCCCGGGCTGGGTGACCCCCGTCGAGAGCACGGCCAGCGCTTCGTCGAACTCGCCGTGCAGGGCGAGCATGTCGGCGTGCATCCCGAGCAGGAGGTCGCGCTGCAACCGTGGACTCCTGGCGCGATCGGAGGCGTGGAGCAGTCGGCGACTCTCGGCGAGGCCCGCCGCGAGGTCCCGATCGAAGAAGTGCGCGGCGACGCGCATGACCGCCGCACCGAAGTTCCAGTAGGGCTGGTCGGACGGCGTCCTCTGCAGCGCGTCGGCCAGTTCGCGGAGACGTCCGACGTCGGCGCGGGTGAGAGCGAGCATCGCCTCTCCGAGGCACAGACAGTGCGAGAGGTCGTCGTCGTGCCAGTCGTGCGCCGCGAACAGGGCGTGGGCCTGCTCGATTGCCTCCGCGGCGGCGATGTACTCCGCGTTGAGGGCGAGAGCGAGCGCGTGCACGCTGTGGGCCCGGTACCGCTGCGCATCCGTCTCGGCGAACAGCAGCGATTCGGCCGCATACCGTGCCGCGATCTGCGGCCACCCGGCGGCGGAGCAGTACTCGCTCACGCTCGCGTACAGACGCGAGCGCGCGCTGGTCGACATCGAAGCCGGCCGTGTCAGGCGTCCGTCCTCGAAGTAGCGTTGCGGTAGGGCCAGGCCGTCCGCGAGGGCGTCGCGCCGCGCGCGGGCGGCAAGGATGCTGGCGAGGACGCCGGCGCGCGCGTCGGTCCAGACGGGCGGCGCAGGCCCCGGATCGACCTCGGCGAGAAGGGTCAGGTGGCGGGCGATCGGCTGACCGTGTCCGGGCTCGAGGCGCAGGAGGGTCTGCGCCGACGCCGCGCGAAGCGCATCGCCACCTTCGGGCACGTCCACGATCGGCACATCCTCTCTCCGCCCGGGCGCGCGGCGACGGGTGCCGGGCTCGCCATCCGCGGGCTCGATGGGGAGGTCGGGAAGCGCGATATCGGGATGCGGGTACGGAGAACGATAGTGACCCGGGTGAGATTTCGCATGATCCACCGGCGCAGCGGCCGGTCCTGCGGTAATGCGGGTGCGGCTAGGCGGCGGCGGAGACCACGGCCGAGATCGCCGAGGTGAAGAAGCCCAGCCCGTCGACGCCGGAGCGCATGGCGGCAGACGTGCCCGGGCCGAAGCCCGGCTCGACCGCGTGCTCGGGGTGCGGCATGAGACCGACCACGTTGCCGCGCTCGTTCGTCAGACCGGCGATGTCGTCGAGCGACCCGTTGGGGTTCACGCCGAGGTACCGGAAGGCGACGAGGCCCTCGCCGTTCACGCGCGCCAGGGTCTCGGCATCCGCGATGTAGCCGCCGTCGGCGTTCTTGAGGGGGATGACGATCTCGTCGCCCTCGGAGAAGTCGCTCGTCCACGCGGTCGAGGCGTTCTCGACGCGCAGGCGCTGGTCGCGGCGGATGAACTGCTGGTGGGCGTTGCGGATCAGGCCGCCCGGGAGCAGGTGCGCCTCGACGAGCATCTGGAAGCCGTTGCAGATGCCGAGCACGGGCATGCCCTTGCTCGCGGCGTCCTTCACCTCGGCCATGATCGGCGCGAACGCGGCGATGGCTCCCGCGCGCAGGTAGTCGCCGTAGCTGAAGCCGCCGGGGAGGACGAGGGCGTCGACACCCTTCAGGTCGTGCTCGCCGTGCCAGAGCGCAACCGGCTCGGCGCCCGCGAGACGGATCGCGCGCTGAGCGTCGCGATCGTCGAGCGAACCGGGGAAGGTGATGACCCCGATGCGGGCGGTCACTCCACGACCTCGATGTTGACGACGTCTTCGATGACAGCGTTCGAGAGCATCTCGTCGGCGAGCTCGCGAGCGCGAGAGAGCGTGGCCTCGTCGACCTCGCCCTCGACGGTGAGCTCGAAGCGCTTGCCGATGCGGACGTCGGAGAAGCGGTTCTCGCCCAGACGTGACAGGGCGCCGGCCACCGCCTTTCCCTGCGGGTCGAGAAGCTCGGCCTTGGGCATGACGTCGACGACGATGGTGGGCACAGCAGCTCCAGAAGTCGGTGGGGTTGTGCCCCCATTCTACGCAGGGCGCCCCGGCTGGCGCGGCCGTGGACGGGGTCTCGGCGATCTGGCCGCGAGACAGCATCCCGCCGACATCTCCATTGCAGGCTGCAGTGGGTTTGTCAGCGCGATGAAGTCTCGCGAGGCTCCTTGCGGGACAGCGCGGCGCGTAACGATGTGGGAGCGCTCTCTTGACGTTGTGGGAGCGATCCCATACTCTCGTCGAAATCGATGAGAGCGCTCCCACACGTGAGCCGGGGGCTGATCACTCCGTCGGTTCGCATCCACCACAAAGGAGTGTCCTGTGAAATCACGCGCCCTGCGCCGTGTCGCCCTGACGGCGGCCGTCGCTTCCACCTCCGCCCTCGTGCTGGCCGGTTGCTCCGGCGGCGGGGGCGCTGCCGCCGGCAGCAGCGACGAGGAGATCACCCTCACCGTCGCGACCTTCAACGACTTCGGCTACACCGACGAGCTGCTGAACGCGTACACCGCCGAGCACCCGAACGTGAAGATCGTGCACAACCGCGCGGCCAAGTCGAACGACGCCCGCGCCAACTACTTCCAGAAGCTCGGCAAGACCGGCCTGGCCGACATCGAGGCGATCGAGGTCGACTGGCTGCCCGAGGTCATGAAGTACTCCGACCTGCTGGCGCCGGTGCCCGACGACCTGAAGGACCGCTGGCTCGACTGGAAGTCGAAGGCCGCGACCGACTCCTCCGGCAACCTCATCGGCTATGGCACCGACATCGGCCCCGAGGCCATCTGCTACCGCGCCGACCTGTTCGAGGCCGCGGGCCTTCCCTCCGACCCGACCGAGGTCGCCGCCGCCCTCCAGGGCGACTGGTCGAAGTACTTCGCGATGGGCGACGCCTACGTCGCCGCGACCGGCAAGCCGTTCTTCGACTCCGCGAGCAGCGTGTACCAGGGCATGATCAACCAGGTCGAGGCGGCGTACGAGGACCCCGACACGGGGGAGATCACCGCGACGACCAACCCCGAGGTCAAGAAGATCTACACCGAGACCCTCGACGCCAGCAAGACGCAGTCGGCGCACTTCGAGCAGTGGTCGACCGACTGGTACGCGGGCATGGCGAACGGCGCGTTCGCGACGCTCTCCTGCCCCGGCTGGATGCTGACGCAGATCGAGGGCAACGCTCCCGAGGTCTCGGGGTGGAAGATCGCCGACGTCTTCCCCAACGGCGGCGGAAACTGGGGCGGTTCGTACCTGACCGTCCCCGCCAACGGCCCGCACGTCGCCGAGGCGCAGGCTCTCGCCGACTGGCTGACCTCGCCCGAGCAGCAGGTCAAGTTCTTCGAGCAGGCGGGCACCTTCCCGAGCCAGGTCGACGCGCTGAAGTCGCCCGAGCTCCTCGGTGCGAAGAACGCCTACTTCGGCGACGCGGCGATCGGTGAGATCTTCACCAACCGCGCGAACGCCGTGTCGGTGACCCCGTTCAAGGGCCAGTACTACTTCCAGGTGAACGACGCGATGTCGAAGGCGCTCCTGCGCGTCGATCAGAACACGCAGGACGCCCAGACCTCGTGGGACCAGTGGGTCTCTCAGGTGGATGCCATCGGCTGACGTCGGACGTCGCGGGCCGGGCGCCTCGTGCGCCCGGCCCGTACCCCCGGAAGGAAACCCATGACCACGACACTGCAGCCGCCCGCGAACCCCGCGGCATCCGCCCCCGACGGTCCCCCCGCTCGCACGCCCCGACGCGTCGGGTTCGGCTCGAAGCTCAGCGCCTGGGATCTGAAGCTTTCCCCGTACCTCTACATCTCCCCGTTCTTCATCCTCTTCATCGTCACGGGCCTCTTCCCGATCCTGTACACGGGCGTCATCTCGTTCATGGACTGGGACCAGATCCGGGGCTCGGGCACCTTCGTCGGCTTCGACCAGTACGCCTACGTGCTCTCCCAGCCCGCGTTCTGGGACGCCCTGCGCAACACCTTCAGCATCTTCGTGCTGTCGACCGTGCCGCAGCTGATCTTCGCGGTCTTCATCGCGGCGATGCTCGACCAGAACATCCGGGCGAAGACCCTCTGGCGAATGGGCGTCCTCGTCCCGTACGTCATGGCCCCCGTCGCCGTCGCGCTGATCTTCAGCAACATGTTCGGCGACCAGTACGGCATCGTGAACACCCTGCTCGGCCGCATCGGCCTCCCCGGGGTCGGATGGCACTCCGACACCTTCGCCAGCCACATCGCCATCGCGACGATGGTCAACTTCCGCTGGACCGGCTACAACACCCTCATCCTGCTCGCCGCCATGCAGGCCGTCCCGCGCGAGTACTACGAGGCGGCCACGGTCGACGGTGCGGGCAAGGTCCGTCAGTTCTTCTCGATCACGCTGCCGAGCCTCAAGCCGACCCTCATCTTCGTCGTCATCACGTCGACCATCGGCGGCCTGCAGATCTTCGACGAGCCGCGCATGTTCGACCAGGGCGGCACCGGCGGGTCCAACAACCAATGGCTGACGATCTCGCTCTACCTTTACAAGCTCGGGTGGGGCGAGTGGAACTTCGGTCGGGCGGCCGCGCTCGCGTGGATCCTCTTCCTCATCATCCTCGTCATCGGGGCGGTCAACCTCTTCATCAGCCGCTCGCTCGTGCGTGACGAGGGCGCTCGCGACGGCCTCACCCGTGCTCAGCGTCGTGCCGCCTCTCGTGCGGCGAAGCAGCGCCTCGCCGCCGAATCCACCGGAAAGGGCGCACGGTCATGAGCGTCATCGACACCTCTCCCGTCACCGCGGCCGCAGACCCGAATCCGCCGCAGCGCCAGTCCCGGGCCCGCCGGCCCCGCGCCGTGCGGGGCTCGCGTCCCGGTTGGTTCGTCTACGCCAGCCTCGGCGTCGTCTTGCTCGCGGCGATCGTGCCCTACTACTGGGCGCTACTGATCGGCTCGGGTGACTCCTCGACGATCCGCAACACCGAGCTGTCGTGGATCCCCGGCGGCAACTTCTTCACGAACGCCGCCGCGGTGCTGAACAACCCCGCCGTCAACTTCTGGACGGGCCTGTGGAACTCCATCTTCAGCTCGGCCTTGATCGCGGCATCCGTCGTCTTCTTCTCGACCCTCGCGGGTTGGGCCTTCGCGAAGCTGCGCTTCCGAGGCGGTCCCTGGCTGCTGGTGTTCGTCGTCGCGACGATGGCCGTGCCCACGCAGCTCGGCGTCGTTCCGCTCTACATCCTGTTCAGCGAGATCGGGTGGACGGGACAGATCGGCGCGATCATCGTGCCGGCGCTCACCAGCGCCTTCGGTGTCTTCTGGATGACGCAGTACCTGCGCCAGGCCGTTCCCGACGAGCTGATCGAGGCCGCCCGCGTCGACGGAGCGAGCTCGTTCCGCACGTTCCTCACGGTGGGCGTCCCGGCCGCTCGCCCGGCCGCGGCGATGCTGGGTCTGTTCACCTTCGTCACCGCGTGGAACAACTTCTTCTGGCCGTTCATCGTGCTCGACCGCCAGAACCCGACGCTGCCGGTGGCCCTGTCGCTGCTGCAGTCGAACTACTTCGTCGACTACTCGGTCGTGCTCGCGGGTGTGCTGCTTTCCACTGTTCCTCTGCTGCTGTTGTTCGTGTTCGCGGGCAAGCAGCTGGTCAGTGGCATCATGCAAGGGGCGGTGAAGGGATGACCCTCGCGCCCACGGAAGGAACCCGAACCATGTCCGCATCCCGAGCCTTTCCCGAGGGCTTCCTCTTCGGAGCCGCGACCGCGGCCTACCAGATCGAAGGAGCCGCCTTCGATGATGGTCGTACCGCCTCGATCTGGGACGCGTTCAGCCGCGTCCCGAACGCGGTGATCAACGCCGACAACGGCGACGTCGCCTGCGACCACTACCACCGCTACGCCGGCGACGTGCAGCTCATGAAGAGCCTCGGCCTGCAGACGTACCGCTTCTCGACGTCGTGGTCGCGCGTGCGCCCCGACGGCGGCGCGCTCAACCCGAAGGGCGTCGACTTCTACAAGCGCCTCGTCGACGAGCTTCTGGATGCCGGCATCCTCCCGTGGCTGACCCTGTACCACTGGGATCTCCCGCAGGCCCTGCAAGATCGCGGCGGCTGGACCGTCCGCGAGACGAGCGACCTCTTCACCGAGTACGCGCTCGACTTGCACGACGCCCTGGGCGACCGGGTCAACGTGTGGACGACGCTCAACGAGCCCTGGTGCTCGTCGTTCCTCAGCTACACCGCGGGCGCGCACGCCCCCGGACACTATTCGCAGGCCGAGGGTATGCTCGCCGCCCACCACCTGCTGCTCGGTCACGGTCAGACCGTCCGCGAGCTCCGTGCGCGCGACTCGTCGTTGAACCTCGGACTCACGCTGAACCTCACGGTGGCGGATGCCGTCGACCCGACGAACCCGAGCGACGTCGACGCCGCGCGCCGCATCGACGGTCAGTTCAACCGCTGGTTCCTCGAGCCGGTGTTCCGTGCCGAGTACCCCGCCGACATCATCAAGGACTTCCGCGACACCGACGCCGAGGCCGTGTCGCGATGGCGGGCGGCCGTGCAGCCGGGCGATCTCGACATCATCTCGACGCCGATCGACACCCTGGGCGTGAACTACTACCACGGCGAGTTCGTCGGGGGCGCGCCCCCCGTCGTCAACCCGCCCGCGGGCGACGCTCCCACGCAACGGCCGATCTCGTCGCCGTTCCCGGCGCACGAGAACCTCTTCTGGCACGACCGCGGTCTCCCTCGCACGAACATGGGCTGGGAGGTGCAGCCCGAGGGCCTCACTCGCCTGCTGGTGCACGTCAGCGAGGAGTACAGCGCTCAGGCCGGCGTCGCCCTCTACGTCACCGAGAACGGTGCGGCCTACGACGACGAGCTCGTCGTCGAGGACGGAGAGGCGCACGTCCACGACGCAGATCGCGTCGAGTTCGTCGAGGCGCACCTCGGAGCGGTCCTGGATGCCGTCGACCAGGGCGTCGACGTACGCGGCTACTTCTACTGGTCGCTGATGGACAACTTCGAGTGGGCGTGGGGCTACGAGAAGCGGTTCGGGATCGTGTACGTCGATTACGCGACGCAGGAGCGGACCGTGAAGGACTCGGGGTTGGCTTATGCGCGGGTTGTTGCGGAGCGGGCTTTGGTAGGGGCGATTCGGCTGGTTTGAGATGCCTACCGCGGCGGGCGCTCGCTAGGAGTTTCGTCGTCCCGCCGTCGCTGTGTCGCAGTGTGGCGTTGAGCACGAGACGGCGAGTGCCCGCCTTTGGGTTAGCAGGTGCTCTTGTTGATGATGCCTCGGAATCCTTGGGAGTTTCCGCCCATTGACGCGACGCCGGTGCGTCGGACGACTCCGGCGACGGGGTCGATCAGGTCTCCGCTGGGGGTGAGGATCCAGGCGCCGGGTACGAAGGTTGAGTTGGCGGGTACGGTGGCGTTGTAGGTGCGGTATTCGTTCGAGCTGTTGAAGTAGCCGTAAGTTCCGTCCTTGTTGACGATGCCCCGGAATCCCATGGCGTCATCGCCCATAGAAGCGACACCTGTGCGGACGACGAGTCCGTTGCGATTGGGGTCGATCAGGTCTCCGTTGGGCGTGAGGATCCAACCTCCGGGCACCAGGGTCGAGTTGGCAGGGACAGCGGCGTTGTATGCGTGGTACGTGTTCGAATTGTCGAAATATCCGAAGGTTCCATCGGTGTTGATGATGCCTCGGAATCCTTGGGAGTTTCCGCCCATTGACGCGACGCCGGTGCGTCGGACGACTCCGGCGACGGGGTCGATCAGGTCTCCGCTGGGGGTGAGGATCCAGGCGCCGGGTACGAAGGTTGAGTTGGCGGGTACGGTGGCGTTGTAGGTGCGGTATTCGTTCGAGCTGTTGAAGTAGCCGTAAGTTCCGTCCTTGTTGACGATGCCCCGGAATCCCATGGCGTCATCGCCCATAGAAGCGACACCTGTGCGGACGACGAGTCCGTTGCGATTGGGGTCGATCAGGTCTCCGTTGGGCGTGAGGATCCAACCTCCGGGCACCAGGGTCGAGTTGGCAGGGACAGCGGCGTTGTATGCGTGGTACGTGTTCGAATTGTCGAAATATCCGAAGGAGCGACTCGTGGCCGAGAGCGCGGCTGAGGCGCTCCCGCCACCACCTATCGCGGTTGCCGAACCGGTGGAGCCGGATGCAGGAACGATGACGCCGGGAAGCGAGTAGGAGCCGTTCGTGTCGGAGATTCCTGTCTTGGACGTGGACCCATCCGTGAACGTGTACCCCCCGGACAGAGTGACGCTGAGGGGAACCCCGGCTTGCGGCGCTCCGGAATTCTTCGCGACGACGGCGATCCCGGTGATGGTGGAGCAGACGTCGCCTGTATAACCGCTCTTGTTGAAGGCCAAGGCCACGGTGCCGGAGGCGGATGCCGTCGGCGCGACCGTGGCGGCGGCGATGACCGGGATGGTCCAGGCGGCGCCGGCGAGTACCGTGCGGCGGGGCAGGCCGCCGTCGACGGCGGTGGTTTCGGGGGTGTTCTCCACGGGGAAGTCCTCTCGGGGTCGGGCGATGTGCCGAATGACATCCAGCCGTGTCCGCCCTTCACCGGAGAAAGCGGTGTCGCAAGATGGCGTGTCCTGTCGGGATGGCGCGCCGGCGGGTGGATGCCGGGTGAACCCTGTCGGAGGTGGCCGAAAGGTGGGGGTGAAGCGACTTCGGTGGACACGCCCCGCCGCTTAGAGTCGGTCGCCACGCATCGTGGAGGGAGAGCACGTGAGCGCGCCCGGTTCGCCGAGTTCTGGCCATCGCGATCCCGCATGGAACATCGCCCGCGTCCCTCTGACCGGATCAGCGATCGCCGAGTGGTTCGCGGCGCGGGGGATGGACGTGCGCGGCGGCACCGCCCCCAGCCACGCCTTCATCGACGAGGCTCAGGTCGCCGAGGTCTCGGTGCGACGCATCTGGCACACGGCTTTGAGTGTCAGCCGCGCGGCGACGAACACGGGCAGTCCGCGTGACACGCTCATTGTGCAGGTCGCCGGTGAGGCGCGTCTCTCGCTCGGCGACGACGCGGCGGTCGCCCTCGGTCCCCACGCCGTCGTCTTCCTCCCGGGCGGCCAGGCGTTCTCACTTGTGTCCGACGAGCCGACCGCGCGCATCGAGATCGACTACCGCGCACACGACCGCGCCGCCGCCTGGGTGCACGGTGCCGGCGAGCTGGTGTCGGCGAGCATGATCCTGTCGGCCGTCAACGCCCTCTTCCACACCCCCGTTTCGGGGGGGGGTGCTCCTATGACGTTTGTCAAGCTGTGATGGGTAGCCGGGGTTGGTAGAGG
>NZ_JBFBJJ010000017.1:0-82750 GCF_040686055.1 Microbacterium sp. NPDC086615
AACTCATCCCGACGACGATCCTTCTCCTCCGAAAACGACACGGTGGTCGCAACCTCCCAAAATCTGGGGTGTTGCGACCACCGTTAGAACCCGCGTGAGCCGAGGGCCTTCGTGCGGGACGGATCCCTTAGTTGTAGCTACCGGGCGTGAAGTCGTCCGTCGTGAAGCTGTCGAAGTCGACGTAGCTCAGGTCGGCGTCGGAGTACGCGCCGTCCGAGGCGAAGATGCGGTTGGGGTACCGCTCGCTCTTGGCCTCTTCCGTCGCCTCGACGGTGACGTTGCGGTACTTCGACAGGCCCGTCCCCGCGGGGATGAGCTTTCCGATGATGACGTTCTCCTTCAGGCCGACGAGCGGGTCGCTCTTGCCCTCCATGGCCGCCTGCGTCAGGACGCGGGTGGTCTCCTGGAACGACGCGGCGGACAGCCACGACTCGGTCGCGAGCGACGCCTTCGTGATACCCATCAGCTCGGGACGACCCGACGCGGGGCGCTTGCCCTCGCCGACCGTCTCGCGGTTGATGTTCTGGTACCGCTTGAAGTCGACGAGCTCGCCCGGGAGCAGGTCGGTGTCGCCGTGGTCGACGACGGTGACCTTGCGCAGCATCTGGCGCACGATGACCTCGATGTGCTTGTCGTGGATCGGCACACCCTGCGAGCGGTACACGCCCTGGACGCCGTTCACGAGGTACTTCTGCACCTCGCGGGCACCCTGCACGCGCATGACCTCCTTGGGGTCCAGCGTTCCGACCTGGAGGGGCTCACCGACGGTGACGTGCTGGCCGTCCTCGACCAGGAGCGTCGCACGCTTCAGGACGGGGTAGACCACGGGCTCGTCGCCGTTGTCGGGCGTGAGGATGACCTTCTTGGCCTTCTCGGTCTCGTCGATCGTGATGCGGCCGTCGGCCTCGGCGATCGGCGAGGCACCCTTGGGGGTACGCGCCTCGAAGAGCTCCTGCACACGGGGAAGACCCTGCGTGATGTCGTCGGCCGACGCGGAACCACCGGTGTGGAAGGTACGCATCGTCAGCTGGGTACCGGGCTCACCGATCGACTGGGCCGCGATGATGCCGACGGCCTCGCCGATGTCGACGATCTTGCCGGTGGCGAGCGAACGGCCGTAGCACTTCGCGCAGACACCGACGGCGGAGTCGCAGGTCAGCACGGAGCGAACCTTGATGGACTCGATGCCACCCGCGACGAGCTTGTCGATGAGGACGTCGCCCACGTCGTCGCCGGCCTCGGCCAGGACGGCGCCCTGCGCGTCGACAACAGCCGTCGCCAGCGTGCGGGCGAACACCGAGTTCTCGACGTTCGCGTCCTTGACCAGCGCACCGGTCGAGTCGGCAGCGGCGATCGGGAGCTCGAGGCCCTTCGACGTGCCGCAGTCCTCCTCGCGGATGATGACGTCCTGCGAGACGTCGACCAGACGACGCGTCAGGTACCCCGAGTCGGCCGTACGGAGGGCCGTGTCGGCCAGACCCTTACGGGCACCGTGCGTCGCGATGAAGTACTCGGCGACCGACAGACCCTCGCGGTACGAGGAGATGATCGGACGCGGGATGATCTCACCCTTCGGGTTGTTCACAAGCCCTCGCATACCCGCGATGTTGCGGATCTGCAGCCAGTTACCACGGGCGCCCGACGAGACCATGCGGTTGATGGTGTTGTCGGCCGGGAAGTTGTCGCGCATCGCCTTCTGGACGGCATCCGTGGCCTCGGTCCAGATCTTGATGAGCTCCTGACGACGCTCGGCGTCGGTGGTGAGACCCTTCTCGTACTGCGCCTGGACCTTCGCGGCCTGCTTCTCGTAGCCGCCCACGATCTCGGCCTTGTTCGGCGGGGTGAGGATGTCGCTCAGCGCCACCGTGACACCCGAACGGGTGGCCCAGTAGAAGCCGGCGTCCTTGATCCGGTCGAGCGATGCCGCGACCTCGACCTTGGGGTACTCCTCGGCCAGCTTGTTGACGATCTGCGACAGCTTGCCCTTGTCTGCCTGCTCGCGAACGAACGGGTAGCCCTTGGGGAGCGTGGCGTTGAAGATCGCCTGGCCGAGCGAAGCGTCGACGAGACCGTGCTTGTCGTAGCCCTCGGGCGCCTGACCCTCGAGGAACGTCAGGCCGGGGATGCGGATGCGCGCCTTGGCCTGCAGGTCGAGGGTGCCCTCGTCCTTGGCCAGGATCGCCTCGCCCACCGAACCGAACGCACGGCCCTCACCGATCGCACCCTCCTTGAGGGTGGTCAGGTGGTGCAGGCCGATGATCATGTCCTGCGAGGGCAGGGTCACCGGGCGGCCGTCCGACGGCTTCAGGATGTTGTTCGAGGCGAGCATCAGCACGCGGGCCTCGGCCTGGGCCTCGACCGACAGCGGCAGGTGGACGGCCATCTGGTCACCGTCGAAGTCGGCGTTGAACGCCGCGCAGACGAGCGGGTGCAGCTGAATCGCCTTGCCCTCGACGAGCTGGGGCTCGAACGCCTGGATGCCGAGACGGTGCAGGGTGGGTGCACGGTTCAGCAGCACGGGACGCTCGCGGATGATCTCTTCGAGCACGTCCCAGACCTCGGGACGGTAGCGCTCGACGGCGCGCTTGGCAGCCTTGATGTTCTGCGAGTGACCGAGGTCGATCAGGCGCTTGATCACGAACGGCTTGAAGAGCTCGAGCGCCATCTGCTTGGGCAGACCGCATTGGTGCAGCTTCAGCTGGGGTCCGACGATGATGACCGAACGGCCCGAGTAGTCGACGCGCTTTCCGAGCAGGTTCTGGCGGAAACGACCCTGCTTTCCCTTGAGCATGTCGCTCAGGGACTTGAGGGCACGGTTGCCGGTACCGGTCACGGGGCGACCACGGCGGCCGTTGTCGAACAGCGCGTCGACGGCCTCCTGCAGCATGCGCTTCTCGTTGTTGACGATGATCTCGGGGGCACCGAGGTCGATCAGGCGACGGAGGCGGTTGTTGCGGTTGATCACGCGACGGTAGAGGTCGTTCAGGTCGCTGGTGGCGAAGCGGCCACCGTCGAGCTGGACCATCGGGCGCAGCTCCGGCGGGATCACCGGAACGACGTCGAGCACCATCGAGGCCGGCGACATGCCGGTCTGCAGGAACGAGTTGACGACCTTCAGACGCTTGATCGCGCGGATCTTGCGCTGGCCCTTGCCCTCGGAGATCTGCAGGTGGAGGCTGTCGGCCTCGGCCTGCAGGTCGAAGGTCTCGAGGCGGCGCTTGATCGACTCGGCGCCCATGTGGGCCTCGAAGTACTGACCGAAGCGGTCCTGCAGCTCGTGGAAGACGTCGTCCTCGGGCTTGAGGGCGCCGACCTCGAGCGTGCGGAAGTCCTCCCACACGCGCTCGAGCTTGGCGATCTGCTCGTCCGCGTTCTTACGAACGGCCGTCATGTCCTTCTCGGCGGCGTCCTTGACCTTCTTCTTCTGGTCCGCCTTGGCGCCCTCCGCCTCGAGGGCGGCGAGCTCCTCCTCGAGCTTGGCCAGGCGAGCGGCGATGCGGGCATCGCGGCGGTCGCCGAGCGTCTTCAGCTCGAGACGGATGTTGTTCTCCTGCGTGGCGAGGTCGCGGTGACGAGCATCCTCGTCGACCGATATCACCATGTAGGCGGCGAAGTAGATGACCTTCTCGAGGTCCTTCGGCGCCATGTCGAGCAGGTAGCCGAGGCGCGAGGGAACACCCTTGAAGTACCAGATGTGAGTGACGGGCGCGGCGAGCTCGATGTGGCCCATGCGCTCGCGACGGACCGAGGACTTGGTGACTTCGACGCCGCAGCGCTCGCAGACGATGCCCTTGAAGCGCACGCGCTTGTACTTGCCGCAGGCGCACTCCCAGTCACGGGAGGGTCCGAAGATCTGCTCGCCGAAGAGGCCGTCCTTCTCGGGCTTCAGCGTGCGGTAGTTGATCGTCTCGGGCTTCTTGACCTCACCGAAGGACCAACGACGGATGTCGTCGGCGGTGGCCAGACCGATACGGATCTGATCGAAAGTGGTTGATTCGAGCACTGGTTCTCCTGTGTCGGAATTCTCAAATGAAGATCGTGTCGCTGTGCTTCGACAAGCTCAGCAACCAGAGCTCAGATCTCGTCGATCGACGAGGACTCGAAGCGGCTGGAGATGTTGATGCCGAGCTCTTCCGCGGCGCGGAAGGCGTCGTCATCCGTGTCACGGAGGTTGACCGCGGTGCCGTCGGCCGAGAGGACCTCGACGTTCAGGCAGAGCGACTGCATTTCCTTCATGAGGACCTTGAACGACTCGGGGATGCCGGGCTCCTGGATGTTCTCGCCCTTGACGATCGCCTCGTAGACCTTGACGCGGCCGAGGATGTCGTCGGACTTGATCGTGAGGAGCTCCTGCAGCGCGTACGCGGCACCGTAGGCCTCGAGGGCCCACACTTCCATCTCACCGAAGCGCTGGCCACCGAACTGCGCCTTACCACCGAGCGGCTGCTGGGTGATCATCGAGTACGGGCCCGTCGAACGCGCGTGGATCTTGTCGTCGACCAGGTGGTGCAGCTTCAGGATGTACATGTAGCCGACCGAGATGGGCGCCGGGAAGGGCTCGCCGTAGCGACCGTCGAACAGGATGGTCTTCCCGCTCGAGTCGATCAGACGCTGGCCGTCGCGGTTGGGGATCGTGGAGTCGAGCAGACCCGCGATCTCCTCCTCGAAGGCGCCGTCGAACACCGGGGTCGCGACCTTGGTGCCGGGAGCGGCCTCGCGAGCCTGCTCGGGCAGGTGCGCCGCCCACTCGGGGGTGCCCTCGACCTTCCAGCCCTGCTGGGCGATCCAGCCGAGGTGCAGCTCCAGGACCTGACCGAAGTTCATTCGACCGGGGATACCGAGCGGGTTCAGCACGACGTCGACAGGGGTGCCGTCGGCGAGGAAGGGCATGTCCTCGATCGGAAGGATCTTGGCGATGACACCCTTGTTGCCGTGGCGGCCGGCGAGCTTGTCGCCCTCGGTGATCTTGCGCTTCTGGGCGATGTAGACCACGACGCGGCGGTTGACGCCCGAGCCGAGCTCGTCGTCTCCGTCTTCGGCGTTGAACTCCTTGACGGCGATGATCGTGCCCTGCTCGCCGTGGGGCACCTTCAGCGAGGTGTCACGGACTTCGCGGCTCTTCTCGTTGAAGATGGCGCGGAGCAGACGCTCTTCGGCGCTGAGCTCGGTCTCGCCCTTGGGCGTGACCTTGCCGACGAGGATGTCGCCGGGGCGCACCTCGGCACCGATGCGGACGATGCCACGCTCGTCGAGGTCCTTCAGCAGGTCGGGGCTGACGTTGGGGAGATCACGCGTGATCTCTTCCTTGCCGAGCTTCGTGTCGCGGGCGTCGACCTCGTACTCCTCGATGTGGATCGAGGAGAGCGTGTCGTCCTTCACCAGGTCCTGGCTCAGGATGATCGCGTCTTCGAAGTTGTGACCCTCCCACGTCATGAACGCCACGAGGAGGTTCTTGCCGAGGGCGAGCTCGCCGTTCTCGGTGGCGGGGCCGTCGGCGATGACCTCGCCGGCCTCGACACGCTCGCCGGCGGAGACGACCACACGCTGGTTGTACGACGTGCCCTGGTTGGAGCGGTCGAACTTGCGGAGGAAGTAGTCCTGCGTGCCGCCCTCGTCGAGCTGCACGGTCACGACGTCGGCCGAGACCTCGAGGACCACACCGGACTTCTCGGCGGTCACGACGTCACCGGCGTCGATCGCGGCGAAGCCCTCCATACCGGTACCGACCACGGGCGACTCGCTGCGCACGAGCGGCACGGCCTGGCGCTGCATGTTCGCACCCATGAGGGCGCGGTTGGCGTCGTCGTGCTCGAGGAAGGGGATGAGCGAGGTCGCCACCGACACCATCTGGCGCGGCGAGACGTCCATGTAGCCGATCTCCTCCACCGGGAAGAGGTCGACCTCGCCACCCTGACCACGACGGGCCAGGATGCGGTCCTCCACGAAGTGGCCGTCGGCCTTGAGGGCGACACCGGCCTGGGCGACGATGTGGTCGCTCTCTTCGCTGGCCGTGAGGTAGTCGATCGTGTCGGTCACGCGACCGTCCACGACGCGACGGTACGGCGTCTCGATGAAGCCGAACGCGTTGATGCGGGCGAACGAGGCGAGCGAACCGATCAGACCGATGTTCGGGCCTTCGGGCGTCTCGATCGGGCACATGCGGCCGTAGTGCGAGGGGTGGACGTCACGGACCTCGACGCCGGCGCGCTCACGCGACAGACCGCCGGGACCCAGCGCCGACAGGCGACGCTTGTGGGTCAGACCCGCGAGCGGGTTGTTCTGGTCCATGAACTGCGACAGCTGCGAGGTTCCGAAGAACTCCTTGATCGCGGCGACGACGGGGCGCACGTTGATCAGGGTCTGCGGCGTGATCGCCTCGATGTCCTGCGTGGTCATGCGCTCGCGGACGACGCGCTCCATGCGCGACAGACCGGTGCGGACCTGGTTCTGGATGAGCTCGCCGACCGCGCGGATACGACGGTTGCCGAAGTTGTCGATGTCGTCGGTGTCGAGACGGATCTCGGCGGGCTTGCCGCCGCGCACGCCGTCGAACGACACGTCGCCGCGGTGCAGGCGGACGAGGTACTTGATCGTCGCGACGATGTCGTCGACGGTCAGAACCGAGTCGCTGAGCGGCTTGTCGAGGCCGAGCTTCTGGTTGATCTTGTAGCGACCCACCTTGGCCAGGTCGTAGCGCTTGGCGTTGAAGTAGAAGTTGTCGAGGAGCGCGCGCGCAGCCTCGGCGGCCACCTGCTCGCCCGGACGGAGCTTGCGGTAGATGTCGCGGAGGGCGTCTTCCTTCGTGAGGATCGTGTCCTTGGACAGCGTCTCTTCGATGGAGTCGAAGCCGGCGAACTCGGCGAGGATGTCTTCGCTGGTCAGGCCGAGGGCCTTGAGGAAGACGGTGACCGACTGCTTGCGCTTGCGGTCGATGCGGACGCCGACCTGGTCGCGCTTGTCGATCTCGAACTCGAGCCAGGCACCGCGCGAGGGGATGACGCGCGCCGACACGATGTCCTTGTCGGACGTCTTGTCGGGGGTCTTGTCGAAGTAGACACCGGGCGAGCGCACGAGCTGCGACACCACGACACGCTCGGTGCCGTTGATGATGAACGTGCCCTTGTCGGTCTGGAGCGGGAAGTCGCCCATGAAGACCGTCTGCGTCTTGATCTCACCGGTCTGGTGGTTCATGAACTCGGCCTCGACGTACAGCGGGGCGGCGTAGGTCTTGCCGCGCTCCTTGCACTCTTCGATCGAGTACTTCTCGGGCTCGAGGTAGGGGTTGGTGAACGAGAGCTGCATCGTCTCGCTGAGGTCTTCGATCGGCGAGATCTCTTCGAAGATCTCCTCCAGACCGCTGATCTCGGGCACGTCGGTGCGGCCTTCGGCCTGCGCCTCGGCGACGCGGGCCTTCCATGCGTCGTTACCGACGAGCCAATCGAACGACTCGGTCTGCAGTGCGAGCAGATCGGGAACGGTCAGCTTGTCGGAGATCTTCGCGAACGAGAGGCGAGATGCGCCGCGTCCGCTCTTCGGGGTGGTGGTGGATGCGTTGCTCGCAGCAGCCAAGGGAATAACCTCCAGAAGCCCGGGCGAGGGGCTCGTGATTCCTTGTCGTCAGGTGGAGTGCGTTCCTGCCCCGATAACCTGCTCGCCACACACCGCGGTGAAGCGGGGACGGACAGGCTCAGCCGACCACCATATGAGGGCAGGGGGAATCGAGGAGCGCAAAGTCCAAGCATACGCGGGAGGACTCGCCGTGTCCAGTCGAATTCTTGACGCGTTTGCGGACCTGCGGTATAACCGCGCACGCCCGTCGAGCATTCCCCCCGGCGAGGGCGTCAGACGCGCCGGAACCGCACGCGATCGCCCGGTCTCGCCTGCGCGAGCGCGTCGAGCGTGGCATCCGTCACCACGGCGATCACGGGGTATCCCCCGGTGACCGGACCGTCGGCCAGAAGCACGACCGGTCGCCCGTGCGGCGGGACCTGAATCGCCCCCGGGCGCATCCCCTCGCTCGGCAGTTCACCGGGACGGAGTCGCTCGAGCTCGGGCCCATCGAGACGGATGCCGACACGATCGGCGTGGGTCGACACCTCCCACTCGGTGCCGACCAGCGCCGCCATCGCCCCCGGATCGAACCAGTCCGAACGCGGTCCCGCGGCGATGCCCACCTCGAGCAGCGCGGGCGGAACGGACCACGGGAAGAAGTCGAGCACGGGGATCGCGGATGCCGGCACCCCCGCGCAGAGCACGTCTCCCGCGCGCACGGGGTCGGGTCCGAGGCCGGCGAGCACGTCGCTCGCTCGCGACCCGAGAGCGAGCGGCGCGAGGACACCGCCGCGCAGGGCGAGGAAGGAGCGCAGGCCGGCGAGAACGGGCCCGATGGAGATCTCGGCGCCCGCGGGGACCCGGACGGGGGCGTAGAGATCGCGCGCCCGACCGTCGACGCGCAGGTCGGTGAGAGCGCCGGTCACGCACACCCACGTGTCGGCTTCGGCCCGCGCGCGGAAGCCGCCGAGCGCGATCTCGAGACCCGCGGCCCCCTCGGCGTTGCCGACCAGGCGATTGGCGATGCGGAGTGCGGTCCGGTCGAGCGCGCCCGAGCGCGCGACGCCGAGGGCCGCGAGATGCGGACGTCCCAGATCCTGGACGGTGGTGAAGCCGCCGGAGTCGAGAACATGCAGCGCCGGGGCCGGGGCGAGCGCGGTGGCGGGACGGGAGGAGATTCCGGCGCGGGAGGAGGAGTCCGCGCCATCCGGTCCTCCGCTGCGCAGATCCCCTCCGCTCTCGGCACCGGCGAGGGGCCGGGGCCCCTCGACAGGCTCAGGCGGCTCGGGGGAGCCCCCGTCCGCGCGAGGCTCGGCCTCGGAGACTCGGGCGGCCTCGATGCGGGCGGGCTGCGGGACGAAGCGCACGCGGGCGCGCGGGGGAAGCAGCACCGGGTCGGCGGCATCCGGATCGAAGAGGACCGCATCGGTCGTCCCGATGAGCCTCCACCCGCCGGGGGTCTCGCGCGGATACGCACCGCTGAAGCCACCGGCCAGACCCACCGCCCCCGCCGGCACACGGGTGCGGGGCTGGGTGAGCCGCGGCACGTCGAACGGCCAGTCCTCGCTCACCAGGTAGGCGAAGCCCGGGGCGAAGCCGGTGAAGGCCACCGTCCACGGGGCGGCGGAATGCCGGGTGATGAGCTCGTCGACGCGGATGCCGAGCGAGGCGGCGGTGGAGGTGAGATCGGCGCCGTCGTACCGCAGCGGAACCTCGACGAGGGGGCCGGAGGGGGTGGCATCCGGAGCCGTCCGAGAAGCCGCGTGGATCCAGGCGCGGACGGCATCGAGCGAGATGCGACGCGGGTCGAAGGCGACCAGAACGGTGCGGGCGGCGGGGACGAGGTCGTCGATGCCCGCGGGCGGATCCGCGGCGAGCGCGGCGTGCAGCGCCAGGACGGCGGCGAGGTCGGCGACCTCGGCGAGGACGGCGCGCTCCCCCATCGGGAGCAGCGTCACCACGGTGCGCGCACCTCGACGCCCGCGGCGTCCAGGGCGGCACGGACGGCGCGGGCCATCGCGACCGCCGACGGGGTGTCGCCGTGCAGGCAGAGCGAGGCAGCGGCGACGGCGATGCGATCACCGTCGACCGTCTCGACCTCGCCCTCGCGCACGAGCCGCAGCGCGCGCGCGGCGACGCGGGCCGGATCCTCGATGAGGTCGCCGGGTTCGCCGCGCGGGACGAGGCCGCCGTCCGCGGTGTATCCGCGATCCAGGAAGGCCTCGTGCACGAAGGGAAGACCCGCGGATGCCGCGACCTCGGCGATCACGCCCGGAAGCCCGAGCACGGGGAGGGCACGACCGAGACGCGAGGACAGGTCGACGACGGCGTCGACGACCGCCCGCGCCTGCTCGGCATCGTCACGGACAGCGTGATAGAGCGCCCCGTGGGGCTTCACGTAACGAAGGTCGGCGCCGGCCGCCACGAGCGCGGCGAGCTGCGCGGCGACGCTCGTGCGGAGCTCGGCGACGGCGGGCTGGCGGCGGATACGGCCGAAGTTCTCCCGGTCCGCGTAGGAGGGGTGGGCGCCCACGGCGACGCCGAAGCGCGCGGCCCGCGCCACGGCTTCGCGCATCGACGCAGCATCACCCGCGTGGCCACCGCAGGCGACGTTGGCGCTCGAGATCACGGCGAACATCGCCTCGTCGTCGGCGGTCGGCATCCCGTCGACGGTCTCGCCGAGGTCGGCGTTCAGGTCCACGCGCATGATGCCCACGGTAGCGCCGCGCGGGCGTGGGCTCACCGGCAGTGCGGGTTCACGGCCCCTCAGCTTCGGGGCGCCGTTCCTTCATCGGCGCGGCCCGCGCGCGCCCCGAACGGCGGAAAGCGCCCCGAGCGGGGGACGCGCCCGGCCGGCACGCTCCCGACCCGCGGTCTGCCGGGGCGTGATCGCGCCGACGCGTTACGGCCGCGTGACGATGTGCGCCGGGGGGTGGGCAGACGGGGCCGGGCGGACGAGGATGGACGAATGACCTCCGATGTCGCCGGTCCCCCCGCTCCGGCATCCCCCCAGCCCCTTCTCTCGGTCCGTGATCTCGCGGTCGACTTCGCCACCATGGATGGCCCCGTGCGGGCCGTCGATGGGGTGAGCCTCGACATCCACGCGGGTGAGACCATCGCGATCGTCGGCGAGTCCGGCTCCGGCAAGTCGACGACCGCGATGGCGATCATCGGCCTGCTGGCATCCGGTGGACGCGTCTCGCGCGGACAGATCCTGCTCGACGGCGAAGACCTCACGACCTTCGGCGAGGCCCGCATGCGCCAGGTACGCGGTCGCCAGATCGGCCTCGTGCCCCAGGACCCGATGTCGAACCTGAACCCGGTCGCGAGAATCGGCACGCAGGTGGCGGAGACGCTGCTCGCCCACGGCCTCGCCGACCGGTCGAGCGTGAAGGGCAGAGTCGTCGAAGCGCTCGAGGCCGCCGGCCTCCCGGACGCCGCGAAGCGGGCGGCGCAGTACCCGCACGAGTTCTCCGGCGGCATGCGGCAGCGCGCGCTCATCGCGATCGGGCTCGCGTGTCGCCCCCGCCTGCTCATCGCCGACGAGCCGACGAGTGCCCTCGACGTCACCGTGCAGCAGACGATCCTCGACCAGATCGACAAACAGACGAACGAGCTGGGGGCCGCCGTCCTGCTCATCACGCACGACCTCGGCCTCGCCGCCGAGCGGGCGTCGAGAGTCGTCGTGATGCACCGCGGACGGGTCGTGGAGCAGGGCCCGGCGCGGCAGATCCTGGAGAATCCGCAGCACGCGTACACGAAATCGCTCGTGGCGGCGGCGCCGTCGGTGGCGGCGGTGCGCTTGCGGCCGGAGGACTTCCGCGGCGACCGGGCGGTCGAGACCCGAGACGACATCGTCGAGATCGAGGGGCTCACCAAGGTGTACCCCGTGCGCGGCCGCGGTGAGGACTTCCGCGCGGTCGACGACGTCTCGCTGTCGATCCCCCGCGGCCAGACGGTCGCGATCGTGGGCGAGTCGGGATCGGGCAAGACCACCACGGCCCGCATGCTGCTCAAGGTCGTCGAGCCGACGAGCGGCTCGATCCGCTTCGACGGCCAGGACGTCTCGGCGCTGAAGGGCGAGGCGCTCCGGCAGTTCCGCCAGAGAGTGCAGCCGATCTTCCAGGATCCTTACTCCAGCCTGAACCCCATGTTCACGGTCGAGCGGATCGTGGAGGAACCCCTCTCCTTCTATAAGCGCGGGTCGAAGGCCGACCGTTCGAAGCGCGTGCGCCAGTTGATGGATGACGTGGCTCTGCCGGCATCCATGCTCCGCCGCTACCCCTCGGAGCTGTCGGGCGGGCAGCGGCAGCGCGTCGCGATCGCCCGCGCCCTCGCCCTCTCGCCCGAGCTGATCGTGTGCGACGAGCCGGTGTCGGCGCTCGACGTGCTCGTGCAGGCCCAGATCCTCGAGCTGCTGGGCGACCTTCAGCGCGAATACGGGCTGAGCTACCTCTTCATCTCGCACGACCTCGCCGTGGTGCGCCTGATCAGCGACTACGTGTGCGTGATGAAGGACGGACGCCTCGTGGAGGCGGCATCCAGCGAAGAGGTCTTCACGAATCCGCGCGATCCGTACACGCGGCGCCTACTGTCGTCGATCCCGGGGAATGAGTTGGGGCTGGCCGGCTGACGTCGCCGTTCCGGTGACGCCCTCGCCCGTTCGGGGGACGCATGTCCCACAATGTGCGAGATCACCGCACCATTCCTGCACAAAGTGGGACACCCCCTCTTCGGCCGGCGTCCCAACCCACGGCATGTCCCACCCCACCCCAGTCCATGTCCCACCCCACCCCAGGGCATGTCCCACATTGTGCGAAATCCCGACGGGACTTCTGCACAAAGTGGGACATGGATGCCGCGGCGCCGACGCCGCGGCCCCGACCCGCGCGAGCGGGCCGGGGCCGGAACAGCCGGGCGAGGCGCTACCGCGCGCGGGTGCGCGGGTCCATCGCCTCGCGGAGGGACTCGCCGAGGAGAGTGAAGCCCAGGGCCGTGACGGCGATGCAGATGCCGGGGAGGAACGCCAGCCACGGGGCGATCGCCAGCTCGGCCTGCGCGTAGGTGAGCATGCGGCCCCACTCGGCGGTCTGCGGGAGACCGCCGCCGAGGCCCAGGAACGACAGCGCGGCGGCGTCGATCACAGCGGTCGCGAGCGTCAGGGTGCCCTGCACGATGACCGGGCCGACGCTGTTGGGCAGCACGTGCGTCATCGTGATGGTCCGGCGGCTGAGGCCGAGGGTCTGCGCCGAGAGCACGTAATCGGCGCCACGTTGCTGCAGCATCGATGCCCTCAGAAGGCGCGCGAACACCGGCACCTGCGACGCGCCGATGGCGATCATGATCGCGAGCTGGCTCTGGCCGAGGATTGCGGCGATCGAGACGGCGAGCAGCAGGTTCGGCACCGACAGGAGGATGTCGACGAACCGCATCACGAGCGCGTCGACCCAGCCACCGAACATCCCCGCCAGCAATCCGAGCGCCATTCCGCCCAGAAGACCCAGGGCCGTGGAGATCACCCCGATCTGCAGGGACGCCTGGGCGCCCCAGATGAGCTTGGACAGCACATCGCCGCCGAACCGGTCGAGGCCGAGGGGGAACTCCGCCATCTCGCCCGGGCCGGGGATGTCGGTCGGGGTGATGAAGCGCTGGCCCGGCAGCGACTCGGCCGGGTACGGGGCGAGGAGAGGTGCGAGCGCGGCGACGAGGAGGAACGCCAGCACGATGATCGCGCCGATCCAGGCGACCGGGCTGCGGCGGAGGCGCTGGAACACGTCGTGCCAGAAACCGCCGCGCGCCTGGGCGGCGAGCAGTTGCGAGTCGACCACCGCGTTGTCGTCGACGGGGCCGCCACTGGGGGCGGGAGGGAGGATCGAAGAGCTCACTGGACTCTCACTCTCGGGTCGATGACGCTGTACGACAGGTCGACCAACAGGTTGATGAGCGCGTACGCGATCGCGATGAAGATGATGAAGCCCTGCAGCACCGGGAAGTCGCGCGTGAAGATCGCCCGCGCGAGGAACTGCCCGATACCCGGGAACGCGAACACGGTCTCGGTGAGCACCGCGCCGGAGATGAGCAGGCCCGCCTGCAGTCCCACCGTCGTGATGACGGGGAGCATCGCGTTCCGCAGGATGAAGCGGTTGCGCAGCGTCCCGGTGCCGATGCCCTTCGCGCGGCCCGTACGCACGTAGTCGGCGTTCTGCACCTCCAGCACCGAGGCACGCGTGATGCGCACGATGATGGCGAGCGGAATGGTGCCGAGGGCGATCGCCGGCAGGATCAGGTGGAGGATGGCATCCCACGACGCGTCGAACTCGCCCGTGATCAGGCCGTCGAACACGTACAGGTTCGTGTAGTGCGTCGCGTCGATGCGCGGGTTCTGCCGGCCGTCGGAGGGCAACCAGCCCAGCTGGACAGCGAAGACGTACTTGAGGATGAACGCCAGGAAGAACACCGGGATCGTGATGCCGATGAGGCTGAGCACGACCGCGGTGTGGTCCCAGATCTTGCCGTGCCGGCGCGCCGCCCAGTATCCGAGCGGGATGCCGATGCCCACCGCCACGATGAGCGCGGCGATCGACAGCTCGAGGGTCGCCGGGAACCGGCGGACGAACTCCTCGAGCACGGGCCGGCCCGTCTGGATCGAGGAGCCGAAGTCGCCGGTGGCGAGGCGCCCGAGCCAGGTGAAGTACTGCACGTAGAGCGGCTCGTTGAAGCCGTAGAGCTCGTTGATGCGCTCGACGGCCTCGGGCGTCGCGCGCTCACCAAGAAGGGCGACGGCGGGGCCGCCGGGAAGCGCGCGGACCCAGGCGAAGAGCAGGATCGAGAGGCCGAACAGGGTCGGGATGAGCAGGAGCAGGCGTCTGCCGATGGTGCGGAGCACGGGTTCTCACAGGGTGTCGGGAGCGGGGGGACGCGGGATGCCGCCGGCCCGGCCGTCCGAGACGGCGCCGGGGCGGCGGCATCCGTGAGCCGTGGGCCCCTACTCCCTCGAGGGGGACGGAGCCCACGGCATCCGGATCACTCGGTGAGTTCGATCTCGTTGTAGACCTCGTCCTGCACGGGGCTGGCCGGGTACGACTTCACGCGCTTCGCGAAGGCGAGCGTCGGCACCGGGTTCGCGAGCGGGACACCGGGCAGGAACTGCGCGATCTGCTCGTTCACCGCCTGGTACGCGGGGTCCTGCTCGGCCTCGGTCGCGATGCCGCGGGCCGAGGTGAGTGCCGAGAAGAGCTGGGCGTTGTCGAAGCCCCACTCGTTCGACTTCCCGCCGAAGAACGTGCCCACGAAGTTGTCGGGGTCGTTGTAGTCGCCGGTCCAACCGAGCAGGTGGATGCCGTGCTCGCTGCCGCCCTGGATGAGGTCGAGGTACTCGCCCCACTCGTTCGACACCGGGTTGACGACGATCCCCACCGCCTGCAGCTGCGACTGCAGGTTGGTGAAGATCTGCTCGGGGTTCGGCATGTACGGACGCGAGATGTTGACCGGGTAATTGAAGGTCAGGGTCAACGGGTTCGCCTCGGTGAAGCCGGCCTCGGCGAGGAGGGCCTTGGCGGCCTCCTGGTCGAAGTCGTACGTCGTGACTCCGGAGTTGAAGCCGATGACACTCTCGGGCATGAACTGGGATGCCACGGTGGTGCCCTCGGGCAGCACCTGGGTCACCAGCTGCTCCTTGTCGATGGCGTGGGCGATGGCTTGGCGCACGCGGATGTCGGCGAGCGCGGGGTCGGCCTGATTCATCCCGAGGTAGAGGATGTTGAACGGGTCGCGGTTGGTGAGCATGTAGCCCGCGCTCTCGAGCGCACCGAGATCGGCCGGCGCGACGAGGTCGTAGCCGTCGATCGAGCCGGACTCGAGAGCCTGACGCCGTGCGGTGGTGTCGCCGATCACGCGGAAGATGACCTGCTGCACCTGGCCCTGCTCGCCCCAGTACCCGTCGAACGCGGTGACGGTCGCTTCGGCACCCGGCTCCCACGAGTCGAACCGGAACGGGCCGGTACCGGTGGGGTGCGCCTGGGCGTACTCGCTGAGCGTCGGCGCCTCGGACGTGCCGCCGACCTCGTCGGCCTGGTACTCCTGCAGGGCAGTGGGGCTCTGGATCGCGAAGGCGGGGAGCGAGAGCGCCGGGATGAAGCCGGCGAACGGCTCGGTCAGTGTGATCGTGACCTCGGTCGGGCTGGTCGCTTCGCAGCCCCCGTAGATGGAGGTGCCCGTGTCGGCGTAGCCGCGCATGATCTTGCCCCAGTAGTAGGACAGGCTCTCGGACTGCGCGATGCCGGTGAAGTTGTTCTGCCGGTCGAAGTTGAAGCAGACCGCGTCGGCGTTGAAGTCGGTGTCGTCGTGGAACTTCACGCCCTCTTTGAGCTGGAAGGTGTACGAGAGCCCGTCGTCGGACTGCGTCCAGCTCTCGGCGAGCATGGGCGCGGGGTCGGCCGTCCCCGACTCGACGCCGACGAGTCCCTCGAAGATCTGCCGCGAGATGCGGAACGACTCGCCGTCGCTCGCGAACGCGGGGTCGAGGCTCGACGGATCGCCCGAGGCGCCGAAGACGAAGGTGGAGTCGACGTCGCCGCCGGCATTGCCGCCGCCGTTGTCGTCGCGCTGGCTCGTGCAGCCCGAGAGGGCGAGCGCACCGATGGCGATGATCGCGCCTCCCGCGAGCACGCGGGTACGGAGATTTTCTTGCATTTTTTGTTGTGACCTTCCGGGGGGAGGAAAGGAGGAGCCCGACGGCGCTGTCACTTCGTCGTGCCGCGCTCCGCTTGCTGTTCCCCTGACCGTACAGGTCGCAACGCCCGCTGCCCATTGCCCGTGTGTATCGATCGTGTTTCGGGTGGGCGGGCAGGATGCCACAGCGAAACGGCGCGGAACACCCACTTCGCGCAGCCCGGCGACGTGCGGCGCAGCGATTCGCTCACCAACGCGCGCGCCCGCCGCCTCCGCGGGCGGCACGGCGGCATCCGGAGCGCCCGGACCCGAGGGCCTAACGTGGAGGAATGGCTCGAATGCGCATCGAACCCGACGACGCCCCCACCGCACGACTGTCGGACGGCTCGATCGCGCGCGTCTCGCCGTCGGGCTTCGTCTCGGGCTTCGAGCTCGTGGTCGACGGCACCCCGCAGTCGCACGTCGACCTCGACGACCCCACGCACCTGCACTTCGAGTACATCGCCCGCATGGGCGCGGTCATCGATCGACTCCGGATGCCGGGACAGCCGCTGACCGCTGTGCACCTGGGTGCGGGTGCCCTCACTCTTCCCCGCTACGTCGAAGCCACTCGGCCGGGCTCGCGGCAACAGGTCATCGAGCTCGAGCCCCGACTGTGGGACCTCGTCCGCGAGAACCTCCCCCTCCCCCGCGGAGCCGCCGTGCGCGTGCGGATCGGTGACGCGCGCGCGGGCCTCTCGCGGCTTCCCGCCGGCCTCACCGGCGCCGTGGATCTCCTCGTCAGCGACGTGTACTCGGGGGCGCAGACGCCCGCGCACCTGACGACGGTGGAGTTCTATCGCGAGGCCGCACGCCTGCTCGCACCCGATGGCGTACTCCTCGTCAACGTCTCCGACGGCCCCGGCCTCGCGTTCGCGCGTCGTCAGGTCGCGACGGTGCGCGAGGTGCTCCCCGAGGTGATCCTCCTCGCCGAGGTGCAGGTGCTGAAGGGCCGCCGGTTCGGCAACCTCGTGATCGCCGCCTCGGCGGCTCGCCTTCCCGTCGAGTGGCTGCCGCGACTCATGGCCGCCGGCCCGCACCCCGCGAAGGTGTCACAGGGGGCCGAGATCGAGGAGTTCGTCCGCGGTGCGCGTCCGGCGACGGATGCCGACGCCACACCGTCTCCCAAGCCCTCGGCATCCCTCTTCGAACGCTGACCGCGTGGCGGTCTTCGAATGCTGACCGCGTCACGGTCTTCGAACGCTGACCGCGTGGCGGCTGGGCACATCGGCGTTCTCGACGCAGACTGGAGACCATCGGCCATTCGGGAGGAGCGACGGTGAGCTATATCCGCGGGTATGACCCCGACACATTGCGCGAGATCACTGACTCTCGTGAGTGCGCGGAGCGTCTCGACGAGATCGGCTCGCAGCGCAGCCTCCCCGCCCTGCTCGAGCGCGTGTGGCTCCTCAAGGTTCTCGACCGCTTCGACGAGGCCCTCGCGATCTCGGAGCAGTCGGTGCGCGTCGCCCGCATGGCAGGCACCCGCCGCGACCTTCTGCGCGCCCGCATCCTGCACGCGACGATCATGCAGTGCCGCGGCGCCTATGCCGCCGCCGAGCAGGAGCTGACGATGTGCGCCGAGGAAGCCGAGGGGCAGAACTGGGCGAGCATCGCCGCCTTCGCCCTGCAGCACCGCGGCAAGGTGCACTACGACGAGGGCGACTACGACAGCGCCCGTCGCGACTTCAAGCGTGCCCTGTTCCTCCGTCAGAACGCCGGGGCCACCGACGCCCAGCTCGAGTCGACGCTCCTCGCGATCGATGCCGCCGACCGCCGTCGTTCGCGCGAGGTCGTCGCGAGCTGAATGTCGTAGCCCCCGCTTAGTCTTCCGGTCATGTCCGAACTGCAGCGCGTGCGCACCTGGGCAGAGGCGCTGATCGCCCTGCACCTCGACGCGTCATGGACGTTCGGCTTTGACAACGCCAAGCGTCGCGCGGGTCTCTGCGACTACAGCCGCAAGCGCATCAGCGTGTCGCGCTACCTCGCCGCACGCTACGACGACGACACCAACCACCAGACGCTGCTGCACGAGGTCGCGCACGCCATCGCGGGCGGCGCGGCCGGGCACGGTCCGGTGTGGAAGCGCACCGCCCGAGAGCTCGGCTACGTCGGCGGAACGACCCACGCCGGCGAGACCGCCAACGAACTCGCCCCCTGGGTCGGCACGTGCCCCGCGGGGCACGTCGCCTACCGGCACCGCCGCGCGACGCGGCCGACGTCGTGCGCGAAGTGCGCACCGCACTTCGACCCGCGCTTCGCGCTGTCGTGGGTCCGGCGCGACATCAGCCGCGCGACGCGCCTCGCGGCGGCGACGCCGCGCTGACGCGCATCGCGGATTCGGACCTGCGTCGCAGATTCGGACGAGATCCCGCGCTTCATCCGAATCCACGCCCCATCTCCGAATCCACGCCGCACCACACGACGCGACCGTTCAACCCGCGCGGAACCCGCCGTCGATGAGGGTGGGGACGACGGATGCCGCGTCGCGCGCGGCCGCGGCCTGCACCACATCCGCGCGCCCGGCGTCGGTCAGCGACCGACCCGTGCCGCTCGCCGAGAGAAGATGACGGGCCGCACCGCGGAGAGCGCGATACCCCTCGCCCGCGAGGGCCGCGTCGGGCGAGGCGTGGTCGATGCCGAGGTCGCCGAGCGCGGCGATCACGGCCCCTGACCCCAGGAGGTCATCGACCGCGAAGCGGAGGGTCTCGGCATCCGGACCGTCGGGGTACCCGACCGCGATGAGGGCGATGCTCGTCCGCGCTGCCCGCGCCGTCTGGATCTCGAGCACGCGGTCGGCCACGGCACGTGCGTTCCGGATGCCGCCGACGAGAACGTCCGCGGCGTCTCGGGCCGCGGCGCGCACCAGCGCGGCGGTCGGGAGCCCCTCGACGGGCAAGATGTCCCCCGCCTCGATGGCGGCGAGCGCGTCGGCCGAGAGGCCGAGTGTCTGCACCAGGATCACCACGTCGGCGGGGGCGAGGCGGCCGAGGCCCGGCAGGCCCCAGTCGAGACGCACCTGGTAGTTCGCTTGGGCGTGCGGGGTGGGGTCGTTCGGCATCCCCCGAGCCTAAGCCGGGTGTGCGCGCCCACAGCGTCAACCCGGGTGCCGCTCACCGGCGGTGCGGCAGAATTCGCTGCATGCGCATTCTGTTGAAGTTCGTGATCGATTGCGATCCGGATGCCGCGTGGCGAGCGCTCCACTCCCCGCGCGCCGTCGCGGAGCTGTACGGGCCGCTCCTCGACGTCGAAGCGCTCGGTGAGATGCCGACCTCGTTCTCATCCGGAGACGACGTCCCGGTGCAGATGAGCTTGGCCGGCGCCCTGCCCCTCGGGCGTCAGCTGATCTCGGTTGCCGATCGCGAGACCACGGACGGGAACGGTCGGGTGCGGGTGTTCCGCGACTGGGGGGTGCCGTTGACCGGTCCCCTCGCCGCCCTCGACGTCTGGGATCACCAGATGGCGGTATCGGCGGCTCCCGGTCAGCCCGGGCGGACGCTGTGGCGTGAGCGCCTCACGATCGGCGGATCCGCCGCCCCCGTGCTGTGGCCGGGGCTGTGGGCGATGTGGCAGTGGCGCGAGGGCCGCATCCGGGCTCTCGCCCCGACCTGGGCCTACGACCCCGAGTCGAGCGACGACAACGCCTGACGTGGGCACGCGCCCGGACGAGCTGCCGCTCAGACCAGGCCGTGCCGATAGGCGAAGACGACCAACTGGACGCGGTCACGCAGCGCCAGTTTGGAGAGGATGCGGCTGATGTGCGTCTTGACCGTCGCCTCCGAGAGGAACTCCTGCGCCGCGATCTCGCTGTTGCTGAGGCCGCCCGCCGCGAGGACGAAGATCTCGCGTTCACGCTCGGTCAGGTCGCTGTAACTGTGCGGCACGGGCTCGGCGGTACCGTTCTCGGCGATGTGGGCGAAGAGTTCGCGGGTCGCCTCCGCCGCGATGACGGCTGAGCCGGCGTGGACCGTCCGGATGGCGGACAGGAGGAACTCGGGCTCGGAGTCCTTGAGAAGGAAGCCGCTGGCGCCGCCCTGGATCGCACGGGCGGCGGCCTCATCGAGGTCGAAGGTCGTGAGGACGACCACGCGTGGCGCGCCGGGCTCGCGGAGGATCTCCGCCGTCGCGGTGAGCCCGTCCATGACCGGCATGCGCACGTCCATGAGCACGAGATCGGGACGCATCGAGCGGACCATCTCGACGCCCTCACGACCATCGGACGCTTCGCCGACGACCTCGAGGTCGGGCTGCGAGTCGATCACCATCCGGATCCCGGCGCGGAACAGCGCCTGGTCGTCGACGAGAACGATACGTACGGGGGTGGTGCTCACTCGGTCGGTTCCTCTCGGCTGTTGGTCGGGTACGGGGCTCACTGCGGCGCCCCGACGGGCAGCGTCGCTCGGACGACGAAGAAGCGCCCCTGCGGCTCAGCGGTCAAGCGGCCGCCGACGAGCTGCGCGCGCTCGCGCATCCCGATGAGACCGTGTCCGCCCGACGGCTGCGACGGGCCGTCCGCTCGGGCGTTACGGACCGTCAGTTCGACGCGATCGGGCAACCACCCGAGATGCACGTCGACGTGACGGTCGACGCCGTGGCGAAGCGCGTTCGTCAGAGCTTCCTGCAGGATGCGGTACACCGCGAGCTGGATGGCCGCCGGCGGTTCTCCGGGGGGCGCCGGATCGACATCGACCGAGAGTTCGACACCCGCGGCGCGCACGTGCGCGTACAGAGCGTCGAGATCGGTGAGCCGAGGCTGCGGCCCCTCCGCCTGCGTATGGCGCAGTTGAGTGAGCAGTTGACGCACGTCGGTCAAAGCGGCTCGAGCGGTCGTCGAGATCGTGGCGAGAGCCGCCGTGGCGGCGTCCGGGTCGGCGGCTGCGGCATACCGCGCCCCGTCCGCTTGCGCGATCACGACGGCCAGCGAGTGCGCGACGACATCGTGCATGTCGCGCGCGATGCGCACGCGCTGCTGCTCCGCGATGGTCTCGGCTTCGGCGAGGCGCTGGGCGCGACTGTTCTCCGCCGCGCGCATCGCCGTCCGCACCAGGGCTCCCGTCACCCACGCGAGCAGGAGCGCGAACGCCGCAGCCAGAAGAATGGCGAAGATCGCGAACACGTCGTTCGGCTGGACGGGCGACGTCAGCCTGCGGACGACCAGGTACAGCGTGACCAGGACGGCACCTGCGACGGCCGAGGCGAAGCCGGTCCAGAAGACCCGACGGGAACCGTAGGCCGCGGTCGTGTAGAGCACCGCGAAAATGGCCATGTCGGTCGGCGAAGGTTCTCGCCCGAGGCCCATCTGCAGGAGGGCACCCACCCAAGCCAGCGAGAGGGCGAGCCCGGGGTTCAATCGCCGCAGAGCGACAGCCCCGGTGAACGCGACGACCATGACGCTCACCCCGAGGTTCTCGAGGACAGAGGGTTCGGTCGACGCGAGTTCGAGCGCGAGAGCGAGCAGCCCGAAGAAGCCGGCGAGGACGAGGTCGGTCACCAGTTGGTATCGGCGCAGCGGGCGGAGGGAGAGCATCGCGGCAACGCTACAGACCCGCGAGGGAGGCGGCATCCGTCCCGGGATGTATTCGTGGACGCCCGGCCGGATTGCGCGTCTGGGGAGGAGAAGTCAGGCCGGGAAATCGGCCGGTTCGATCGGACGCGCCTCGAAGAAGGTCTGCAGGACGATCGTCGTGCGCGTGTTCACGTGCGCCGCCGCGCGGATGTCGCGGATCAGCTCCTCGAGGTCGCGCGGGGTCGGCACACGGACGAACAACATGTATGCCGCGTCTCCCGCGATCGAATGGCATGCCTCGATCGCGGTGAGGTGCGCCAGCAGCTCGGGCGCGTTGTCGGGCTGCGCGGGGTCGAGCGGCGTGATCTCGACGAAGGCCGCGAGAGGGCGGCCGAGCGCCTCGGCATCCAGGACGGGCCGATAACCCCTCACGATCCCGCGCGCTTCGAGCCGACGCAGTCGCGACTGCACGGCGGAGACGGACAGGCCGACCCGTTCCGACAGGTGCGACAGCGTCGCGCGCGCATCGAGGGAGATCTCGCGGACGATCGCCGCATCGACGGCGTCATCGAGGCGCGCGGGGCGGGCAGAAGCCTCGGTCATGGCGTCGACAGTATCAGGATGCCGCGACACTCCCCTGGTGCCATGCGTAAGTTTACCGTTAGCATGACGGATCGACAGGAATATTTCCGCTGAACGGAGGATGCCATGACCATCGCGACGCCTTCCCGCGCCTCGCACGAGTTGCTCGACGGCCGCACCGTCGCCGAGGTCGAGCTCACTCCGGCGTGGGCGCAGCTGAAGAACGCGACCGTCGCACTGCAGGGTCTGCAGGCGAGCGACGGGTCGATCGCGGATGCGGCAGCCGCCGCCCCGCTCCTCGACGACATCGTCGAGGCGGTCGAGACTCTCGCGCCCCTCTTCCCGCACGACACCGCCTACCTCGAAGCCTCGATCGCGGACTTCCAGCGCTGGCGCGACGCCGGGCTCGGCGTGCCCGATTTCCTCGACTCGCTCGTGGCCTTCCAGCCCCAGGAGCACCGGGTCGACGGCATCCGTCATCTCGTCATCTTCCCGATGTACACCCAGAACGGTTCGCGTGATCGACACCTGGAGGCGGTCCTTGTCGAGGCCATCTGGCCCGACTTCATCGCCCGGCTCGAGACCGAGTACACCAACCGGCTGTTCGTTTCGCTGCGCCTGATCGATTTCACCCCCGGATACGACACCAACTCGGCGGTCCTGTTCCCCGAGACGGTCGCGATGCGCGAGATCCCGACGTTCACGTGGGGCGCGATCTTCCAGGACCGCGAGGCCGCCCGCTACCGCCGCGTGACCCGCGCCGCCGCCGAGATCACGAAGCTCGAGCTCCCCGCGGCCGCCGCTCGCATGCTCGACGACCAGTCGCTCACCGAGCAGACGTTCGTCATGTGGGACCTCATCCACGACCGCACGCACATGCGCGGCGACCTTCCGTTCGATCCGTTCATGATCAAGCAGCGCATGCCGTTCTTCCTGTACTCGCTCGAGGAGCTGCGGTGCGACCTCACCGCGTTCCGCGAATGCGTCGCGTTGCAGGCCCGCCTGTCGGCTCGACAGGCTCAGGGATCGGAGCTGGATGCCGCGGAGCAGGCCATGCTCGAACACGCCGGGCTCGTGCAGTACGCGGTGATCTTCGACCGCATTTTCCGCTTCGCGATCACCGGGTCGCGGGTGCGCAACTACGACGGCCTCGGCGGCCAGTTGCTGTTCGCGTGGCTGCACCAGCGCCGTGTGCTGCACTGGACCGACACGTCGCTCGCCTTCGACTGGGACGAGGTCCCCGCCGCGGTGATCGCCCTCGCGGACGCGATCGACGAGCTGTACTGGCGCTCCATCGACCGCCCGAAGACGGCGCACTGGCTCGCCGCCTACGACCTGGTGCGCTCGGTCGTCACCCCGCACCCCGCGTCGGTCTGGGCGCGCGGTCTGCCCGACGACGTGCTCGCGGGCCTGCCGAAGGGGTACACCGACGCCGTGCTCGACGACGAGTTCCCGCTGTCGATGTTCTTCGAGGCGCTCGAGAAGAAGATGCGCCCCGTGATCGCCTCGACCGAGGGAATCCGCGGCACCGACTGAGACGCCGCGCGCGCTCCCGCGGCGGGCTCCCCCCGTCGAGTGTCCAGAACACGCCGTAGCCGCCCGCGGCGATACGGCGTTTCTTGGCCACTCGACGAGGGTGGGCGCGAACGGTCTCGACGTGGCGCGCGCGTCGGGACACACTGGAGGAGGGGGCGACGATGACCGACGTGGTGGCCATGGACGAAGGCGTGCGGGACCGACTGGTGCTCCTGGCGGGCGGCACGAGCGCTGCGGGGCGCTCCGCCGCCCGGTTGCTGCTCGATGCCGGGGCTCGCGTGGTGGTCGTCGGCAGCGACGACGAGCGCCTCGCTTCGGTCGCGGCTGAGATCCCCGGCGTCTCGGTTCGACGCTGCGACCTCACGGATTCCGACGCGGTCGACGCGCTCCGTGATCACGTGCATTCGGCGCACGGCCGGATCGACGGTCTTCTGCACCTCGTCGGCGGTTGGCGCGGAGGCGGCGGACTCGCAGGCCAGAGCGACGACGACTTCGCATTCCTCTTGCGGTCTCTCACGGCACTGCGACACGTGAGCCGCGCCTTCGACGACGACCTCAGAACCTCGGATGCCGGGCGCCTGGCGATCGTCTCTTCGACCTCGGTCGCGCGCCCCCTCGCGGGCGGTGCCAACTACGCGACGGTGAAGGCCGCCTCGGAGACGTGGGTTCGCGCGGTCGGTCAGGGCTACGCGAAAGACGCGCGCGACGCGGGGCGGGAACCCACGGCGGCGGCCGTCATCTTCCGGGTGAAGAGCCTCGCCGGCCTCGAGGACGCTCTGGCCGCCTCGTTCCTGGCTCTGTGGGACGACGAAGCCGCCGTGCTGAACGACGTGGTGATCGGGATCGAGGGGGCGGACTGATCCCGCGTGCCGGGCGCCCGCTCGGCACGAGGCGCGGACCGTCACCGAGGACGGGACCGGGTGGGACGCCGCGCCGGTCCTGCACGGATCGGCACCGGAGGGCGCGGCCCCCTCAGCCGCCCGCGCGATTCAGCCCACCGTGCGATCCGGCGGGGCGTGGGTGCCCGTCCTGCTCGTCTGCCCGTCGGCACGGGCGGCTTCGTCCTCGGGACCGCGAAGCCCCGGCTGCACCTCAGGCGCATGAATGCTCGACGCGACGTCGACGTCTGCCCTCGGCCCCGAGAGAACGGACACCGTGGCGTCTTCGGCATCCCGAACACCCGTCTCGACCACCTCGGCGTTCACCTCGGCCGTGCGGTACTGACGAGAGAGCGTGCGGTACGAGCGGGTGAGGAACGCCAGAGAAGCCGCGACCACCATGAACAGACCCGCGAAGACGAAGACGAGCGCGATGCCGCGGGACTGGCCGTCGCCGAGCAGCCAGCCCCACGTGGCCTTCCCCGTGTCGCCGTTCATGTAGGGGATGATCGCGAACGCCGCGATCGGCGCGATCAGAAACGACGTCACCGGCGCCGCGGCCGACTCGGCGGCGGCCGCGAATCCGAACACCCGTCCCTGGGTGGCGAAGGGCACGACCTTCTGGATGACGGTCTGCTCGGCGGACTCGACGACCGGGATGAGCGCCATGTAGACCCAGATCCCCACCGCGAAGAGCCACCCCCATTCCCGCAGGGTGAAGATCGCCCCCAGCACGCCCATCGCGATGACGACCCAGAGCATCGTGCGGATCGGATTTCGACCGAGGCCGAACTTCGCGACGAGGCCGCCCCCGACGATGAAGCCCGTCGAGGTGATTGCGAGCACGATGCCCCAGACTTCGGCGTTGTAGACCCGTCCGTCGATCTCCCATCGGTAGAGGTCGAGCCCGTACGGGTCCATCAGCGCCATGTAGACGCCACCGATGAGGTTGTTGAAGGTCGAGAAGATGATGAGCGCGATGAGCCCGGGGGTCGCCCGGACGGCGCGCCACGCTCCGCGCAGATCGACGATCGGCCCCGGTTCGGCCCCTGCCGCCGGCTTTTCTTCGGCGATGCGGATGGTGAGCAGGTGCACGAGTGCGGCGAGCGTGAGCCCGATCGCGATGGCCAGCGTTCCGCCCATGCCGAGGAACCCGACGGAGAGGCCGCTGAAGACGCTCGTGACCACGAACGCCAGGCCTTGGACCGTCCCGACGAGGCCGTTCGCGTTGGCGTGACGTTCGACCGGCACGAGAAGGGTGACGGTGGTGGACAGGGCGATGTTCCGCATGTTCTCGACGACCGCGCCCGCGAGGATGACCGCGGAGAACACCCAGAACCACGGTCCGCCGAGATCGAGCAGGGCCGACTCGGGGAAAGCCAGCCAGAGCGCGCCGGCGACGAGGAATGCCGTGAGGGTGACGAGCCCGGAGAACACCATGACGCGGTGCTTGCGGTGTCGGTCGACGATCGAGCCGAAGACCATCGCGAACACGGCGAGGAGAAGCATGTACGCGCCGCCGACGATGCCGGTGGCCAGGACGGAACGCGTCTCGAGGTAGACCCAGAAGGTGAGGGCGAACCACAGGAAGCTCGTGGTGACGTTGGCCGCCGCGGTGTTGACGAGAACCGCGAGGAAGGTGCGGTTCCCCTCGGCCGCGTCGCCGGCGCAGGGACCGACGGCGACGGCGGCGGGAGACGGTTCGGCGGACATAGCCACACGGTAGACCCGACCTCCGACATCGGCCAGACGCGCGTCGATGCGAGGGTCCGGCGGCAGCCGTGCCGGGGCCGTCGATCGGACCATCCCCACGGTGAACGGGCGTCGCAGGACGTCAGTCCAGCAGGCTCCGGATGTCGTCGGCGGTCAGGCGCGGTCCCCCCGCGAACGTGCCGCCCTCGTCGCTGCCGCCGTCGAGGACGCGCGAGAACAGCTCGGCCTTGGCCTCGCGCAACGCGACCACCTTCTCTTCAACGGTCTCCGCCGCGACGAGGCGGTACACGATCACCGGGCGCGTCTGCCCGATCCGGTGCGCGCGGTCGATCGCCTGGTCTTCGACGGCGGGGTTCCACCACGGGTCGAGCAGCACCACGTAGTCGGCCTCGACCAGATTGAGCCCGACGCCACCCGCCTTCAACGACACGAAGAAGGCGGGGTCGTCACCCTCACGGAACCGATCGATCTCGACCTGCCGGTTCGTGGTCGTGCCGTCGAGATATCCCGAGGCGAGTCCCGCCTCGGTGCAGCGCTCCCGGGCGGCGCGGAGGAAACGCGTGAACTGGCTCAGTACCAGGACGCGGTGCCCTTCGGCGGCGGCCTCGACCAACAATTCCTCCAGCGCGTCGAGCTTCGCCGACGGGGCCTCTCCCTCGTCGACCAGGGCGGGATCGAGCGCCAGCTGCCGGAGCATCGTCAGCGATCGGAAGATCGCGAAGCTGTTCCCCTCGGCGTCGTCGAGCAGCCCGAGCAGACGCTGCCGCTCCCGGTGGAAGCGCCGGTCATAGAGCTTGCGGTGCGTCGGGTGGAGGGAGACCTCGATGATGGTCTCCTGCTTCGGGGGAAGCTCCGACGCGACGAGATCCTTCGTGCGCCGCAGCAGGAACGGCCGGATCCGGCGACGCAGGAGGTCGAGGCGCGCGGCGTCGGAGTGCTTCTCGATCGGCGTCCGATAGAGGGTCGTGAAGGATTCGCGCGTCCCGAGGAGTCCCGGCGCAACGAGCGACATGAGGGCCCACAGCTCGAGAAGGTTGTTCTCCATCGGGGTGCCCGTGATGACCAGCGTGAAGGGGACGGAAAGCGCCCGCGCGGCGCGATACCCGCGGGAGGCGGGGTTCTTGATCTGCTGCGCCTCGTCGAGCACCAGCCCGGACCAGTCGACCTCGGCGTACTGCTCCTGCTCGAGTCGGAACAATGCATAGCTCGTGACGACGACGTGCGCCCCGGCGGCCGTCTCTTGGATGCTCGTCGCTCGCCGCGCCTGCGTCGCCGTGACGTCGCGCACGTCGAGCCCCGGCGCGAACGTCGCGCACTCCCGGGCCCAGTTTCCGACGACGCTCGTCGGAGCGACGATGAGGAACGGCGCCATGGTCGGATCCGCCCCGCGTGCCGCCTCCATCATGGCGATCGTCTGCACCGTCTTGCCGAGACCCATGTCGTCGGCCAGGATGCCGCCGAGTCCCTGTGTGCGCAGGAAGTAGAGCCAGTCGAGGCCCGCACGCTGGTAGTCGCGCAGGGTCGCGCGAAGACCCGCCGGCGGATCGACAGTCTCGAGCGCTGCATCGTCGGTGAGCCCCCTCACCCGCAGCCACCACTCGGCCTCTTGCGCGGCGATCATGCCCAGCTCCGACAGGTCGTCCCACAGACCGACGTTGTACCTGTTCAGCTTCAGCTGCGACTCCGGCCGGTCGGCGAGCGTCCGGGCCTCATCGATGACCGCACGCAAGCGCGCGAACTCGGGGGTGTCGAGACGGACGTACTCCCCATCGCCGAGGAAGAGCACCCTGTCGCCGAGGGCCAAGGCCGTGTACAGGTCGGTGAAGTCGACCTCGACGTCGCCGACGCTGACTCGCGCGTGAAGATCGAACCAGTCACTGCCGTCGTCGGCGGAGGTGGTCAGCTCGACGACCGGAGCCTCGGGTGCCGCGCGGTAGTCCCGCCCCGCGCCGGTGACGAGCACGCGCACGTGATCGACGTCGCGAAGGCGCGGCAGCACCTCGACGGAGAGGATCGCCGCCGCCGCCGGAACGAGCGGCCTCGGAGGCGTCGTTCCCGACGGGTACGGCTCCGGGAGGGTGATCCGTGCATCGGAGGCGACGGCGGAAGCGGTCGCCCACACGGCGCTCTCGTGCTCGGGGTGGTGGCGTCCGCGCGTAGATGAGCGATCCCACCGCGCCGCGATCGATGCCCCGTCAGCCTGGTGGTCGACGATGAGTTCGAGTACCGGCAGAGGGGCGGCGGGCACCTCGACGGTGCCACGTGGTGACACGACGGGCGCATCGAGCTGGAGGCGCGGGAGGTAGTCGGCCAGGAAGGTGTCGGCGCTCGCCGCGTCGATGGTGAGCGCGTTCGGGCGAGCGAGCAACCCCCGCACAGGCGGCCCCGCCGGGGTCGACAGACGCGCGAGCGTGATCCTCTCTTCGGCGCCGTCGCGATCGGCGACGAAGGCGACGGCGACGGCCGGGTCGCCCACGACCCAGGACGACAGCGAAGCGACCTCTTCGGCGACGCCCTCAACGATGCCGCGCATCTGCAGGCTCGACCCGCGTCGCTCGAGCGCGACAGCGGCGCGGACGGGCTCGGCGGGGATCTCCACCGGGTGGTGCACGCCGGAACCGGAGACGATCGGGACGCCGGCCGCGCGGACCGCGTCGAGCTGCATCCACAGCGAGTGCGGCGGGACCGCGGAGAGCGGCATCCATTCGTCGGAGAGGAACGCACCCGGTCCGGACCGTCCGAGGCGGCCCAGGCTGTCGAGGGCGGCACGCGCCGCAGGATCGGCCGGCAGCGCCGCGAGAGCCGACCACCCGGCCCGCCCCTTGATCCACGTGCCGCGCGTCCCGCGCACGCCGGGGCGCGCCGTCAGGGTGAGAGCAGTACTGCGCCCGTGCCCGCCCCCGCGGCGGATCGACAGGAACAGACAGAGCTCGAACGGTGGTTCGTCAGGAGCCGGCGGGGCGGCGAGGAAGAGCTCGTCGAGGGAGCGCTGCCACTCCGGCCGTGGCGGTCGCCCGGCCGAGATCAACCGGTCGAAGAGCAGGAGCGCCGCCGCGCAGGAGTGTTCGCATTCGGGCCCTCGTCCGCACGAGCACCACCCCGACAGCCGCGTGACGTCGTCAGGGACCCGCAGCTCGAGGTGCTCGTACCCCGCCGCGCCGAAGGACTGCGCGGTGACCACCCGCACGTCGCCGATCGTCTTCACGTCGCCGACCTCGACGGAGCCGTAGACGAGGAGCCGGTCGGCGCGCGTCATCGCCGCCGGCGAGAAGATCTCGCCCGCGATGCTGAGCGCTTCGGGGTCCAAATGCATCCCCTCATTCTCGTCGGGCCCTCCGACACGCGGCTGCAGCCCGGCCCCGATCGGGGGATGGTTCGTCGATCTGCCCGGCTGGGGATAAGAGGCCGAAGTTAGGCTGAGACCGTGACTTCCCTCCACGACGTGTCGGTGCGCGGTTTCGCCTCCGACAACTACTCCGGCATCCACCCCGACGTCCTCACCGCGATCGCTGCGGCCAACGAGGGCCACCAGGTCGCCTACGGCGAAGACGTCTACACCGCTCGCCTGCAGGAGCTCTTCGTCGGGCTCCTCGGCGAGGGGGTCGAGGCCTATCCGGTCTTCAACGGCACGGGAGCGAACGTCGTCGGGCTGCAGTCGATGCTGCCGCGCTGGGGCGCCGTGATCTCGACATCCACCGCGCACATCAACGTGGACGAGGGCGGGGCGCCCGAGCGCGTCGGCGGCATCAAGCTGCTGACCGTTCCCACCGACGACGGAAAGCTCACTCCCGATCTCGTCGACCGCGAGGCCTGGGGCTGGGGCGACGAGCACCGTGCGCAGCCGCTCGTCGTCTCGATCACGCAGTCGACCGAGCTCGGCACGCTGTACACGGTCGATGAGATCCGCGCCCTGGCCGACCACGCCCACGGGCACGGTATGCGCCTGCACATGGACGGCGCTCGCATCTCCAACGCGGCGGCCGCCCTCGACGTGCCCCTGCGTACCTTCACGCGCGACGCGGGTGTCGACGTGCTGAGCTTCGGCGGCACGAAGAACGGCGCGATGATCGGCGAGGCGATCGTCGTGCTCGACCCCGCGGCATCCGCCGGGCTCACCTACCTGCGAAAGCTCGACATGCAGCTCTCGAGCAAGATGCGCTTCGTTTCGGCGCAGCTCGTCGCGCTCCTCGAGAACGACCTGTGGTTGCGCAATGCGCGCCACTCGAACGCCATGGCGCAGCGCCTGCGCGCCGGTGTCGAGGCGGGTCTCGCCGACGGGTCGATCCGGGGCGTCGAGTTCACCCAGCCGACCCAGGCGAACGGCGTGTTCGCGACGCTCCCCGCGGGCGTCGCCGATCGTCTGCGCGAGAGCTTCCGTTTCTACGATTGGGACGAGCTTCGCCGCGAGGTGCGCTGGATGTGCTCGTTCGACACCACCGAGGACGACATCGACGCCTTCCTCGCGGCGATCGCCCGCGAGACCACGGCCTGACGCGACCCGCCCGGGCCCGCCCCGGGCCCGGGCCGACCGCGCGATCTGGGCGCCGGAGCCGCGCACGGACCCCGGCCCGAGTGGCCGTGACATCCGAACCCCGGATGCCACGGCCCTCACCGTCTCAGGAACCCGCGAGCCAGTCGCGGTAGGCGTCGAAGGTGCTCTCTCGCCCGAGGAACGCGGTGACGAGGTCGCGCGCGTCGCGTGATCCGCCCGGCTCGAGGATCTCGCGGCGGTACCGCTCGGCAATCTGCGTGTCGAACAGGTCGTCGCCGAACGCCGAGAGCAGGTCGCGCGCGATCACGAGGCTCCACTGATACGTGTAGTAGCACGCGCCGTATCCGGTCAGGTGGCCGAAACCGGCGTACGAGTGCGACCCGTCGAGCGGCGTCACGGGGCTGGCCGCGCGGTAGTACCCGTCGACGGCGCTCCGCAGGTCGGCGGGGCGCTCGACGTGCAGGCGGTAGGACGTCGTCGCATGGCCGAGCTGCCGCGTCACCTCGAGCGCGCGGCCGAAGGCGTCGGCCGTGCGCATGCGGGCGACGAGGTCGGCGGGGATCGGTTCTCCTGCGTCGTCGACGGCGAAGGATGCCAGCACCCCGGCATCCCACGCCCATTCCTCGAGCAGCTGGCTCGGCGCCTCGACGAAGTCCCACTCGGTGGCGACCCCGGTGAACCGGGCCCACCGCTGGTGGCCCCCGATGATCTCGTGCACGAGGTGACCGAACTCGTGGAAGAAGGTGACGACCTCGTCGTGCTCGAGCAGGCCGCGCGAGAAGTTGCAGAGGAGAACGCCCTCGGGGAGCGAGCGGCCGGTGATCCCGGGCGCGAGCGGGAAGCACGCGGCGTGGTTGTACTTTCCGTCGCGCGGGTGGAGATCGAGGTGGATGCGGCCGAGACGCTCGTCGCCACGCACGACGTCGTAGGTGCGCACGTCGTCGTGCCACGACGGGGCGTCGACGGCCACGTAGGACACATCGAGCAGGTGCGCGGTCGTGGCCAACACGCCGTCCAGCGTGCGATCGAACCGGAAGTACGACCGCACGACCTGCGCGTCGACGTCGTACTCCTCGCGCTTCAGGGTGCTCAACAGGTACCAGAAGTCCGCGATCGTGACGGCCTCGGCGGACGGGTCGTCACGGCGCAGCCGCTCGAGGATGCGGTCGTACTCCACCGCTGCCGCCGGCGCGGCAGCTTCGGCGACGCGCGTCAGGAACGCGTCGACGGCGGCGCTCGATCCGATCATGCGCGTCTCGGTCTCGTAATCGGCCCAGTCGCCGTAGCCGAGCAGCGCTGCGCGTTCCGCTCGCACGGCCAGCAACTCGGCGAGAACGGGCTCGTTCTCGGGCCACGCCAGGTCGTTGTAGGCGGCGACCAGCGCGTGACGCGCGGAGCGGTCGCGGGCATATTCCCGCACGGGCATGAGATCGGTGTACTCGGTCGTGAGCGTCACCATCCCCTCGTCATCGACCGCGTGGTCGGCGACGAAGTCCGCGGGCAGGCCGTCGAGGGCGCTCGCCGGCACCCGGATCTCGCGCTTTCCGTCGCGGATGTGTCGCGAGAACGTCAGCGAGAGCTCGGTGTCGCGCTCGCTCAGCTCGCGCACCCGCTCGCGCGCCGCGTCGTCGAGGTCGACGCCGCCACGCCGGAAATCGCGGCGGATGTGCGTCAGGAGCCGCAGCTCGTCGTCGCCGAGGCCGGTCTCGTCCGCGTCCGCGAACGCACTCGACAGCCGGCGGTCGAGCAGCCGTCGCGCCTGAAGCGCCTCGAACTGCTGGACCTGTTCTTCGGCGAGACGCCGGATCTCGGCATCCGGATGCGACTCACTCAGCAGGTGCGCCTCCGACAGCGCCTCGGCGAAGGCGATGTCGGCGTCGTTCCAGAGCTCCAGCCGCTCGGCGGTGGGCAGGTCGTCCGCCATGGCGAGGCGGGCGTCGATCGCGTCGATGCGCGCGCGACGCGTAGCGGGACGGTCGGTGACGAAGCTCGTCCACCCGGCGGCGTCCGTGGGCAGGAGCAGCGGAGCAGGTTCGGTGATCGGCATTCTCCGACCCTAGACAGGGCCTCCGACACCGGCAAAGGTCAACGCAGCGCGCCCACAGACGCGAGCGCCTGCCGCACGAGGGTGCCGCGGCCGCCCTCCATCTCGGCGGCGAGGGCGTCGGATGCCGCCTCCTCGGGCGACAGCCACGTGACCTCGAGTGCGTCCTGGCGCGGCTCGCACGTGCCGGTGACGGGCACGACGAACGCGAGCGCGACCGCATGCTGACGGTCGTCGTGGAAGGCGCTGACGCCCGGGAGCGGGAAGTACTCGGCCACCGTGAACGGCGCGGGCTGCGGCGGAAGGAGCGGGAAGGCCATGGGTCCGAGGTCGTTCTCGACGTGCCGGAACAGTGCGTCGCGCACCGTCTCGCCGTAACGCACGCGCCCCGAGACGAGGGTGCGCGTCATCTCTCCGAGCGGTGTCGCGCGCAGCAGGATGCCGACCTGCGTCACCATGCCCATGCCGTCCGTGCGCACCGGGAGTGCCTCGACGTAGAGCATCGGGAGCCGTCGCCGTGCTTCGGCGAGCTCGACCTCGCTGAGCCAGCCCGGGTTGGTGTTCGGGCCGCTGGGCGCACCCGAGAAGGGGCCGGACAGCGGCTCGCGCTCCCCGCCGTTGTCGCCGGGCTCGGGGTCGGGTGTGCGGACAGCCATGCTCCCTGTATATCAACCGACCGCTCCGGATGCCGCGTGTCCGCGCGGTCACGGTGCGTTCCGCCGCGCGGAGGGAGGGGAATCCGAGACGGGAGGAGGTCTCGCGGGCGAAGGGTCCTCCCGTCCCGGGTCCTCCTCCCGACTCACCACCGGCGAAGCCCGATGGGAGCCCGATGTCGGAGGCCTTTGCCACAATGGCCGCATGAGCGCGCCCCTCTCCCTCGACTCCTCCCTCGTGCGGTGGTCCGTGCCCCCGGCCGAGCGCGGGAATCGGCCGGTCCTGCTCCTGCTGCACGGCTACGGCTCCGACGAGCACGACCTCTTCGGTCTCGTCCCGTACCTGCCGACCGAATTCGTGATCGCGAGCGTCCGTGCTCCCCTCGCGCCGCCGTGGCCGATGCCGGGAGCCTCGTGGTATCCCATCGAGGGTCTCGACGGACGCGACCCCGACGCCGTCACCCGCGCGGCGCGATCCGTGCTGGCGTGGATTCAGGATGCCGTCGGCGATACCCCCGTGGGGCTCCTCGGCTTCTCACAGGGCGGCGCGGTCGCCGTCCAGACGCTGCGGGTCGACCCCGACGCGGTGGCGTTCGTCGTGGTGCTCGCCGGTTACGCGGCGGGGGGCGAGCTCCCCGGGGACGCGGTCCTGGCGGACCGTCGTCCCCCCGTCTTCTGGGGTCGGGGAGCCGCGGACGATGTCATCCCCGCCCACCTCATCGACGCGACGGCGCAGTGGCTCCCCGGGCATAGCGAGCTGAGCGGCCGGGTGTACCCGGGACTCACCCACTCGATCTCGCAGGACGAGCTCGACGACGTTCGCACGTTCCTCTACGCGCGCCTCGCCGACCGCGAGGCCGCGGGCTGAGACGGACACGGGTGGCCGGGGTTCCCCATCCCGCCCACGTGGGCTATCGTAGGCAGCCCTGTCCCCGAGAACGAGGTCTCCTCCGGTGAAGAACGTCGACGCTTCCGCGCCCCTGTCCGCGCGCTGACCCGTCGACCCGCCGTCTTTCTCGGCCTCCCTCCGCTGATGCGGACGGGTCCGGCGTCCGCGCATCCCGCGTTCCCGGAGTTCCGTCATGTCATCACCGTCCCCTTCCCTCGTCTTCGACCACGTCCGCCTCGAGTGGCCCGACGGAACCGTCGCCCTCGACGGCGTCTCGGGCGCGCTCGGCCGCGGGCGCACCGGTCTCGTCGGCCGTAACGGCGCCGGCAAGTCCACGCTCCTCCGCGTCGCGGCGGGGCACATCGCCCCGACGTCCGGCTCGGTCTCGGCATCCGGTGAGGTCGCGATGCTGCCCCAGCGTCTCGCGTCCGATCCGCGCCGACCGGTCTCTTCGCTCCTCGGCGTCGAGAGGGCGCTGACCGCCCTCCGCGCGATCGAGTCGGGGGATGTGGCACCGCACCACTTCGACGCCGTCGGCGACGACTGGGACGTCGAGACACGCGCCCATGCCCTGCTCGCCGAGGCCGGTGTGCCGTCCGACGCGCTGGATCGAACCGTCGGCGAGCTCTCCGGCGGTGAGACGATGCTGGCCGCGCTCGTCGGGCTGCGCGCCCGTGCGGCCGAGATCACGCTGCTCGACGAGCCGACGAACGACCTCGACCGCGAGGCCCGCGCGCGGGTGAGCGAACTCGTGCAGGCGTGGCCCGGCACCCTCGTCGTGGTGAGTCACGACGTGAGCCTGCTGGAGCTGATGGATGCCACCGCCGAGCTGTACGGCCACACCCTCAGCGTCGTCGGCGGTCCGTACAGCGTCTGGAGAGCGCACCGCGACGCGGAGCAGGAAGCGGCTGTCCGCGCCGAGCGCGACGCCGCACAGAGCCTCCGCCGGGAGCGACGGCAACGCATCGAGTCGTACGACAAGCTCGCCACCCGCGCCCGCGTCGCGCACAAGGCGCAGGTCGAGAAGCGGGTTCCGAGGATCATCGCGGGAGGACGCGCCAACGCGGCGCAGGTGAGCGCGGGCCGATTGAGCACGGAGATGAAGGGCAAGGAAGATGCCGCGCGCGCGGCGCTGAACGAGGCGTCGGCGCGCGTCCGCGACGATGACGTGGTGCGCATCGACCTGCCCGATCCGGGCAACGCGCCCGGTCGGCGCATCGCGACGCTGGGCGACGGCGAGCGCGAGTGGATCGTCACCGGACGCGAGCGGGTCGCCCTGGTGGGGCGGAACGGTACCGGGAAGACGACGCTGCTGCAGAGCATCGTGCACGGCACGGAGGCTGCGGTCCACGCTCGAGCGAGCGTGGAGCACGTCGGCTACCTCCCCCAGCGTCTCGACGGCCTCGACGACGCGGCATCCGTCCTCGACACGGTCTGCGCGGCGGCGCCGGACGTTCCCGTCGCGGCGGTGCGCGATCGACTCGCCCGCTTCCTCGTCCGTGGAGACGCGGTCACGCGCCCCCTCGGATCGCTGTCCGGCGGCGAGCGCTTCCGCGTCGCCCTCGCCCGGCTGCTGCTGGCCGATCCGCCGCCGCAGCTCCTCGTTCTCGACGAGCCGACGAACAACCTCGACCTCGACACGGTCGACCAGGTGGTCTCAGCGCTGCAGGCGTACCGCGGGGCGGTGCTCGTGGTCAGCCACGACGACGCGTTCCTCGCGCGCCTCGGGCTGGATCTCCTTCTGGAGCTGGAGGACGGGAGGCTCGTCGAGCGCGCGCCGTGACCTCAACAGGCGCCGTCGCCGCCTCCACCGCAGCCGTCGCCGCAGCCCCCGCCGCCGATGACCACGGCACCCGCGTCGGTGCCGGAGCCGCCGGGCGAGGACGCCGCCGCGCGTACCGCGAAGACCGCGAAACCACCGAAGAGCAGGGCCAGGATGCCACCGATCGTGGCGCCCATGAGGAGGTTCTGCGAGCCGAGCCACAGGGCGGCACCGATGGCGAGGCCGAGCAGGACGGAGACGGACACGACCGCGACGGCGGCCCGCGGGGACGACGATGCGCTGTTCATGTGCCCACGCTAGACAGCGCCGGTGGAGACCGCCTCCGCCCGGGGACGGAGACGCTTCCGCCGGGCGGAGGAACCGCCGTCCGCGGCGGGCGAACGTCAACCCCGACCCGATGTCGGAGGTCCGAGAGAGGATGTCGGCATGGCTGACGTCCTCGACAGATTCGGTCCTGCGACGCAGGACTGGTTCCGCGGTGCGTTCTCGGCCCCGACCAATGCCCAGAAAGGCGCGTGGGAATCGGTGTCGTCCGGGCGCAACGCGCTCGTCGTCGCGCCCACCGGCTCCGGCAAGACCCTCTCGGCCTTCCTCTTCGCGATCGATCGGATCTTCCGCGAGAAGGCGCCTGAGACTCCGGATGCCGAGCCCCCGCGCCGCGGCAAGAAGGCCGCCCCGAAGACCCCGGCGACCAACACGCGCGTCCTCTACATCTCACCGCTCAAGGCCCTCGGTGTCGACGTCGAGCGGAACCTCCGGTCGCCGCTCGTCGGGATCGGGCAGTCGGCCCGGCGCCTCGGCATCCAGGTCCCCGGCGTGACCGTGGGCGTGCGCTCCGGCGACACGAGTTCGAGCGACCGTCGAAAGCTCGTCACCGACCCGCCCGACATCCTCATCACGACGCCCGAGTCGCTGTACCTCATGCTGACGAGCCAGGCCGCCGAGACGCTCCGCGGCGTGCACACCGTCATCATCGACGAGGTGCACGCCGTGGCGGCCACCAAGCGCGGCGCCCACCTGGCGGTGAGCCTCGAGCGGCTGGATGCGCTCCTCGAGAAGCCCGCGCAGCGCATCGGCCTCTCGGCCACGGTGCGACCGATCGACGAGGTCGCTCGGTTCCTCGGCGGCGCTCAGCCCGTCGACATCGTGGCGCCGAAGGCGACGAAGGCGTTCGACCTGTCGGTCGTCGTGCCGATCGAAGACATGCTCAACCCTCCCCCGCCCCCGGGTTCGCCCGACCCCGACGAGGCGACCGACGGCGAGTGGTTCTCCGAGCGCCCCGAGAGCACCGAGATGGCCGGCTCGGTGTGGCCGCACGTCGAGGAGGCGATCGTCGACCGCATCCTCGAACGCCGCTCGACGATCGTGTTCGCGAACTCCCGGCGCCTGGCCGAGCGGCTCACCGGGCGCCTCAACGAGATCTACGCCGAACGCGTCGGCATCGACGTGCCCGAGCCGACCGTGCCGGCGGCCATGATGGCGCAGGCGGGGTCGTCCGCGGGCGTCTCCGCGATCCTCGCGAAAGCCCACCACGGCTCGGTCTCCAAGGAGCAGCGCGCCCAGGTCGAGGACGAACTGAAGTCGGGCGCGCTGCGCTGCGTGGTGGCGACGAGCAGCCTCGAGCTCGGGATCGACATGGGCGCGGTCGACCTCGTCATCCAGGTCGAGGCGCCCCCGAGCGCGGCATCCGGTCTCCAGCGTGTGGGACGCGCCGGGCACCAGGTCGGCGAGGTCAGCCGCGCCGCTCTCTTCCCGAAGCATCGCAGCGACGTGCTCCACACGGCGGTGGTCACCGAGCGCATGCTCGCCGGCCGGATCGAGGCGATCACTGTTCCGCAGAATCCGCTCGACATCCTCGCCCAGCAGACCGTCGCGGCCGCCGCCCTGGGCTCGATCGACGTCGAGGAGTGGTTCGATACCGTCAAGCGCAGCGCGCCCTTCCGCTCACTCCCCCGCTCGGCCTACGAGGCGACGCTCGACCTGCTCGCGGGCCGCTATCCGTCGGACGAGTTCGCCGAACTCCGCCCCCGTCTGGTCTGGGACCGCGATGCGGGGACCCTCACCGGGCGCCCGGGCGCACAGCGCATCGCGGTGACCAGCGGAGGAACGATCCCCGATCGCGGGCTCTTCGGCGTGTTCGTGGCGGGTGAATCGCAGAACGCCCGCGTCGGCGAGCTCGACGAAGAGATGGTCTACGAGTCCCGCGTCAACGACGTCTTCACGCTCGGCACCACCAGCTGGCGCATCGTCGAGATCACGCACGACCGTGTCAACGTGCTGCCGGCGTTCGGGCAGCCCGGCAAGCTGCCGTTCTGGCACGGCGACGGCATCGGCCGCCCCGCCGAGCTGGGTGAAGCGCTGGGAAAGTTCTCGCGCGACCTGGCGGGCGCCGACCAGGCCAAGGCCGAGGAGCGCCTGCGCGAATCGGGACTCGACGACAACGCGATCACGAACCTGCTGTCGTATCTCGCCGAGCAGCGCGAGGCCACCGGCAGCCTCCCCACCGACCGGACGCTGACCGTCGAGCGCAGCCGCGACGAGGTCGGCGACTGGCGCATCATCCTGCACTCCCCCTACGGCATGCAGGTGCATTCCCCCTGGGCCCTCGCGGTGAACGCGCGCATCCGCGAGCGGCTCGGTGTCGAGGGGGCCGCCGTCGCGAGCGATGACGGGATCATCGCCCGGGTTCCGGATGCCGCCGCCGAACCGCCCGGAGCCGACCTCTTCGTCTTCGAACCCGATGAACTCGAGCAGATCGTCACCGACGAAGTCGGCGGATCGGCGCTGTTCGCCTCGCGCTTCCGCGAGTGCGCGGCGCGGGCGCTCCTGCTTCCGCGCCTCAACCCGAACCGCCGTTCGCCGCTGTGGCAGCAGCGGCAACGGTCCGCCCAGCTGCTCGAGGTCGCGAAGCGGCATCCGGCGTTCCCGATCATCCTCGAGACGCTGCGCGAGGTGCTGCAAGACGTCTACGACCTCCCCGCGCTCCTGCGGGTGACCAGGCAGATCGGCGAGCGGCGCATCCGGCTCGTCGAGATCACCACCTCGCAGCCCTCGCCGTACGCCCGCGACCTGCTCTTCGGGTACGTCGGCGCCTTCATGTACGAGGGTGACTCGCCTCTCGCCGAGCGACGCGCAGCGGCGCTCTCGGTCGACCCGGCGCTGCTGAGCGAACTGCTCGGCAAGGTCGAGATGCGCGAACTCCTCGACCCCGAGGTCATCGCGCAGTTCGAGCGCGAAGCGCAGCGCCTCGACCCCGACCGCCGCGCGCGCGGGGTCGAGGGCGTGGCCGACCTCCTGCGCATCCTCGGTCCGCTCGACGCGACCGAGGTCGCGGCGCGCCTCGACGCCGAGACCGATGCCCTCGCCGAGGCCGAGCGGCACCTCGCCACCCTCGTCGACGATCGCCGCGCGATCCGCGTCACGATCGGCGGCGTCTCGCGCGTCGCCGGGATCGAAGACGCCGGGAGACTCCGCGATGCCCTCGGCGCGGCGCTGCCGGTCGGCATCCCGAACGCGTTCCTCGAACCGCTCGCCGATCCGCTCGGCGATCTGGTCGCCCGCTACGCCCGCACGCACGCGCCGTTCACCACCGACGCGGTCGCGGAGCGACTGGGCGTCGGCATCGCGGTCGCCCGGTTGACGCTGCAACGGCTCGAGTCACAGGGACGGCTGGCGAGCGGGTTCTTCCTGCCCGACCCTTCGACAGGCTCAGGGTCCGGAGGGGGCGGCCGCGGTGACGACACCGAGTGGTGCGACGTCGAGGTCCTCCGTCGTCTGCGCATGCGCTCGCTCGCCGCGATCCGCGGCAGCGTCGAGCCCGTCCCGCCCGCGGCCTACGCGCGGTTCCTTCCCGTGTGGCAGCACCTGGGGCGGCCCCTCGAGGGCATCGACGGGGTGCTCGCGGTCATCGAGCAGCTCGCCGGAGTGCCGATCCCGGCGAGCGCGTGGGAGTCGCTCGTGCTGCCCTCGCGCGTCCGCGACTACTCCCCCGCGCTGCTCGACGAGCTCACCGCCACGGGCGAGGTGGTGTGGTCGGGGCACGGCACCCTTCCGGGCCGCGACGGATGGATCGCGCTCCACCCGGCCGAGGCGGCGCCGTTCACCCTGCAAGATCCCGACGATCCCGACGACCCGGCTCCCGACTCGCTCGAGGCCCGCATCCTCGGCGCACTCGAAGGCGGCGGGGCGTACTTCGCCGCGCAGCTCAAACAGCTCGCCGGGGCCGAGAACGAGCAGTCCGTCAATGATGCCCTCTGGGCGCTCACCTGGGCGGGGCGCGTCACGAACGACACGTTCGCCCCCGTGCGGACGCTCCTCAGCGGCGGTGGACAATCACACCGCGTCGCCCGTCGCGCGCCGCGCGCCCGCATGTATCGAGGGGCCGCGATGCCGCGGGCGACGTCGGCTCCGCGACCGCCGTCGCTCGGCGGGCGTTGGTCGCTTCTCCCCGAGCGGGAAGCCGATGCCGCCGCCCGCGCGACGGCGACGGCGAGCCTGCTCCTCGACCGCTACGGCGTCGTGACCCGGGGGGCCGTGCAGTCCGAGGGAGTCCCGGGCGGATTCGCGCAGGTCTACCGGATCCTGGCCGGGTTCGAGGAGGCGGGGCACTGCCGTCGCGGATACGTCATCGAGAAGCTCGGGGCGGCCCAGTTCGCCGCCTCCGCGACGGTCGACCGGCTCCGCGAGTTCGCCGCCGTCGCCGACCCTCCACCCCTGCGCACGGTGACGCTCGCGGCGACCGACCCCGCGAACCCGTACGGCGCCGCTCTCGGCTGGCCGGCCCTCGAGGGCGTCACCCATCGCCCCGGTCGCAAAGCGGGCGGAGTGGTCGTGCTCGTCGACGGAGAGCTGACCCTGTACCTGGAGCGCGGGGGCCGCACCGCCCTGGCCTTCACCGACGACGAAACGCGGCTGGCCGCGGCCGCCACCGACCTCGCCGAGACGGCGAAGCGTCGTCGGCTCGAGACGCTGACCGTCGAGCAGGTCAATGGCGAGTTCGTCTACGGGACGGCGGTCGGGCGCGCGCTGCGCTCCGCCGGGTTCGTCGAGTCCCCGAAGGGTCTCACGCTGCGCAAGCTCACCGCGGGCGACACCCTCCGCGAGGCCGCCCGTGCGTAAGCACCCCGCCACCGTGCCCACCACCCTCTACTCCACACGGAGGCCGTGCGTGCGTAAGCACCCCGCCGCCACGGCGCCCGCCCTCGACCCCGCCGCCCCTCGATCCCGGCTGGAGGCCGCCCGTGCCTGAGGGCGACACCGTCTACCGTGCGGCGGCGAAGCTCTCGGCCGCTCTGACCGGCAAGGTCGTCACGCGCTTCGACATCCGCGTCCCCGGGAGCGCCACCGCCGATCTCCGCGGCGAAACGGTGCACGGGGTCGCCGCGCGCGGCAAGCATCTCCTGCACCGCATCGGCGGGTACACGCTGCACTCGCACCTGAAGATGGAGGGCCGGTGGGACGTCTACCGGCCGGGCGAGCGGTGGCGCCGCCCCGCATTCAAGGCCCGCGCGATCGTCGGGGTGACGGGGGCGGATGCCGTCGGTTTCGACCTCGCGATGGTCGAGGTGTTGCGCACCGCCGACGAGCACACCGTCATCGGCCATCTCGGTCCCGACCTCCTCGCCGACGACTGGGACGAGGCCGAGGCGGTCCGCCGCGTCGCGGCCGATCCGCGAGAAGCGCACGTCGCGCTGCTCGACCAGCGCAACGTCGCCGGCTTCGGCAACGTCTACGCGAACGAACTGCTCTTCGTGCGGGGTATCGCGCCGACCACCCCGGCCACCGAGATCGACGCCCAGGCGACGATCGCACTCGGCGAGCGCATGATCCGCGCGAACCTCCCGCGACCCGAGCGCACCTTCACGGGCGACACCCGCCCGGGCCGTCGGTTCTGGGTCTACGGCCGCGAAGGCGCGCCCTGTCGTCGCTGCGGCACGCCGATCCGCGCGACGTCCCTGGGCGCCTCGGAGACGAGCGAGCGCAACGTCTACTGGTGCCCCACCTGTCAGCCCGGGTGATTCTCCGACCGGTCCGCGGATCAGCGCCCCTCCGGTTCGCTCCTGTCAACCCGGCAGGCTCACCGCCGCCGGCGTGCGAGAACAGGAGGACGAAACATCGTCGAGAGTCCTCGCCGCACTTCTCTCGACGTCGAGCAAACCGATCGCGGCACGGGCGACGAAGAACCATTCGAGGGAATGAAGGGCATTCCCCACCCGTTGTCATACATGTCGGCTGAATCCGAGAGTCGACCGGAGGGGATCGTGGGTAAGAACTACATCGACATCGAAAACGACCACGGCGAGACGCTGCGCTACCGCAAGCACGTCAACGGTCGCGGACTCGTCGCGCACGGCGCGAAGGTCCACCCGTCGGCGCTGGTCGAGAACGGCGCCTACGTCGAACCCGGCGTGCAGATCGCCGCGGGTGTTCGTGTCGGCCGAGGGGCGTGGATCGAATCCGACGCCGTCATCGGACCCGAGGCTCGCATCGAGCCGCACGCGCACATCTGCGCCGGCGCGGTCATCGGCGCGGGCGCTCACATCGGCGTTCGCACGCAGGTGGGCCACAACGCTCGCGTCGCGACGGGCTCTCTCATCGGCGACGACGAGATCATCAACGACGGCGAAGCGGTCGCGACCGACCAGCGGGGACTCCGCCTGGCCGCGTGATCCGGCCGACGCGACAGCCGTCCCGCGGCTTCACGACCCGCACGACTCCTCGGAGCGTGCGGGTTTTCGTCTTTCGAGGCAGCGGGCCCGTCAGGCGAAGATCGCGAGCACGAGACCGATGAGCGGCAGGGTGCCCTGAATCGTCGCGGGGCGCAGGTACTTGCTGCCCGAAGTCACGAGCACGAGCGCCGCACCCAGCATGGAGCCGAGCGAGAAGATCAGCAGCGTGCGTCCGGCCACGTCGCCCACGCCGTTGACGATCCAGAACAGGATGCCGATGATGGCGCCGATCGCGAGGAAGAGGTTGTAGAAGCCCTGGTTGTAGGCCATCGGCTTCGTGGCATCCGCCGTCTTCTGGTCGGCGATCCCGAAGACCTTCCACGTCTTCGGCTGCGACCAGCGGACACTCTCGAGCACGAAGATGTAGACGTGCAGCAGGGCCGCGAGGCCGGCGAACACGAGCGCCAGGATGCCGATCATGCGTTCCACGTTACTCGCGCGGATAGCCTGGAACCATGGCGAGCGGCAGCGGGTCCCGGGGACGTGGTCCCACCGGCGGTGCCCGCAAGGGCGGAGCGGCACGGCCCTCCACGCCGAAGCGCCCCGCGAGAGGGAAGGCACCGCGCCCCGCCCCCGCTCCTCCGGAACCCCCGCGCACCTTCGTGCTCGGCGCGGTCCCGGGTGCGACCCCGGGCAAGTGGATCGGCCTGTGGCGTGAGCGCATGCCGCACGTCACCCTCGAGCTCCGGGAGATCGACGTCGCCGGGCAACGGTCGCACCTCGACGAGGTCGACGCCGCTCTCGTGCGGCTCCCCGTCACGGCATCCGATGACCTCCACCTCATCCCGCTCTACGAGGAACAGCCCGTCGTCGTGATGTCGGTCGACTCTCACCTGACGGCCGGCGACGAGCTCGACACCGCGGATCTCGCCGGCGAAGTCGTGATCGTCCCCGCCGATGACGTGCTCGCCGCGCGGATTCCGGATGCCATCCCCCCGACGTTCGCGCCACCGTCCGACACCGGCGAAGCCATCGCGACCGTCGCCGCGGGCGTCGGCGTCGTGGTCGTGCCGATGTCGCTCGCGCGCGCCCACCAGCGCCGCGACGTCGAGTACCGGGTGCTGCGTGACGGACCGGTGTCGACCGTCGCGCTCGCGTGGCTCCGCGAGCGGACGACCGCCGACGTCGAGGCCTTCGTCGGCATCGTCCGGGGACGCACCGCGCGCTCTTCACGCTGACGCTGGCACGGTGGCACCCGCGCCCCGGCAGAGGGGCACGCCCCGCGCGGTAGGGTGCGATCGACGCGCACCGCGAAGGGGAGACGGAATGCACGGACGCACAACGACGAACGCCCTGGCGCTGGCCGTCGTCCTGACCCTCATCGGCGCGACTCCCGCCGTCGCCTCCGACGCGAGCGGCGCCGCGTCGGCGCCCGCCGCCCCCTCCGCGGAGGCCACCCCCGCGGACGACGCCGCCCCCACGCCTGACGCGGGCATCGACGCCGACCCCGACGTCTCGCGGGGCGTCACGCACGCGCAGAACCCCTCGGTTCCCGAGGGTGCCGTGTGGACCGAGCACTACCTGCCGTCCTCCGTCGCGAATCGCAACGGCGACCCGGTCGAGCTGCACGCCGACGTCCTTCGCCCGGCGGGTCTGCCGGCGGATGCCCGCACTCCGGTGATCCTCATCAGCGGCCCCTACCTCTCGCACGCGGGACAGCAGGCCGACGAGGGCAAGTCGTTCACCGGTCCCTCGATGCGCCACCGCGCCTTCATCGACGACGGCGGCCTGTTCGCCGCCGGCTACACCGTCGTGTTCGGAGACCTGCGCGGTTTCGGGGGAAGCTCCGGATGCTACGACTTCAGCGGTCCGGGCGAGCAGGCCGACGTGCGCGCGTTCGTGGAGTGGGCGGCATCCGCCCCCTGGTCGACGGGTCGCGTCGGAATGTACGGGAAGTCGTACGACGCCGTCACTGGCCTCATGGGTCTCGCCGACCGGCCCGCGGGTCTCGCGGCGGTCGTCGCGCAGGAGCCGTCGTGGAACCTCTACGACTACCTCTACGAGAACGGCATCCCCGCCGAGAACAACCGCACGACGATCGACGCGTACAACGGCATCGCGGCCCTCACCGGGATCGATCACCCGGGGTCCGTGGACGGCGTCGTGATCCCGCCCGACACCGAGCGCTACCGCACGAACGCCGCGTACGAGCAGACCCACCCCGAATGCGCCGCCGGCATCCTGGCCGACACCCTGGCATCCGATCCCTCCTCGGCGTTCTGGAGCGCCCGCAACACCGCGCAGCACGCCGAGGGCTCGACCGTCCCCCTGTTCCTCACGCAGGGCTGGACCGAAAGGAACACGCGTCCCGAGGGTATGGCGGAGTTCCTGGATGCCGTCGACGGGCCGGTGATCGCGTGGGCGGGGCCCTGGGACCACTACTCCGGCAACGACCTCGACGACGCGGGGCGTCTGAAGATGGGCCGCGCCGGATGGGTCGACGAGGTGCGGGCGTTCTTCGACGCTCATCTGCTCGGGGCGCCGGCCCCCGAACCCGCCTGGGCGCTGCAGGACAACGAGGGGCACTGGCGCCTCCAGTCATCGTGGCCCGGCGTCACGCGCGAACTCACCGCTCCTCTCGCGCCCGGCTCGTACGTCGACACCGGCCGCGGCGCCGATGCTCTCCCCGCGGGCGACGAGGGCGACGGCTCGCTCTTCGGCACCGCCCCGCGCGACGCGCAGACCATCGGGGCCTCGCAGACGCTCTCCGCCCCCGTCGACGAGCCCACGCGCCTCAGCGGCAGGGCGTCCCTGAACCTCCGCACCCAGGGGGCGGGCGTCGCGCACGCGCGACTGTGGGACGTCGAGCCCGACGGTGTGCCGACGCTCATCGTCGAAGAAGCGGCACCCCTGGACGCGTCAGGGACGACCCGCATGCACCTGCGCAACGTCGAGTGGACGCTCGCGCCCGGGCACGCGCTCCTGGTCACGGTCGGAACGACCGATTCCCTCGCCTGGCGCCCCTCGCCGAGCGAGCAGACCGTCACGATCGAGAGCGGCGAAGTCACGCTCCCGCTGCAGTCAACGGCCGACGACGTGCCGACCGAGGGGCAACCGGCCCCCTTCCTGGCGACGTACCTCGAGGACGCCCGCTGGCCCGTCCCGATCGCGGCGACGCCGAGCTTCTCCCTCGCGGAGACCTCCCCCGCACCCGTCCCGACCCCCTCGGCCTCGGGCGCGGCCCCTGCGCGCCTGGCCGAGTCGGGGATGCCGTCGAGCCCGGGCCTCGCGGTCGGGGGCGCCGCAGCGCTCCTCGCGGGAGCCCTCCTCATCGCGGTGAGGCGGTCGCGCGTGAGCGGGACCGATCCCCGTCGGACAGGAGCGGGCGGGCGCGGCGCTCGGGTGTGACACGCGGCGTCCGCTCACGCCTCGATTCCCGTTCGTTCCCGCTTCGGACGATCCCGGTTCACCCGGCGCGCGCCGTCGTGTCACGGCGTGTCCGTACATTTCCTCCGTCTCGCCTTCGACGGCCCCCGCCGCCGAGGTGCCCGGGAGACACGAGAGGAAACCTGAATGTCACTCCTGAAGAACCCCCGTCGGCCCCTCGCGGCCCTCGCCCTGGCGGCCGTCGCCGCGATCTCTCTCGCGGGCTGCGCGGGCGCGTCCGGAGACGCCGCCGCAGGTTCCACCACCGACGCGAAGACGGCCACGAGCCTCAGCGACTTCGGCACGATGGCCGACCTCGAGGCGGCGGCGAAGGCCGAGGGCCAGCTCAACGTCATCGCACTCCCGCGCACGTGGGCGAACTACGGCGAAGTGCTCGACCTGTTCGCCCAGCGCTACCCCGAGATCACGATCAACGAGCAGTCGCCCGACGCCTCGAGCGCCGAAGAGATCCAGGCGGCCAAGGCCAACGAGGGCCTCGACACCGCGCCCGACGTGTTCGACCTCGGTCTCGCTGTCGCCCTGCAGAACACCGACCGCTTCGCCGCCTACAAGGTCTCGACCTTCGACGAGATCCCCGACGCGATCAAAGAGCCCTCGGGCCTGTTCGTCGGCGACTACGGCGGGTACATGTCGATCGGCTACGACTCGGCCCGCTTCCCCGCGCCGACCTCGCTGAGCGACCTGCTCAAGCCCGCGTACAAGGGCGCGGTGGCCATCAACGGCGACCCGACCCAGGCGGGCTCGGCCTTCGCCGCGGTCGGCCTGGCCACCGTGCAGAACGGCGGCACGCTCGACGACTTCACCCCGGGCGTCGACTTCTTCGGGAAGCTGAACGCGGCGGGCAACTTCCTCAAGGTCGACCCGACGGATGCCACGATCGCCAGCGGTGAGACGCCGGTCGTCTTCGACTGGGACTACCTCAACGCGGCACAGGCCTCGGCGGTCCCCACGTGGAAGACGGTCGTCCTCCCCGGTACCGGCTACGCCGGCTACTACAACCAGGCCATCAACAAGGACGCCCCGCACCCCGCGGCCGCCCGCCTCTGGCAGGAGTTCCTCTACAGCGACGAGGTGCAGAACCTCTGGCTCAAGGGCGGCGCACGTCCGGCGCGGATGGATGCCATGACCACCGCCGGCACGATCGACGCCGCCCTCGCCGCCGCCCTGCCGGCCGCACCGAGCGACACGGTCGTCCCCACCGAGGCGCAGTCGACGGCGGCCGGCACGCTGCTCGGACAGAAGTGGGCGACGGCGGCCCAGTGACCGTCCTCGACCGAGTGGTCGCCCCCGCGGCGCCGGAGCCCTCCGCTCCGTCGCCGCGGGGTGCGGCCCGTCCGGGCTGGGCGTGGCTCGGCCTCACCCCCTTCGCCGCGTACGTCGTCCTGTTCCTCGCGCTGCCGACGATCGTGGCGGTCGCCTCGGGCTTCGTCGACGGGAACGGCTCGTTCACGCTCGACAACGTCGCCGCGCTCGGCGACCCCCTCGTGCTCGCCGCGTTCGGGAACTCCGCGATGGTATCGCTGGTCACCGCGGTCATCGGCGCCGTCGTGGGTGCCCTGGTGTGCTGGGCGATGCTGGGGCTGCCCGAGACCGGCGTCGTGCGCACCGCCGTGGACGCGGCATCCGGAGTCCTCGCCCAGTTCGGTGGCGTGATGCTCGCATTCGTGCTCATCGCCGCGATCGGCGCGCAGGGTGTCGTCACCGTCGTGCTGCGACAGCTGACGGGGATCTCGCTGTACGAGAACGGTGTCTGGCTGTACGACCTCCCGGGTGTCGTGGTGGCCTACCTGATCTTCCAGATCCCGCTCATGATCATCACGTTCCTCCCCGCTCTCGCCGCTCTGAAGCCGCAATGGGTCGAGGCGCATCTCACCCTCGGCGGAACGAGAGGGGGCTTCTGGCGGCACGTCGGGATGCCCGTCCTCGCGCCGTCGTTCCTGGCGAGCCTGCTCCTGCTGTTCGCCAACGCGTTCTCGTCGTACGCCACGGCCGCCGCGCTCGCCAGCCAGGGCTCGCAGATCGTGCCGCTGCAGATCCGCACCGCGCTCACCAGTGAGACCGTCCTCGGGCGCGAGAACCTCGCCGGCGCGCTCGCGCTCGGGATGATCGTCGTGGTCGCCGTGGTCATGGGCGTGTACTCGCTCGTGCAGCGCCGCGCGGCGCGGTGGCAGTCGTGAACCCGCTCGCTCCCCCGCGCTGGGCGCGTTGGGTCATCGGCGTCGGCGTCGGGCTGGTCTTCGCCGTCCCGTTCGCGGCGACCGTGCTGTTCACCCTCACGCCGCTTCCCGGCGGGTCGGGGCTGTCGCTCGAGCGCTGGACGGCCCTCGCCGACCCCGCGAACGCCGCGAAGTACCGCCCGCTGTGGACGGGCATCGGGAACTCCCTCGGCCTCGCGGGGGTCACGGTGCTGCTGGTCCTCGTCCTGTTCACGCCCACGATGGTGCTCGTGGCGCTGGCGTTCCCCCGTCTTCGTCGCGTGTTCGAGTTCGTCGCCCTCCTGCCGATCTCGATCCCCGCCATCGTTCTCGTGGTGGGTCTCACTCCCCTTTACCTGCAGATCGGTCGGACCCTCGGAACGGGGGCGTGGACACTCGCCTTCGCCTACGGCATCCTGGTCCTCCCCTTCGCCTACCGGTCGATCCAGGCGTCCATCGACGCGATCGACGTGAAGACCCTGTCCGAGGCGGCCCGCACGCTCGGTGCCGGCTGGGGGAGCGTGCTGCTGCGGGTCATCATGCCGAACCTGCGCCAGGGCCTTCTCGCCGCGTCGCTCATCTCGGTCGCGGTCGTGCTCGGCGAGTTCACGATCGCGTCCCTCCTGAACAGGCAGACGCTGCAGACCGCGCTGATCGTCGTCAACAAGCAGGACGGCTACGTCGCCGCCATCTTCACGCTGCTCGCGCTCGCCCTGGCGTTCGTGCTGCTGCTCGTCATCGGTCGCGTCGGACGCATCGGCGCCGGAAGGAAGAGCTCATGACCGTCATCGACCGAGAGGGCGCACCCTCGCGAACCCAGAGCGCGGGGGTCGAGCTCCGCGGCGTCGTGAAGGACTACGGCACCACGCGTGTGCTGCACGGGGTCGACCTCGATGTCCGTCCCGGCGAGTTCGTGTCTCTGCTCGGCCCCTCGGGGTGCGGCAAGACGACCGCGTTGCGCGTGCTCGCGGGTCTCGAGCGCGCCACCGCCGGCGAGGTGCACATCGGCGGTCGCGAGGTCTCGAGCGTCCCCACGAACAAGCGCGACATCGGCATGGTGTTCCAGTCGTACTCGCTGTTCCCGCATCTGCGCGCGATCGATAACGCCGCGTTCGGCCTGCGGCGCCGCGGCGTCGGCACGACCGAGGCCCGCCGCCGCGCCGGAGAGGCTCTCGACCTCGTCGGGCTCGGGCACCTCGCCGACCGCTTCTCGCACCAGCTGTCGGGCGGTCAGCAGCAGCGCGTGGCCCTCGCGCGCGCCCTCGTCACCGAACCGCGGGTGCTCCTGCTCGACGAGCCGCTGTCGGCGCTCGACGCCCAGGTGCGGGTGCAGCTGCGCGACGAGATCCGCCGCATCCAACTCCGCCTCGGCACGACGACCGTCTTCGTGACGCACGATCAGGAGGAGGCTCTCGCCGTCTCGGATCGGGTCGCGGTGATGGGCGCCGGACGCATCCTGCAGTTCGGCAGCCCCGAAGACCTCTACCTCAGGCCCGCGTCCGCCGACGTGGCCGCCTTCGTCGGGTCGTCGAGCCTCGTTCCGGGCCGGGTCGCAGGCGACGCCGTTTCGGTCTGGGGGCAGAGCCTGCCGCTCGTCGCCGCCGCCGACGACGGCGCGTGCGAGGTGTTCGTGCGCCCCGAGAACCTGCGAATCGTCGCTCCGGATGCCACCGGCGTCGACGCCGTGGTCGAGCAGAGCACGTTCCTCGGCAGCGTCCGCCGCTCCCTGCTGCGCGTGGCCGACGGGAGCCTCGTGCGGGTGCAGCACCCCTCGGACGAACGGCGCGAACCGGGAGAGCGCGTGCGCGTCCGCCTCGACGAGGTCGCGGTGCTCACGAGGCCCGCGGCCGCTGTTTCCTCGTGAGTCCAGCCCCGGGCGCGACGCCCGTGCGCGCGCATAGAATCCCTGGGTGACCGCTCGCCTGCTCTACGTCTGCGCCCGCCCGCAGCGCGACGCGGCCGTGGCCGAGTGGGCATCGTTCCGCGACGGGCTCGGAGTGAGCGACGACGATCTCGTGCACCACGACCTCGTCCGTGAGCCCCTCCCCCGCGATCTCGAGCGCTTCGCCGCCGTGGTCGTGGGCGGGAGTCCCTTCAACGTCACCGATCCCGACAAGACCGACGAGCAGCGCCGTCTCGAACGCGACCTCGAGCGCCTGGCGGCCACGGCGATCGAGGGGCGCACGAGCGCGATGTTCACGTGCTTCGGTATCGGCGTCGTCACGCGCATGCTCGGCGGCGAGGTCACCCTGAACACCCCCGAGGGCACGGGCCCCGCCGAGATCGCGCTGACCGACGCGGGGCGCGACGACGAGCTGTTCGGCATCCTGAGCACGCGTTTCCAGGCGCTGACCGCGCACAAGGAGGGCACCGCGAGCGTGCCTCCCGGGGCGACGCTCCTCGCCGAGAACGCCGCCTGCCCGGTGCAGGCGTACCGCGCCGGGGCCGGCCTGTGGGCGACGCAGTTCCACCCCGAGCCGACCGCCGAGGCGTTCGTCGCGCGGATGGAGGTCTACCGCGACGCGGGCTACTTCGACGCGGAGGCGTTCGACCAGGTGTCGGCGCACGTGCGCACGGTCTCGGTCGAGCAGCCCACCCTGTTGCTGCGGTCTTTCGCCGCGCGGGCCGTCGCGGCCTGACCCTTCCGCGGGCCGTCGCGGCGTGCCCCGTCACGCGAGCCGTCAGGCGGTGTCCATGCCCGACACGCCCAGACACCCGCCCCTCGCACGGCGTGTCCGCCCCGAACTCCGCACGACGGCGCGGGCCGGATGCCGCGATGTCAAGCCCGAACCGCGAATCTCGCTAGCTTATCTAGGCTTTCGCCCATGAACGTAGAAGCTCCATGGCGGGGGAACGACCTCGCACGTCAGATCGTCGTCCTCTCCGCCCTGTCGTTCATGATCATCGCGGCGGTGATCGGCGCCGGCGCCTTCGGCAACACCGCGGTCGAGGATCAGCAGGACGGCGCGCTCAGCACGAACGGGTCGTACCTCGCCCCCGCGGGGCCGGCGTTCTCGATCTGGTCGGTGATCTACCTCGGCCTCATCGCGTACGCGATCTGGCAGGCCCTCCCGCGCCAGCGTACGAACCCGCGCCAGCGCGCGCTCGGCTGGCTCATCGCCCTGACCATGGCCCTCAACGGTCTCTGGCTCGTCGCCGCGCGCTTCGGCACCCTCTTCCTCACGGTCGTCGTCATCGTGCTGCTCCTCGCCGCCCTCGGCTGGACGTTCCGCGTCGCCGTTCTCACGCGCGAACCGCGCGGCGGCGTGGTCGACTCGGTCCTCATCGACGGCGTCACGGGCCTGCACCTCGGCTGGGTCACCCTGGCCACGGTCGCCAACACGGCCGCCTGGCTCACGACCGTCGCCCCCTCGTCGTGGGAGAAGGCGGCGGATGCCATCGGCATTGGGGTCCTCGTCGTGGTGGGCCTCATCGGGCTCGCGATCGCGTGGAAGAGCGCGTGGCGCCTCACCCCGACCCTCGCGCTGGCGTGGGGACTGAGCTGGCTCGCGGTCGAGCGATTCGGCGGCGAGCCGCGGAGCACCGGGATCGGGGTGATGGCGATCATCGTGGCCGCCTTCGTGCTCCTGCCGCCCGCCGTCATCCGCATCCTGCGCCTGATCCGCCCGTCGGTCGACTGACGTCTTTCGAACCTCGTCCCACTTATGGCTGGTTGCAGCCCCGCCAACCCGCCATAAGTGGGACATGCTCCGTCAGAAGTGGGACGAGGTCCTAAGGAGTCGAGACGAAGCAGCGCCCCACGTCAGAGAGCCGGAGCCGCGATCGCGCTCCCGCCGGCGGGAACAGTGAGCGCCACGCCGTCGAGCACCACGCCCTCCGTCGTCGCCAAGAGCACCCGGGCACCGGAGGAGACGGATGCCGAGGCCTCGGCATCCGAGAGGTTGACGACGACCACGAGGTCACCGCGACGAAGCTCGTACACCCGACCGCCCGTCGCCTCGCGCGCCACGGCCGACAGACCGGCGCGGGAGGGGTCGGTCAGCTCGGGGCGATCCCGGCGGAGCTTCGCCAGCTCGCGGTACAGCCCCAGCAGCTGCGCGTGGTCGCCCTCGCCGACCTCGTCCCAGTCGAGCTTCGAGTTCTCGAAGGTCGTGGGGTCCTGCGGATCGGGCACGGTGGACTCGTCCCAGCCCATCTTCGCGAACTCGGCGATGCGTCCCTCGGCGGTGGCCTTGCCGAGCTCGGGTTCGGGGTGCGAGGTGAAGAACTGCCAGGGAGTGGATGCGCCCCACTCCTCGCCCATGAACAGCATCGGTGTGCCCGGGGCGGTGAGCGTCAGCACAGCGGCCGCGGCGAGGCGGTCGTAGTCCAGCGACTGCGACAGACGGTCGCCCGCGGCACGGTTGCCGATCTGGTCGTGATCCTGCGCGAAGGTCACGAGGCGCCAGTTGGGCACGGCCTCCGGGATCGGCTTGCCGTGCTTCTCTTCGCGGAAGGTCGAGTAGGTGCCGTCGTGGTAGAAACCGCCCTCGCTGACCTTGCGGAACGCGTCGAGGTCGGCGAAGTCCTCGTAGTAGCCGATCGTCTCGCCGGTGAGGGCGACGTGGGCGGTGTGGTGCCAGTCGTCCGACCACTGCGCGGTGAGGCCGTAGCCGCCGGCCTCGCGCGGCAGGATCAGCTTCGGGTCGTTCATGTCGCTCTCGGCGATGGTTGTCAGCGGGATGCCGCGGTGCGCCGACAGGGCGTCGGTGCGCTCGGCGATCTCCTGCAGCACGTGCGGGTCGCGGTGATCGAGCAGCGCGTGCACCGCATCCAGGCGCAGACCGTCGACGTGGTAGTCGCTCATCCACATCAGAGCGTTCTCAACGATGTAGGCGCGCACCGCGTCTTCGTCGAGGTTGATCGAGTCGCCCCACGTGTTGCGGCTGCCCTCGCGCAGGTATGGCCCGTATTCGGGCAGATAGTTTCCCGAGGGACCGAGGTGGTTGTAGACGACGTCCTGGATGACCGCGAGGCCGGCCGCGTGCGCCGCGTCGACGAAGCGCTGGTATGCCTCGGGTCCGCCGTAGGCCTCGTGCACGGTGTACCAGAGAACGCCGTCGTAGCCCCAGTTCCAGGTGCCGTTGAAGCCGTTCACCGGGAGGAGCTCCACGTGGGTCACACCGAGGTCGACGAGGTGCTCGAGGCGCCCGATCGCGGCATCCAGCGTCCCCTCGGGGGTGAAGGTGCCGAGGTGCAGCTCGTAGATCAGTCCGCCCGCGAGCTGCTTGCCCGTCCAGCTCGCGTCGTTCCAGGCGTAGACGCTCGGGTCGAACCAGGCCGAGGCTTCGTGCACGCCCCCCGGCTGGCGCCGTGAGCGCGGGTCGGGGCGCAGGTCGTCGCCGTCGCCGAGGACGAAGCCGTACCGCTCTCCGTCGGCGAGGTCGACCGGGGCGGTCCACCACCCGTCGGCGGCGCTTTCCATCTCGATGTCCTCGACGACGGCATCGCCGCTGTCATCCAGCCGGCGCAACCGCACCCGTTCTGCCTTCGGTGCCCAGACGTCGATGCTCATGGTGTGTCCTTACGCGTGAGGGGTCAGAAATTGTCGCTCAGAGAGGCGTGAAGCGACAGAAAGTGACCCCTCACGCGCTCGGGGGACGGGGGGTCAGAAGATGAGGAGGGCCACCGGGTAGAAGGCCAGGAGGTCGGTCAGCGGGGTGGGTCCGCCCGCGAAGGAGCGGCCGGTCAGCACGTCGATCAGGGGCACGTCCGGGAGCAGCACCACCGTGTCGCGCCATCCGCCCGCGGCCGCCAGGCCGTGGGGCAACCGCGTCGCGACGGCGAAAACGCCACCACGGTCGAAGGCGATGACATGATCGGATGCCACTCCCGCGGCCTCCAGCGGACGGTAGATCTCCAGCGGGTGCTCGCGGCGCAACCGCAGCGCGCGCGAGGTCACGAGCAGCTTGGCCGCGCCCGTGGCATCCACCGTGGGGAAGGCCGCGCCGGGCGCATCGAGCGAGGCAAGCAGACGTCGCCGTTCGGCGAAGTCCACCGCGCGACGGTTGTCGGGGTCGACCAGAGACTGCTCCCACAGCTCCGAGCCCTGGTAGACGTCGGGGACACCGGGACCCATGATCTGCAGCAGCTTCGCCGACAGGCCGTTCGACCAGCCCGCGGGCGAGATCTCGTCCACGAACGCGCGCACCCGCTCGGCGGCGGCGCCGGTCGCCGCGTCGACGACCGCGTGCATGCGCTCCTCGAAGGCTTCGTCCTGCTCCCACCAGCCGGTGACCTCGCTCGCCTCGCGCGCGGCCTTCTCGGCGTAGGCGTGCAGGCGCTCGCGGTAGACCTTCAGGCCGTCCGGCGTGGAGGCCGACTCGGGCCACGCGCCGACGATGGCCTGCCACAGCAGGTTGTCGAACGGACCGTGCCCGGTCGAGGCGATTCCGCGGAACTCGCCCAGCACCTCCGCCCAGCGCTCCGGGATCTCGGCCAGCACCGCGATGCGGGCGCGCGTGTCCTCGCCGCGCTTGGTGTCGTGCGTCGACAGCGTGGTCATGGCGGTCGGCCACGACGCGTGCCGCAGCGCCTGAGCGGTGTGGAATCCCGAGACGTCGAGGGCGAATTCGCCCGGGTCGCCGCCCACCTCGGTGAGCGAGCCCAGCCGCGTGTAACGGTAGAACGCCGTGTCTTCGACGCCCTTGGCCATGACCGGGCCGGTCGTCTGCTGGAACCGCCACGCGACCTCGCGGCTGGTGTCGGCGAGCACCGGTACGAGCTTCTCGATCACGTCGCCGAGCTCGGGTCGGCGCACCTCGGCCTCGCCCGCGGCGGCATCGAGGTGGGCGCGGCCGGCGGGGAGGTAGGAGCGGTAGACGGGGAAGCACGCGAGGACCTCGGCGAGCGCGTCCTGCAGCACGTCGGCCCCGAACTCCGCACGGAGCTCAGCGGGAAGACCCCGCACGAGCCGCCGGATCTCCGACACCTGGATCGAGTCGGCGATCTTGCGCTTGGTGTCGTGGATCAGATCGTGCCACCCGGTGAGCGGCGCAAGGTCGCTGTCGGCGCGCAGACGTGCGTCGAGCGCGTCGAGCGCCGCCTCGCCCGCGGGGTCGGTCAGCACGCGGTCGATCTCGGCGAGCGCGTCGTAACCTGTCGTCCCGGCGGTCTTCCACCACGAGGGCAGCGCCTCGCCGTGCTCGAGGATCTTCTCGCCGAGGACGTAACCGATCTCGCCCTCGCCCGCCTCCTCCAGCGCGACGGCGAGCTGGTCGAGATAGCCGCCCGGGTCGACGAGGCCGTCGGGGTGGTCCACGCGCAGACCGTCGGCGAGGCCCTCGCGCACCCAGCGGAGGATCTCGGCGTGCGTCTCCTGGAACACCTCGGGCAGCTCGACACGGACGCCCGCGAGGGTCGTCACGGCGAAGAACCGACGGTAGTTGAGGTCGGCCGCCTCGTCCTGCCAGAACCGCAGCTCGAAGTTCTGCGCGTCGAGCAGAGCGACGATGGCGTCGCGCGAGCCCGAGGCCGCGGCATCCGTCCCCGTCCCCGGCGCGACCGGGAAGGCGTGGTCGTAGTACCGGATCACACCGTCGGGAGCGTCGTCAGCCGGCGTCGGGTCGTACGAGATCTCGCCGATGACCGCGTCGAGGTCGTCGCCGAGCACCGGTACGCGCACCTTGCCGCCGCCGAACTCCCAGTCGATGTCGAAGGAGTCGGCATACACCGAGGCGCGACCCTGGCGCAGCACGTCCCACCACCAGGCGTTCGTCCGCGGCTCCGAGACCCCCATGTGGTTCGGGACGATGTCGACCAGGATGCCGAGACCCTCCGCGCGCGCGGCTTCCGCGAAGCGCGCGAGGCCCTCGGCGCCGCCGCGTGCGGGGTCGACCCGCGTGACGTCGACGACGTCGTACCCGTGGTCGGAGCCCGGCGTGGCCTCGAGAAGCGGCGACAGGTACGCCCACGAGACCCCGAGGTCACGGAGGTATCCCGTGACCTCGGCGGCGTCGTCGAGGGTGAACGATTCGCGGATCTGCAGGCGGTAGGTCGAAAGCGGATGCCGCATCTCGGTCACAACTCCGGCTTGGGCGCCTGGCCCGGCAGGTCATCGGGGCCGACCACCTGGATCTGGGCGGTCAGCGAGGCGGCCACCGAGTGGTCGACCTCGGGTTCGGGGAGGTGGTGCTCCCGCAGCACGATGAGCGACTTGGGCTCGATCGGCAGGGTCTCCCCCGGGCTCAGCGGCTCAGTGTTCGCGCGCTCCCCCGCGGTGTCGACGTAGGCGTCCCACTCGGGCGCGTACTCGAAGTCCGGCAGGACGAAGTCGACGGGCTCATCGCCGGCATTGAACAGCACGAGGAAGTGGTCGTCGCTGATCGACTCGCCGCGACGATCGCGCTCGCGGATGCCCTGGCCGTTGAGGAACACCCCGACAGCGCGGCCGAAGCCGTTGTCCCAGTCCTCGGGCTGCATGAGCGAGCCGTCGGGCCGCAGCCACACCACGTCGGGGATCGGCGCCCCCTCCTCCATCTTCACGGGGCGACCATCGAAGAAGCGGCTGCGGCGGAAGGTGGGGTGCTGCTTGCGCAGTCGTGCGAGGGCCGCGGTGAACTCGATGAGCGGGTGGTCGACATTCGACCAGTCCACCCAGGTGATCTCGTTGTCCTGCGCGTAGCCGTTGTTGTTGCCGCCCTGCGTGCGACCGAGCTCGTCGCCGTGCAGCAGCATCGGCACGCCCTGGCTGAGCAGGAGGGTGGCGATGAAGTTGCGCTGCTGCTGCGCGCGGCGCTTGAGCACCTCGGGGTCGTCGGTGGGACCTTCGACGCCCATGTTGCTCGAGCGGTTGTGCGATTCGCCGTCGTTGTTGTCTTCGCCGTTCGCCTCGTTGTGCTTCTCGTTGTACGAGACGAGGTCGCGGAGGGTGAAGCCGTCGTGCGCGGTGACGAAGTTGATGGATGCCACGGGGAAGCGCCCCGAGTGCTCGTACAGGTCGGCGGACCCCGTGAGGCGCGATGCGAACTCGGCGAGCGCCTGCGGCTCACCACGCCAGAAGTCGCGGACGGTGTCGCGGTACTTGCCGTTCCACTCCGTCCACTGGGGCGGGAAGTTGCCGACCTGGTAGCCGCCGGGGCCGACGTCCCAGGGCTCGGCGATGAGCTTGACCTGCGAGACCACCGGATCCTGCTGCACGAGCTCGAAGAAGGTCGCGAGCTTGTCCACCTCGTAGAACTCGCGCGCGAGGGTCGAGGCGAGGTCGAAGCGGAAGCCGTCGACGTGCATCTCGAGAACCCAGTACCGCAGCGAGTCCATGATCAGCTGCAGCGTGTGGGGGTTGCCGACGTTCATGCTGTTGCCGGTGCCCGTGTAGTCGGTGTAGTACCGCTTGTCGTCGTCTTCGAGGCGGTAGTAGGCCTCGTTGTCGATGCCGCGCATCGACAGGGTCGGGCCCATGTGGTTGCCCTCGGCCGTGTGGTTGTAGACCACGTCGAGGATGACCTCGATGCCGGCCGCGTGAAGCGCCTTGACCATGGCCTTGAACTCCTGCACCTGCTGACCGTGATCGCCGGTCGAGGAGTAGGTGTTCTGGGGCGCGAGGAACGCGATGGTGTTGTAGCCCCAGTAGTTCGACAGCCCCTTCTCTTCGAGGGTGGAGTCGTTGACGAACTGGTGCACGGGCATGAGCTCGATCGCGGTGACACCGAGCTTGCGCAGGTGGTCGATCACGGCCGGGTGCGCGATGCCCGCGTAGGTGCCGCGCAGCTCTTCCGGAACGTCGGGGTGCAGCTGGGTCAGGCCCTTGACGTGGGCCTCATAGATGAACGTCTCGGAGTAGGGGGTCTTGGGCTGGCGGTCGCCCGACCAGTCGAAGAACGGGTTGATGACCACGCCCTTCATCATGTGCGCGGCCGAGTCCTCGTCGTTGAACGAGTCGGGATCGCCGAACTCGTAGCTGAAGACGGGCTGGCCCCAGTCGACCTGACCTTCGACGGCCTTCGCGTACGGGTCGAGCAGGAGCTTGCTCGCGTTGTAGCGCTTGCCGTTCGCGGGGTCGTACTCCCCGTGAACGCGGTACCCGTATCGCTGTCCCGGTTGGATGTTCGGGAGATACGCATGCCAGACGAACGCGTCGACGTCGATCAGCTCGAAGCACGTCTCCTTCCCGTTCTCGTCGAAGAGGCAGAGCTCGACCTTCTCCGCTCCTTCACTGAACAGGGCGAAGTTCGTCCCGTTACCGTCGTAAGTGGCCCCGAGGGGATAACTGGATCCTGGCCATACCTGCTGCACGTCGCTCACGATAGACCAGCGTTGTTTCCCCGACGGGGCGCGTCATCGCTGTTGACACCCGCCCCGGCCCCGACTATGCGCGTTCGGGCGGATGGCGCAGCAGCTCGACGCGCTCGTCGAGGTAGCGCGCGAGCGGTAGGAAACCGCCTGCCGCGCTCCAGCGGACGAGCGGTTCTCCCCCGCGTATCGCGAGCGGCGTCGAGCGTTCGCCGAGGGCGGAGAGGTCGATCGGATGCCACTCGATGTGGACCGTCTGCCCCTCGGGGACTCCTCCGCGCGCGGCCGCGGCCGCGAGTTCTGCTCGTCGACGCTGCGACTCGGCCGCGAATCCGCGGCGCACCTCGGCGCGCGAACGCACGATGTCGCCGGTGGCGAGCACGGCCTCGTCGGTGAGCAGCAGCACGCCGAGGTGCCACGCGGTTCCGCGCGCCACGATGCGCGGCGGGCGGGGGATGCCGAGCACCCGGCGTCCCTCCTGGAGCTCGCCGAGCCGTTCGCGCGGCGCGTCCGCCAGGCGTGCCCGCACCTCGTCGAAGAGTGTCGGGATCACGCGTCCGTCCCTTCCGCTCGGGCGGCCTCGGCCCGCTCCACCGCGCGCTGCGCGGCGCGCGTCGCCGCGGCGGCTTCTTTCTGCTCGCTCTCGCGCTGCTGCGCGAGGTCGTCCGCCTCGTCGGCCTCGGCCTCGGCGCGCGCGAGGTCGGCCCGCAGCCCCTCGACGCGCTCGCGCGCGCGATCGGCGCGCTCCCGCGCCGTCGCGAGACGACGGTCCGCGGCCGCGTTCTCGCGGACGGCGTCGGCGTGGACGCGTTCGGCCTCGCGCACCGCCCGCTCGGCGGCCTTGCGCGCCCGCCGTGCGGCGAGATCGTCGCGCGGCGGCGCCGGGGCCATCCCTCGCGGCACGGAGCCCGCGACGGCGTCTCCGAGGCCGCCGGGGTCGAGAGTCGCCAGATCGATCGGTGAGACGAGCCGCCCCGTGAGCACGGCCGCGGCGACCTCCGGATCCACCACCGCGGCGTTCACCGTCTTCTCCACCGACTCCGCCATCGCCGCGCTGAGCGGCGTCCCCGCTTCGGCGGCGAGCTCGCCCGCGCGCCGCGCGAGGGCGGCGACCAGCTGGCGCCGTTGCTTTCCGAGGCGCGCGAGCTCGGCGGCATCCAGGTCGTCCTGCGCCTCCTGCAGAGCCCGCGAGAGCTCGACCGCTTCGCCGAGGCGACCGTCACGGACGAGCAGGTTGACCGCCCACGCGGCCACCGTCGGCTTGCGCAGCTTCGCGATCCGGCGGCTCACCGCTCCCGCCGCGGCGGCTGCCCGTTCCGCGCGCGCGGCGGTGAAACGGGCGGGCGGGAGCGCGAGCAGGTCCGCGGCCGCTTCGTCGACGAGCGCGTCGTCGTCGCCTCGCGATGCGCCGGTCATGGCTCCATTCTGACCGTCGGGTCAGATCGAGACCACCCCGGGCCGGGGTCCGCGGATCTCGCGGTGGAGGCGCTCCATGCGGGTGTCGAGCTCGGCGGCCGTGTCGGCGGCATCCTTCAACTGGTCGAGCAGATCGGCGGGGACGAGGCGGTCGTACTTGTAGTAGATCTTGTGCTCCAGGCTCGCCCAGAAGTCCATGGCGATGGTGCGGAACTGCACCTCGACCGGCACCTGGACCCTGCCCGTCGAGAGGAAGACGGGCACCTCGACGATGACGTGAAGGCTCTTGTACCCGTTCGCCTTGGGCCGGGCGATGTAGTCCTTCACGTCACGGACGGTGATGTCGTCCTGCTGGGTGAGCAGATCGGACAGCCGGTAGGCGTCGTCGATGAAGCTGCACGTGACCCGGATGCCGGCGATGTCGGTGATCGCCGCGCGAATGGAGTCGAAGTCGGTGTCGATGCCCTTGCGCTGCACCTTGTCCACGAGACTGTCCGGCGTCTTCACGCGGCTCGAGACGTGCTCGATGGGGTTGTAGTCGTGCATCTCCTGAAACTCTTCGCGCAGGATCGCGATCTTCGTGTCGACCTCGGCGAGCCCGAAACGGTATTCCATGAGGAATCTCTGGAACTCGTCACGCATGGCGCGGAGAGCCGCACTCGAGACGGTGATCTGCTGATCGTCCAGCGAATCGGCCATGCGCCCGACCGTATCGGGTGCACATACGAGCGTCCTGAGAGCGTCACGCGCGCGGCGGCTTGGGCTCTCGCGGCACGAGCTCGCCGTCGACCACGTCGATTCCCACCAGTGCGTCGAAGACGTCAGGAAGGTCGGCGGAGTCGGCGGGGCCATCGCCGGGTTCCATCGGAGACGGGGGGTATCGGTCTTTCACGGCGCTGTCCTTCCGTGGAGTGCTTCTACGGTGGCAGCACGCCACGCTCCGCCCAGGTGGCTTGACACTCCCGGACGCACGGCGTACTCCCGGTGAGGCTGCGCGGTTAGTGTGGAGCCATGGGGACGATCATTTACGGAAGCTCGACGACCGTTCACATCGAGGATCGCGCATTGGCGCACCTCAAGGTCGTCATCTCGACGAAGCTCCGCCGCGGTGAGAGCTTCACCCTGTCGTGGCGTCACCCCGACGAGGAGCCGCGCGGCCGGAGCACCCTGTGGCTCCACCCGGCGATCCCGCTGCGGTTCGTCTTCGACGACGCCGAACCGACGAAGCTGAGCCGGGAGTGGATCGAGCGTCTCTCGGAGTCGGCGAACTCGTCGGGAGGAATCATGCTGGTCGCCGAAGACATCGCCCCCTCGCGCGACACGAAGAGCGACAGCGCGACCCGCTGAGGTCAGCCCTCGTCAGAGACGCTGTCTTCGGACGGCTCGGGCGTGATCGCCAGGCCGTTGGGTCCGGATGCCGCGAGCATGAGGTCTTCGACCCACACGCGGTTGATGCGCGGCGGGCGGCTGCCGTAGAAGTGGAACTGGATCGGCACCGAGGGGTGCATCCAGAAGCTGCGGCGACCGCTGCCGTCTCCCACCTCGACGTCGAACATGAACGACTCGGAGCGGCGCAGCTTGTTCATCACGACGATGCGCAGGTGAGCCAGCGTGCGGTCATCGATGTCGACGGCGTTGGCGACGGTGTCGTAGATGAATCTGCCCATGGGGTCGAGCCTATCCGAGGAACGCACAAGTCATCCCGACGACGCGTGCCACGTCGGTCGAGGGGAAATCAACCCCGCGGAGAGCGCGAGCCGATCTCGCTAACGTGCCTGGGGTGGGAACGCTCTACTACGGCGACGTCGCGACGCCGATCGAAATGGAAGACCGCGCGCTGGCGCATATCAAGGTCGTCATCGCCACGAAGCTCCGCCGGGGGGAGAGCTTCACCCTCTCGTGGACGCACGGTCCCGGCCAGGAGGTCGGGCGCAGCACCGTGTGGTTGCACCCGTCCATTCCTCTTCGTTTCGTCTTCGACGAGCCCGAACCGGCGCTACTGAGCCGCGCGTGGGTGGAGGAGCTCGCGAACTCGGCCAATTCTTCGGGGGGCCTGCTCATCGTCCCCGAGCCGGGAACCGAGAACCCGAAGCCCTGACCCCCGAGACCTAGACGGTGGTCTCGGCGTCCTCGGGCGATGTCTCGTGCGAGGCGGGAGCGGGATCGACCTGGTCGACCGCGTCCTGCAGCCGGCCCAGACACGCGATCACGACGTCGCACTCCTCGGGCGTCATCTCGGCCACAGCCGCCATCATGCGACTGTGCATGGAGCCGAGGGTCGCGCGCACCTCATGGTCGCTGGCCGCGGTCGCGACGATTCGGACGCTCCGCCGGTCGGTCGGGTGCGGCACACGCGTGACGTGGCCGGACCTCTCGAGGCGGTCGATGATCGCCGTGGTCGAGGCGGTCGACACCCCCAGGTACCGTGTCAGCTCGGCCGGTGTCACATGGCGATCCTGACCCGCTGCGCGCAGGAGGTAACGGAGCACGAGAAGGTCGTTCTCGCCCATCGACATCGCCTCACGCGTGCGGCGGCGCATGGCGACCTCGGCGGCGCGGTAGACGCGGAAGGCCTGCAGGACCTCGACGGCCCGGTGCCGACGCTCCTCTTCGCTCGCGCCGTACCAGTAGCGCGACGACGATGAGGCGTTCTCCACCTCGGCATCCTATGTCAGGGCGCGTTGTCCAGGCCCCTGCCGTTGCGCGAGGGGGACGAGTACCATGAAAAATACATCGGCTGACGAGTTGATAGGACATCGAGACACTCGACCGACAAGGAATCCGCGGGAGGTGACATGCGGCACACGGCCACGGCAGACGACGTGGTGAAGGCCCTCAGCGACCTCACCGATTCCAGCGCGATCTCGGAACGGGCGGCGCTGCAGTCCCTGGGCATCGGCCCGAACGACGCGAAAGTACTCCGCTTCCTCCTCGAGCGCAGCGAAGACGACGATCCCGTCACCCCGCGCCTGCTGACCGAGATGCTCGGGATCTCGTCCGCGGCGACGACCACCCTCATCGATCGCCTCGCGGAAGCGGGCTGGGTCGAGCGAGAGCCCTACCCCGGCGACCGACGTTCGATCGTGGTGCGCGCGACCGTCGATCCCGAGTCCCCCGCCCGACGGATCCTCTCGGTCCGGCGGGCCTCGGTCGCCGAGGCTGCGTCGAAGCTCGGCGCGGCCGAACGACGCGTGGTGGCCGATTTCCTCGACGACATCGCGCGCGTCGAGAAGCAGCACGTCGAGGGCATCGCCGCGGCCGACACCGCGTCCCGTTCGCACTGATCGTCCGCACGAACGGGACGCGACGCTCTCAGGCCGAATCGCGGCCCGTCGCCGCCTGCAGGCGGTCGATCTGCTCGGACGCCTCCGCCTTCGTCAGGTCGGCGGGGATCTCTTCCCCGGCTTCGCGCGCGAGCGTGTCGAGGTAGCTGCGCTGCGGCGCGGTCATCGGCTCATCGCCGGTGACCCAGTCCGAGGGGTCCTTCTCGGCGGGGTTATCGCCGCTCTCACGGACGGCACCCAGGGTCTCTTCTTCACGGGAGGTATCGCTCATGCGCCCGAGGTTAGGCGGGACGCCCGACACCGACTCCGGGATTGACAGCGCGCCCCACCGGGTGCGGCATCCTGGATCGATGAGCAGCGAGCCGCCTCCCGCCGACGTCGACGTCGAGACGTTCCGCCGCGGACGCGCGCGGACACGCGTGACGCGGGTGTCGACCGGTGCGGAGACGGGGCGCGACTTCGTGCTCGTCGCAGGCATCGGGGTCGCCTCGACCTACTTCGAGTTCCTCGCGCCGTTGCTGGCGGCCGAGGGAGAGGTCTACGCCCTCGACCTCCCCGGTTTCGCCGGGGTCCCGGCATCCGGAGATCAGCCGACCGCCGCCTTCTTCGCCGACCAGGTCGAGGGGGTGCTCGACCACTACGGCCTGCGCGACCCCGTGCTCATCGGCCACTCGATGGGGACCCAGGTGGTCACCGAGGTGCTCACGCGCCGCGAGCTCTCGCACGCGGTGCTCGTGAGCCCCGTCGTCGACGAGGGCGAAGCGCGGGCGGGCGTGCAGGCCGTGCGGTTCGCACAGTCGACCCTGCGCGAGTCGCTGCACATCGCGCTGCTGGCGGTGTCGGCGTACCTGCTGTGCGGGTTCCTCTACTTCTTCGAGACGCTGCCGTACATGCTGCGGTACCGGATCTCCGACCGCATCGTTGACGCGCGGTCCCACCTCCTGCTCATCCGGGGCGAGTTCGACCGCCCCTCACCGCGCCGGCTGCACTCCCGTCTGGTGGAGCGCGCGCGTTCCGCTCGCCGATGGGAGATCGAGGGGGCCGCCCACTGCGTCGTCAACAGCCACGCGGTGGGCGTCGCCCGGCTCACGATGGAGCACGTGCGCGACGAGCTCGCCCGGAAGGGTCGGATGCCGGCGGCCGAGGCCGCCGTGCCGCCGGCGCGGCACGCCGATGTCCGCATGGTGCTGGGGGCCATGGCGAGCCGCCTGGCGGAATGGATCAGCGCCGCGCGCAAAGACGAGACGGGCGTCGAGCGCGCCAAGGCGCGGCACGCGCGCGTGCTGTGGGAGGCGTACCGGGCGCGACGCTGAGCTACCGCTCGTCCGGCGAGACGGCAACCCCCGAGACCGACCGGCGCGCGGCCCGGAGCATGGAGGGGTGTCCATCCGCCCCTCGCTGAGCAGCTCGTTCGACCCGAGGCAGTGGTGGCGCGACGCGATGACGGCCGACCGCCTGGTGCTCGCGGCGAAGACCGCCGGGGCGGCCGCGCTCGCCTGGTACCTCGCGCCTTACGTGCCCTTCGCGCAGAGCGAGTACTCGTACTACGCCCCGCTCGGCGTCCTCGTCAGCATGTACCCCACGGTCGCGCGCTCGGCGTCGAGCGGCGTGCAGGCCGTGGTCGGGCTGGCGCTCGGCATCGGCCTGGGCCTTGCGAGCCTCGCGGTGGTGGGTGCGGGCCTTCCCCGCATCGCCGCGGTCGCGATCGTCATCTTGCTCGGCGTGCTGCTGGCCGGGGTGCGCGCGCTCGGCGTCGGGCGCGACTGGGTGGCGATCGCTGCGCTCTTCGTCTTGCTGCTCGGCGGCGCCGATCCCGACGGTTACTCCTCGTCGTACCTGATGACGATGGCGTTCGGCGTGCTGGTCGGGGTCTCGGTGAACCTCCTCGTCGTCCCGCCCCTGCGGGTCAAGCGGGCCGATGACCGCCTGGCCCGGCTCCGCGACGACCTGGGAGAGGCGCTCCGCAGGATCGCGGACGCGCTGGCGGGGCACGCCTTCGATCAGGATGCCGCCGACACCGCGACCGCCGGACTCACGGGGACGCTCGCCGACGTCCGAGAAGAGGTCGAGCTCGCCGACGAGAGCCGGCGCTACAACCCGCGCGGGCGTCGCCTGCGCGCGCCCCAGGACCTCAACCGCCGGCGCCTGGACGCCCTCACCGGAACGGCCGACGCGACGCGCGAGCTGTCGGCATCCCTCTCTCGTCTGACCCAGGGGCCCGATGTCGACACCCGCATCCCCGACGACGCGCGTCGAACTCTCGCCCGCGCGATCGAGGCCGCGTCGCACCTGGTGACCACTCCCCCGGATCCCGAGGCGACCGCGGGGCAGCTGCGCGAGGCCGAGCACGCGCTCACCGCGTACACCGACCGTCTGCGAGAGCTCACCGCACACGACGAGCCTCTCGATGCCTGGGAGGCGGCGGTGAGCCTGCGGCGCGTGATCGCGGCGTGCGGCCCGTTCTCGGACCCGGACGCCGACACGGCGACCCGCTGACCCCGCGCGTCGCGCCGGGTCTCACGCGACCGCGAGGTCCCTGAGCCTGTCGAAGGGACCGGCAGCTTCGACAAGCTCAGCCGCCTCGCCCCGTATCCCGGCGCCTCCCGCGAGACCGTCAGTACCCCGTCGAGAGCACGCGGTCGAGCATGTCGACGAAGTAGTCGGCCGACTCCCGAGTCACGCACAGCGGCGGCTTGATCTTCAGCACGTTCTGGTGATCGCCGGTGGGCTGCATGATCACGCCGAGCTCGAGGAGGCGATCGCAGATCGCGGCCGTCTCCTCCGTCGCCGGCGTGAGGGTGCCGCGGTCGCGCACGAACTCCAGGCCCAGGTACAACCCCGACCCGTGGACGGTGCCGACGATCGGATGCCGATCCCCCAGCGCGGCGAGCCGTGCCTTGAGGTGTGCACCGACGACCCGCGCGTTCTCCTGCAGCTGCTCCTCGTCGATGATGTCGAGCACGGTCTGACCGACGACGGATGACAGCGGCGAACCGCCCGTGGAAGAGAAGAAGTATCCCTGCGTCCGGTAGCGGTCGGCGACCTCACGACGGGTGATGACCGCGCCGAGCGGGAAGCCGGCGCCGATGGACTTCGCAACGGCGACGATGTCGGGAACGACCCCCTGCTGCTCGAAACCCCAGAACCACGAGCCGAGGCGGCCGAAGCCGACCTGCACCTCGTCGGCCACGGCCAGCCCGCCGAGCTCGCGTACCGTGGCGTACACCTCTCTCAGGTAGCCGTCCGGCAGGGCGACGCCTCCCGCGTTGCCGTAGAACGTCTCGCTCAGGAAGGCGGCGGGCGGGTGTCCCTCGGCGGCGAGCGCGCGCAACCGCGCGGCCGCCTCGGGCGCGTAGGCAGCGGCATCCGCTCCCCGATGACGACCGCGGTACGAGTTCGCGGCATCGACGGTGTGCACCCACTCGGGACGGGTCTCGAGGGCGTTGGGGTTGTCGGCGATCGAGGTCGAGACCGCATCGCTCGCGTACGTCCAGCCGTGGTAGGCCTCGGCCATCGCCACGACGTCGCGGCGCTCGGTCGCCGCCATCGCGAGGCGGATGGCCAGGTCGACCGCCTCCGAGCCGGAGTTGACGAAGAACACCGTGTCGAGCTCGTCGGGAAGCCGGGATGCCAAGCTCTCGGCGTAGCGCGTGATCGCGGCGTAGTGGAAGCGCGAGTTCGTGTTCAGCAGACGCGTCTGGCGCGAGACGGCTGCGGCGATGCGGGGGTGCGCGTGGCCGACCGAGGCGACGTTGTTGACCATGTCGAGATAGACGCGGCCGTCGACGTCGACGAGGTACTCGCGCCATCCGCGCTCGATGCGCGGCGGCCGGGCGTAGTAGTGCTCCTGGACCTCGGCGACGACGGCCTCGCGGCGGTCGAGGAGGTCGTCCTCGACGGGCGCGGCCGGTACGTCGATCCCGAGCGCGAGGGTGGCGTCGCCGACGACGGCGCGCCACCCGGGCAGATCGGCGGCGCGGATCGTCTCGGGGACCTCGTCCGGGTCGAGCGCGGTGAGCAGCACGTCGATGCGCCGGCCGGCGGGCACCTCGGCGCTCACCTCCGTGTCGCCGTGACGGATGCTCAGTCCCGCCGGGACATCGACTGTCGTCGGCCGGGCGAACCACACCGCAGCCGCGGTCGGCACCGTCGAGGGCGCGTGCGGCGTGCGGGACGGCGCGCCGAGCAGCACCGGGCGCAGAGCCGGAAGCACCACGACCTCCGCGCCCTCGTCGAGCAGACGCTGCGCCGCGCGCTCGACGGCGTCGTCGCCGAGCCACGCCCCCTCGTCCGCGAGCGGCGACAGGGTCCCGGCATCCAGGATCACCGCCCGCCCCGGCTCGCTCAGGAGCGGCGCGCCGGCCCACTCGGGGCCGTCGACGGCGGGACGCCCGAGCGCGTGACGGATCTGCGCGGTCGCCACCTCGATCGGGACGGCGGTCGCGCGCCGCAGGATCGAGAACTCCCGATCCAGCGCGCCGCTGGCGTAGTCGTTCGCCTCGTCGAGGCGCACCTGTTGGCGTCCGCTGAGGACGAGCACGACCCCGCGCAGCACGACGAGCGGCCAGAGGGCGGTGATCTCATCGTCCGAGAGCGGCCGCCGACGGTCGAACGCCGCGATGGCCGGCAGAGTGGTGCGATACGACGCGCCGGCGTGGTGCAGCACCGACGAGACCGTCACGGCGATCTCGCCCACCGCCCACGAATCGATGACGTCTCCGAAGTCGATGACGGCATCGGGAAGGGTCTGGATGCCGTGCGGCCGGAGCACATTGTCGTCGGTCACGTCGTAGTGCCCGAGCTGGCGCGGCAGCGCCTCGGCGACCGGCGCGAGCGCGGCGAGCGCGCGGGCGGTCGCCTCCGCGGTGAACGCGCGCACCTCGGCGTCCGGCTCGGTCTCGGCGATCTCGGCGATCGCCCGCTCGGCGTGCCGCAGGTCCCACTGGAGGACGCGGCCCGAGGCCGGGTGCGTCTCGTTCGCGAGCGCCACGCTCACCGCGGCGGACAGGTCGCCGAGCCGTTCGACGACGCGCGGCGAGAGGTAGGCCGAGCCGGTCAGCGTCTTCCCCGACACGAACGAGATGACCCGCGCGTGCAGCCGCCCCTGCGAGGTCTCCCACCACCCCGACATGGCGCCCCGCGGTCCCGTGACGATCTCGGGGATGCGCAGGGTGGGCTCCGCTCGCGCGACGACGGCGGCCGCGGCATCCTGCATCTCGATCTCGGATTCGCTGAAGACGGGGTTGCTGATCTTCAGCACGCCGAGTGGGTCGCCCCCTCCAGCGGGGGTGACGAGGAAGTTCTGGTCCTGCTGGCTGCCGAGCGAGCGGAGCTCCGTGTCGATGCCGTAGACCTCGCGCAGCAGGGATCGAGCCTCGTCGAGGGGAAGGGTCGGCGTCGGCAGCTCACCGTGGGCGAAGTAGTCGAACGAGGCGTCGGTCACGGCGGGCTCCATGAGGCTCGAATCGGGCGGGTCGGTGGCGCGGCAGCTCGGGCGTTCGCGAGGCAGGCAAGCGACGAGCGCGCGGTCTCCGAGGGTGCTGGAATGAAACATACAGCGTATGTTTTCGGGCCGCCAGACCGCCGGCGGGCGACTGATCATCACGCCGCGAACGACATCGCAGGTGAATCACGCCGAACCTCGGGGCGGCGCCTCCGACACGGGCGGCGCTCGCCGCCTCGCGGGCGACCGTCCCACCCGCCGGGCAGGGCCACCGACCCCATCGCCAGAACCCCACCGCGCGATAGAGATGGGACCTCTCGCACTCTCCGAACCCGAACAGGAGCCGTCGTGTCCACCCAGAATCCCGCGCCGTCACGCCGCCGTCGTCTCGCCCTTCCCGTCCTCCTCGCCGGGGGGCTCGGATCCCTGATCCTGGCCCTCGGTCTCTCGCCCACCATCTCCGCGTTCACGGCGCAGATCAAGAACACCGTCGACACGGCCGGCACCGGCACCGTCATCATGCAGGAGAGCAACGCCGACGGCTCGATCACCTGCAACAGCACGGACGGCGGATCCGTGTCCTCGAACACCGCGACCTGCGCGACCATCAACAAGTACGGCGGCAGCGTGACGATGGTGCCCGGCCAGACCGTGTCGACCGACATCAAGATCAAGAACACCGGCAGCGCCGCCGCCACGGGATTCACCCTCACGCCGGGAACCTGTACGCAGACGAACAACGGAACGCCCAACGGCACCGCTACCAACCTCTGCTCCACCATGACGCTCGTCGTGACCTCGGGTTCGACGACGCTCTACTCGGGAACCCTCCAGGGGTTCGCGTCGTCCGTGAACGTGCTCACCGCCCTCGGCACGACATCGGTTCCGTCCGGCTCGACCGTGCCCTTCACGTTCGCGGTGACACTCCCGTCGACGGCGGGGAACACGTACGCCGGTCTCCAGGTGTCGCAGCCGCTCACCTGGGACTTCAGCAGCTGACGTCGCCCTCGTGATCCCGCACCCCGCGGCGACCGCCGTCCGAGGGAGCGCGCGCCCGGCGATCATCGTCGCGGTCGCACTCGTCCTGCTCTCGGTCGCGGTCGCCGCGGCGTTCGCCATCGCCGGCATCCGCCTGTTCGCGGTCCAGACCCCGAGCATGGGCGAGACCGCGCCGGTGGGCTCGCTCGTCGTCAGCCGCGCCGAGCCGAACTATGCCGTCGGCGACATCGTCACCTTCTCAACCGGCGACCGCACCGTGACGCACCGCATCGTCGGTGTCGCCGACGGATCGTTCACCACGCGGGGCGACCTCAACGGCGCGCCCGACGGCAATCCGGTCGCGGCATCCCAGGTGATCGGGCGAGCCGTGGCGATCCTGCCCGGCGTCGGATTCCTGCTCCAGGTCGCCCCCTGGCTTCTGTTGGGCGTCGCTCTGACCGAAGCGCTCGTGTGGCTCAGCCTGCGGCAGCCGGGGTGGATCTGGAGCGCCCGCCTCACGGGATGGTCGTTGACCGTCACGATCGTCGCCCTGTGGCTTCGGCCGTGGTTCAACGTTCAGATGCTCGACTTCCGCCCGGGCGACGACGGCACCAGCGCGCTTCTTCACGTCGTCAACACCGGGCTGTTCCCGCTCCTCGCGAACGGCACGCGCCTGCTGAGCGGACAGGACGCCGTCGTCTCCACGACCGACCGCCTCCCCAGCGGCGCCTACGTCCTCACCCCCCAGGCCGATCTCGACCTGCCCCTGCGGCTCCTCGTCATCGCGCTGTGCCTGCTCCCGCTCGGGGCGGCGCTGCTCATCCGCGACGACGATGCCGTCGCGCTGCCCGACGGACGTCGCCCCCGACCCGACCGCCGCGGCGGCCGGATCGTCGTTCCGCTCGTGATCATCACGGTGCTCGCGGTCGCCGCGCTCACGACGTTCTCCTCGACCGGAGCGAGCTTCACCGCCCGCATCGCGAACACGAAAGACACCGCGGGGACGAACCCGTTCTTCAGCTGTCGCGACGCCGCACTCTCCGTCGGCGCTTCCGCGACCAAGGGCGCGTACGCCCTCACCCCCACGAACAATCCCGCCAAGACCGAGAACGACCTCTCCGGCGCCGCCTCCCGGCGCGCGACGTACGCGGTCTCCCCCACCCTCTCGACGAGCGTCGGGTGCCTCCACGACTCCCCCGCCTCCTCGGTGAGCTTCAACGGCACGTCCCAGTGCCTTTACGTTCCGGGATCGGTGACCAACCCGAACACCTTCACGATCGAGGCCTGGTTCCGCGCTCCGTCGACCGGACGGGGGAAGATCATCGGCTTCGGCGACGCGAACCAGTCCGCCGCCGACGGTCACTACGACCGACACGTCTACCTCGACCAGACCGGTCGCATCGTGTTCGGCGTGTACCCGGGGAGTGTGCGGACGATCTCGACCCCGGCCGGGCGTTCGTACGCCGACGGGACGTGGCACGCGGTGGTGGCATCCCTCTCGAGTGCGGGGATGGCCCTGTACGTCGACGGGAGCCTCGTCGCCACGAACACGTCGATCACCACGGGCGAGAACTACTCGGGGTACTGGAAGATCGGCTGCGGCAACCTCACCGCGTGGGCCAACGGAACCTCGAACGGCACGATCGACTGGTACGGCCCGTCCTTCTTCACGGGCGAGATCCAGTTCGCGGCGATCTACACGCGCGCTCTCTCGGCCGACGAGGTGCGCTCGCACTACGCCGCCGGGCGTTGACGCACACCTCGTGCGAGACAAGGCCGCGCACGCCGGCGGCGCGGCATCCGGAATCCCCCGATGCCGCGCCGCCACCGATCACGCCGGGATGCGTTCGGGCGCCTCGGCCTCTTCGTCGAACTCGACCTCGGGCGGGCGACGGCGGAAGCCGCGGGTCAGCACCGCGAGCCAGACGACGCCGACCCCGATCCACACGAGACCGACCGTGAGCGCGAGCGGCGACAGGCTGAACCACAGCCACGCGGTGAGCGCGAAGCCGAGCGCGGGCAGGACCCCGTATCGGAACGCGGCGACTCCCCCGCGACGACCCTCGTCGATGAGGAAGTGCTTGATCACCGACAGGTTGACGAGCGAGAACGCGGCCAACGCACCGAAGCTGATGAGGGATGCCACCGTGTTCAGGTCGGCGAACAGCGCGGCGAGCGAGACGACACCGACGAAGATCGCCGCGCCGATCGGCGTCCGATAGCGCTTGCTCAGCCGAGCGAAGAAGCTCGGCAGCACGCCGTCACGCCCCATCGCGAACAGGATGCGCGCCACGCTCGCCTGCGAGGCGAGCGCCGCGGCGATGCAGCCCGCGATGTACGCGATGAGGAAGAAGAGCTCGAGCCAGCGCCCCGCGGCGACCTCCATGATCTGGTTCGCCGCGGCATCCGGGTTCTCGATGTCGGCGACGTTCGGGATGACGAGGGTCGACACGTACGCGATCACGGTGAAGATGAGCCCGCCGATGATCGTGGTCAGGATGATCGCCCGCGGGACCGTGCGCTCGGGGTCGCGCGCCTCCTCGGAGAGGGTCGAGATGGCGTCGAACCCGAGGAAGGACAGGGCGAGCATGGCCGCACCCGCGAGGAGGCCGGGGAAAGTGAGGCCGGCATCGTAGAGCGGCTGCAGCAACGAGACGCCGGGGTTCTGCAGGACGTGAAGCACCGCGCACACGACGAACACGGCCGCGAACACGAGCTGCAGACCCACCAGCACGAGGTTGGCGTTGCGCACGACCGTGATGCCCACGATGTTCAGCCCGGTGATGACGAGGACGCCCGCCAGAGCGAACACCCACGGCGGGATGCCGGGCAGTTGGGCGTTGAGGTAGATGCCCATCAGCACGTAGTTGATGAGCGGGAGAAGCAGGTAGTCGATCATGAGCGACCACCCGGTGAGGAAGCCGACGTGACCGCCGAACGCGCGGCGGGCGTAGGTGTACGCGCTGCCCGCACGGGGGAACGCCTTCACGAGCGCCGCGTAGCTGAACGCGGTGAAGAGCATGGCGACGAGCGTGACGAGGTAGGCCGTCGGCACGTGGCCGCCGGTCGTGACGGCGACGAGGCCGTACGTGGTGAAGACGGTCAGCGGCACCATGTAGGCGAGGCCGAAGATGACGAGGGAGGGAACTCCCATGACTCGCCGGAGCGAGGTTTCGGAGGAGGTCACGGTTTTCCTGTTCGGGGTCAGAAGGAGCGAGGCGGAGTGGCGCCGGCGAGCGCCGACGCCGTGAAGGTGCGGATGCCGCGTCGCCACGTCCCGCGGATACGGGCATCGGCGATGCGGTCGACCGGCTCGCGGCGGATGTCGCGATCGAGCCAGACGAGGTCGGCGACCATGCCGGGGCGAAGAGCGCCGCGGTGAGCGTCGTCGCCGGCCTGCCATGCGACGCCGCTCGTGGCGGCGTCGAGGGCTTCGTCGAGGGTGAGTCGTTCCTCGGGCTGCCAGCCGCCGGCGGGCTGCCCGTCTTCGTCCTGGCGGGTCACCGCGGTGCGGATGCCGAGGAGCACATCCGGTGAGGTGACGGGCCAGTCGCTGCCGAAGCTGAGGTGCGCGCCGGCGGTGCGCGCGGCACGCATGCGGTACTGCCTCTCCCTCAGGGGGCCGAGGCGCGGCAGCGTGAGCTCGGTCATCACGGCGTCGGGGACGGCCCACTGGGGCTGGAAGCAAAAGGTGACCTCGAGTTCGGCGAGTCGCGGCAGGTCGGCCGGGTCGACGATCTGCGCGTGGGCGATCGTGAGGCGGCGCCCGCGGCGGAGGCTCTCTCGAATGCCCTCCGCTGCGCCGATCGCCGCCCGCACCGCTGCGTCGCCGATCGCGTGCAGGTGCACATCGAACCCGGCGGCGTCGCACGCGGCGACGGCTTCGCCGAGCTGATCCGGATGCCAGTTCGGCAGGCCGCGGGTGTGGGCATCGTGATAGCAGTCGAGCAGGTGCGCGGTGCGGTTCTCGAGGATGCCGTCGACGAAGAACTTCACGGTGCGCGCCGTGAGACCCGGGACCCCCGCGATGCCGTCCGCGGCGCGGCGCAGGTCGTCCAGCTGCGCGGGCCAGCGCGCGGGGTCGGCACGCAGGGCGAGATCGACGTCGACCGCGAGCCGACCGCTCTCCGCCGCTGCCACCCACGAGGGGAGGTCGTCGAGCTCGGTCCACGCCTCTTGCGTCCAGGCGATCCCGTTCGCCGCGAGACGTTCGGTGGCCCAGGCGAGCGCCTCGACGTCGGCCGCGACGGACGGACGCGGCGCGCGGTCCAGGACCAGGTCGATCCCCGGTCGCTCGACGAGCGTGCCGAGCGGGGAGCCGTCGGGACGGCGCACGATGCGTCCGAGCGCGGGCTCAGGCGTCTCGGCATCCAGTCCCGCCGCCCGCAGGGCCGCGGTGTTCGCCCAGACCGTGTGATAGTCCCACGCGTGCAGGACGACGGGCCGCTCGGCCTCCGCATCGTCGAGCCAGCGGGCGTCGAACATCCCGCCCGGGACGATCGTGGCGTCGTAGCTGCCGCCGATGAGCCAGGCGTCGTCGCTGTCCGCGGCCCACGCGCGGACCCTCTCGACGATCTCGGCGACGGAGGTCGCATCGCGCAGTTCCGGCCCGCGCCGCTCGCGACCGGCGAGCAGGGGGTGGGCGTGTCCGTCGCCGAACGCGGGGAGCAGAAGCCCTCCCTCGAGGTCGACCACCTCGGCATCGTCGGGGACCGGCGAGCCCGCGGATGCCACGACCCCGTCGATCACGACGAGTCGGTCGATGTCGGCCGTCGACCCGTCGACACGGATCGCGCCGTTCGTGAACACCACGACCGCCATGGAAACCTCCTTGAGACCACGCTGCGAGAAACATACAGCGTAGGTTTTAGGAACGCTACGACTTTTCCTCACGACGAATCCGCCGTTTCCTCGACTCGTCACGAACCCGATACACGCCCGAAACGCGGGCATCGCGTAACGTGGTCGAACCCGACCGAAAGGCCCCGACGTGCCACGGCCGCCGCACCCCAAGCTCTCGCGCGAGGCGATCGCCCGCGCCGCCCTCGCTCTCGTCGATCGCGACGGCAGTGACGGGGCGAGCATCCGGCGCGTCGCCGACCGCCTGAAGGTGCACCCGACCTCGCTCTACAACCACGTGCCGAACCTCGCGGCGCTCATCGAAGACGTCCGCGCGCTGGTCTCGCAGCGCATCGACTCATCCTCGCTCCGTGACGACGAGTGGGAGGAGGGCCTGCGACGCTGGGCACGTTCCTACCGGGACGCCTTCCGTCGTCACCCCCGGACGATCCCGCTGCTCATGTCGCACCGGTCGTCGGCGCCGCTGCTGATGTCGCAGTACGAGGACTTCGCCGTCGCCGCCGAGCGCGTCGGCTGGAAGAGCGACGACATCCTCCCGCTGCTCACGGCCTTCGAGTCGTTCATCCTCGGCAGCGTGCTCGACATGTCGGGCCCGACCGTGATGTTCGATCCGACCGGACAGGAAGAGAGCGTTCCCCGCTTCGCGGCGGCCTACGCCACCCTCGTCGACCAGGACCCGGCCGACCCGGTCGCGACTCGCGCTTTCGAACTCGGCCTCTCGCTCCTCATCGCCGGAGCCCGACCGCGGGAGTGAGGCCGGACGCGGTCACATGTGCGCGTATCGCGCGCGGGCGAAGCAGAAGAGGCCGTAGACGACGAGGCCCGCACCGACGAGCCACAGCACGACCTGCCCGAACGGCAGACCCGCGAGCGAGCGCAAGGCGGCGTCGAGTCCGCCGGCGGTCGAGGGGTCGTGCTTCAGCGCGGCGACCACGAACAGCACCCCCGCCACACCGACGGCCACGCCCTTGGCGATGTACCCCACCATGCCGAAGGTGCGGATGCCGCGCCCCGCCGCCCCGCCGGGGATCGACATGTGCTTCTCGAACGCCTTCGTGAACCCGCGAACGACGAAGGCGACACCGACGGCCGCGACGCCGAGTCCGATGACGACGAGCAGCACCACCCCGGCTGGGCTCGACAGCAGCTGCGCGGACATCGTCTGCGACGACTGCGACGAGCTCGAGCGTCCGCCGAGCGCCACGGTGAGAGCGGTGAACGCGATCGCAGCGTAGGCGACGGCGGTGCCGACGAACTTCGCTCGATGCGCCCAGCGCTTCTTGGCATCCGGATCCTGCTCGACGATCGCCTCGGCGATCTGCCACACCGCCAGCGCGGCCAGGCCGACGACGATGACCCAGAGCAGCACCACTCCCGCGGGAACCTGAGCGACCTTCTCCAACGCCCCGCTCTGGTCGGCGCTGTCGCCGCCGGATCCGGTGGCGATCGAGATCGCGATCACCCCGATCAGCAGGTGGAGCAGGCCGAGCACGACGTAACCGACGCGCGCGGCGACCTCGAAAACGGTCGAGTCCTGCGCTCTGTTCGCGGCGGCCGAGGGAGTTGTCATCCGGGAACCGTAGTCCTCACGAACCCGTCACGGCGAGGCGTTGCGCTCGACGCTCGCGGACCACTTGGATGAGCGCCCACACGAACGTCGAGACCGCGACCCCCTCGAGAGCACCGGCGACGACGTCCGAGAGCCAGTGCGCGTGCAGGTAGGTACGGCTCCACATCATCAACACCACCCAGACAGCACCGGTGATCCACACCCACCGGCGGCGCAGGATCAGCCCGAGCACGACGGCGATGGTCGTCGCCACCGCCGTGTGCCCGGAGGGGAAGGAGGTCGCCATCGTCTCGGCCAGGGAGTCGGCGGGCCGCTGCCGGGCGATGACGGCGGCCATCGGCGCCCCGATCGCGACGACGAGAGCGATGGATGCCGCAACCGTCAGCGCGTCCCACGGGCGACGCCGGAGGGCGAAGACGATCGTCGTCGCCACCCCGATCACGATCATGCCGATCGTGCCGCCCACGATCGCGGGGACCCACGCGAGGATCACGCCCACCGGGGTCGCGATCGCCGCCATCGCGGCATCCCACCACACGTCGACGTCGAGGGCCGTGTGTCCGTTCAGGGCGACGGCGAGGCGCAGGGCGACGAACGCGACCGTGGCCAGCGCGCCGACGACGAGGGCGATGGCGCGGCGTGCGTCCGCTTCGGCGACGGGGAGCGCCGGGGCGTCGGCGGGTATGGCATCCATCCCGGAATCGTGACAGGACCGGATGCCGCGGAGCCAGGGATTGCGCCCGGGGGCGCGAGCGCTCCCGAGGCGCCTCGCACGGCCACCGCATAAACGCTGTTCGCGCGCAGAAACACGTGCACAGCGCGTTTATGCGCGCGGATCGCGTTTATGCGCGACGCGGGAAAAGCCTGCTCGAGGAACAACACCGGGCCTGAACGACGGCGTCGACGAGCTCATCGCTGAGAGAATGGAGCCGAGGAGAAGGAGACCACCGATGGCTGCACTCGATTCGCGGGAGGCCCGGCGTGAGCTCGTGATCGACACCATGGCGAGCTGGGCCCTCGAAGATATGGAGCCCACCCCGGAGATGGTGCAAGACATCGGCCTCTACGTCGAGGGGAAGATCTCGACGGCGGAGATCATCGAGAAGGTCAAGCGCGGGGGCTACCGTGACTGACGGTTTCGTCGACCCGTACGTCTATCCGGGTTCGAGCGTCTTGAAGAACCTTCTCGACGAACGCGACCGGAACCGTCTCGAACGCCAGGAGTATCAACTCACCCTTGCCCGCCGGATGGAGCTCGAAGTCGCCCCGATCACGGGGCCCTTCGACCTTGCCCGGTGGGCCGAGACCCACCGTCGCCTCTTCCAGGACGTGTACGCGTGGGCCGGCCGGATCCGCACGGTCGAGATCAGCAAGGGTTCATCTCAGTTCCATGCCTCGGCGCTCATACCGTCCGCGGCGGGGAGCACCCTCGACTGGCTTGCGACGTCCGGTCTCTTGAACCCCGAGATCGACGAGGCCGAGTTCGTGGTGCTGGCAAGCGATCTGCTCGAGAAGATGAATGACATCCATCCTTTCCGCGAAGGCAACGGTCGGACGCAGCGCGCCTTCCTCGACCAGGTCGCGCGGGTATCGGGTCGTCGGCTCGCCTGGCGCAACGTCACTTCCCGGGAACACCTGACCGCCAGTATCCGCGCCTTCAACGCGGGGAACGGCGAGCCGTTTCGACCGATACTCGAACTCGTGCGTCAGCCTCCGCTGGACGGCCTGTCGCCCCTCGATCCGTCCGTCTACCAGGTGACGAAGCCGATCTGACAGCGATCACCGACACGTCGCGGGCACCTCGCCCGCGGAGCCCGGTCGTGCTGCCTGAAGAAGAAGCGAAGTCAGTTCCTCGTCCTCGAGCCCGAAATCCTGTGCGACATCCGCCATCGGATCACCAGCGCGTAGTCGGCTCAGAACGTCCTCGACGCGGACACCGAGGCGCGCGATCGTCGGTTGACCCGAGTTGCGCCGGGGATCGACGACGACCTCGGCTCTTTCGTACGTCGGCAGGCGCAGAGAGTCGATGTAGCCGTCGCGGTAGCTGATCGTTCGCAGGTACTGATCGACGACGTCGCGGAAGACTCCCTGTCGATTACGAACGACGACGAGGTCGTGGTCGCCGTTCTCGATGAGAATCTCCGCGCCGTCCGTTTTCAGCTTCTCGCGGAGCAGAGCGTTCTCCAGACCGAGCTCGTTGCGCAGGACATCCACCGCTGGACGAATGCGAGCCAGGGGGAGACCTGCGCGACGAAACGACTCCACGATGTACCCCTCGGCGAGGGCGTTGAAGGGCACGGTGAATCCGCGGCCACTCTTCACACCCCGGAGGATGGGGTCACTCCATCGCCGGCCGCTGCCGTCGCGCTGCCGAAACGCGTGCCCGTGTGCCCACCGACCGAAAGACGACGTGGGAGCCCGAATGATGTGAGCGGCCTCGGAAAGCGTGTAGATCGGGGTCGTGTACGCCCGATCCGAGATCGACGTTTGCATACAAAGGGTAGATGGAGGCGGCGCCGTCTGCATCGCTGATTCACCCGCCGCATGGCAGCGGCCGAGCGGTAGCCGAGCGGTAGCCGGTCTCTGCGCCTCACCGGCCTCCCGGTAGCGAGTACGGTTGACTGCGGCGAAGCCGCCTCCGCGGCTGTCACCCCACGCACATGACACCGCAGCCCCTCCCCTCCGCCCTGGCACTCTCCGGGCCCCTCCTCGTCGTCGGCGACGGCCGGATGGGTCGCGCGCTCGTCGCCGCTCTTGAGGCGGCGGGGGTTCCCGTCGCAGGCCCCGCGGGGCGGGGCGAGTCCGGCGCGGACGCCGGCATCGTGCTCCTCGCCGTTCCGGATGCCGAGATCGCGTCGGCCGCGCGCGCGATCGCGCCCGGCCGGATCGTCGGCCACCTCTCCGGCTCGCTCGACCTCTCGGTCCTCCACCCGCACGACGCGTTCAGCATTCATCCCCTCATGACGGTGACGGGCGCGGGAACATCGTTCGCGGGCGTCACGGCGGCCCTCTCGGCGAGCGCACCCGCGGCCCATGCCGTCGCATCCGCCCTCGCCGATGAGCTGGGCATGACCGGTGTCGACGTTCTCGACGAGGACCGCGCGGCGTACCACGCCGCGGCCTCGATCGCAGCGAACTTCCTGGTCACTCTCGAAGGGATGGCCGAGCAGCTCGCGGCGACCGCGGGAGTCGAGCGGGAAGCCCTCGTCCCCCTTGTCCGGGCAGCCGTCGACAACTGGGCGGATCGCGGAGCCGCGGCCGCGCTGACCGGACCGGTCTCCCGCGGCGACGCGGCCACGATCGAGCGGCAGCGCCGGGCGATCAGCGAGCGACTGCCGGACCGTCTGGCCCTGTTCGACGCGCTCGTCGACGCCACCCGCGACCTCGCCGCCACGCAACGAACCGGAAGAGAGACGACCTCATGAGCATCCGCATCGTGCGCACCCTCGCAGACCTGCGCGCGGCCCTCTCCCCCCTCCGCGGTGAGCAGATCGGGTTCGTTCCGACCATGGGCGCCCTGCACGAGGGTCACCTCTCCCTCCTTCGCACCGCGCGGTCCGAGAACGCCACCGTCGTGCTGTCGATCTTCGTGAACCCGACGCAGTTCGGCGAGGCCGCCGACCTCGCCGCCTACCCGCGCACCGAAGAAGCCGACGTCGAGCTGGCCGCCGAAGCCGGCACCGACCTCGTGTTCGCCCCCTCGCCCGCCGAGATGTACCCCGCGGGCTTCGCGACGAGCGTCTCGGTCGCCGGAGCGATCACGGGAACGTTGGAGGGCGCTGTCCGCGGCCGCTCCCACTTCGACGGAGTCGCGACGGTCGTCACCAAGCTCCTCCTCGCGGTCCAGCCCGACCGCGCGTACTTCGGCGCCAAGGACGCGCAGCAGGTCGTCGTCGTGCGCCGCATGGTGAGCGATCTCGGCATCCCCGTCGAGATCGTGGCGCGCCCGACCTCGCGCGACGACGACGGTCTCGCGCGTTCCAGCCGCAACACCCGACTCTCGGCCGAGGAGCGCGATGTCGCGGCCGTCATCCCGCGCGCGCTTCGAGCGGCACAGGATGCCTTCGCCTCCGGCATCCGCGATTCTCACCGCCTCACGACCGTCGTGCGCGACGAACTGGGCGGGGCGGGACTCGACCCCGAGTACGTCGAGGCGGTCGACGCGGACAGTCTCGAGCCGATCACGACGGCCGAGACCCCGACGCTGCTCGCGCTCGCCGTTCGGGTGGGTGAGGTGCGGCTCATCGACAACGTGGTCCTCGGCGTGGACGATCTCATCCCGGTGACCGGGAGTCCGTCGTGACGCGCCCCCGGGTCACGCTCCGCCGCCTCCGCGAGCTCGCCGAAGCCGGCACGCCGATCGTCATGGTGACGGCGTACGACTTCCCGTCGGGCCGCGTCGCCGAGCGCGCGGGCGTCGACATCGTGCTCGTCGGCGACTCCGGAGCACAGGTGGTGCTCGGACACCCCGACACCACCTCGGTGACCCTCGACGAGATGCTGACGCTCTCGAAAGCCGTTCGTCTCGCGGTGCAGACCCCGCTCGTGGTGTGCGATCTGCCGTTCGGAACGACCGAGCTGAGCGACGAGCAGGCCGTCGCGACGTCGGTCCGCTTCGTCCACGAGGCCGGTGCCGACGCGGTCAAGATCGAGGGCGCGAACGCGGCCCGCCTGTCCCGGCTTCGAGCGATCGTCGAGGCCGGCATCCCGGTCGTCGGCCACGTGGGCCTGACACCGCAGACCGCGACGGCGCTCGGCGGCCTCCGAGCCCAGGGGCGTACCGACGACGACGCGATCCGGGTGGCCCGTGATGCCCTCGCGGTGCAGGATGCCGGAGCTTTCGCGATCGTGATCGAGGCGGTTCCTGCCGATGTCGTCGCCGAGATCCGCCGGGCACTGCGCATCCCCGTCATCGGCATCGGCGCGGGCGAGGCCGACGGACAGGTGCTCGTCCAGCACGACCTGCTCGGCATCACCGAGGGCCGCGCCCCCGTCTTCGTCAAGCGCTACGCCGCTCTCGGCGACGCGATGGTGGAGGGTGTCGAGGCGTACGCGCGCGAGGTGCGCGAGGGCGTCTTCCCCGCGGGCGAGCACACCTACCGCGCCGCCCCGGGCGTCGCGACGGCGGTGCGGGAGTTCGTCGACGGGCTTTGAGCCGCCCCCTCGTCTGCGCGATCACGCCATCCCGCGTCAGGACCGGAGCACCTCGTCCCCGGCGCTCTCCGGGGCGTCCCTCTCGATGACCTCTTCCAACGCCTGTTGGAAGAGGTCATCCACGAGTATGGCGACGTTGCTCTCGGCGTCCGTCTCCGACACCCGGCTCACAAGACCGTGTCTCGTGAGGAAGAGATCGCCCGAGATCACTCCCCCGGGGAGCGGGTCCCGGACGATGCGTTGTGTGATCATGGCCAGGTGGCGCACACCGTCCAGGGGCTCCCGTGGTGAAAGCGGCAGCGCGAGAAGCAAGTGGCGATGCGGGATCGCGAATACGGTACCGAACTCGGTCACAGGCACGGCCCGGGGGAGATCGATCGCTTTCGATGCCACGAAGAACGATTCGCCGGTGAGGACGTGGATGCCCGTCTCAAGAACGTCGTGCTCGTCCACGGATTCCCGGTCCGTATTCTCCTGCCCCCACCGGTAGAGCTCGTCGAGATCCCACCCGGCTTCCGCGATTCCGGCGTCGCTGATGGTCTGCACGGTCTCGGGCAGGTCCAGGCAAAGCGCCACCACGACCCCGTCGGCGAACGGGCGAGCGTAGTCGAACGAGGGCTCGTCGGGACGCACGTTCCGATTCGAGATCAGTCGTGTGCGGATCATCGAGCGCAACTCATCGCGCGTCGGTTCGAGGATCGACGGCTCCTGAGCCAACGACCGAACGTGGTCATCGATGACCTTCTCCGCCTCCGACCGAGTCAGGCCGTCGGTCTTGACGAGCAAGTTGTGGAGCGGGAATCGACGACCGTCAGCGGACAGCGTGACATCCTCGGGCGCGGGTCCGTGCTCGATCGTGCTCTCCACGCCGCGTTGCGCGAAAGCCTGTCGGGCCGTCGCGACGACCCATTCCACGCGATCCACAGGCTGCGCGGCTTTCGGTCGCTTTCCGAACCACCTCACGCTGTCCCCCTCCGCTGCCTGCATCCCGCGATGCTGCGAGGCGAACATAGCGGAAGCCCGCGATTCCGGCTTGACCGCGCGCCCCGGGATCACGACCGGCGTACCCGACTCGGGTTATAGGCAAGAACGTGTGGATGGGATGGTGATCTAGCCGCGCGATCACGCGGTGAAACGGGGTTGTGCATGGTCCGCGACGCTTAGGCGTG
>NZ_JBFBJJ010000018.1:0-9828 GCF_040686055.1 Microbacterium sp. NPDC086615
TCGAGGTAGACGCTCTGGAGTCGGCGCGTGGGGAAGCTGTCTCCGCGGAGCGTTCGGAGCTCGGCATCCAGATCCGGATCGTCGATCGCGACGTCCACTTCCGTTGAGTGTCCAAGACACGCCGTAACTCCCCCGCGCATGACGGCGTGTCTTGGACACTCGACGCTCAGAGTCGCCTACGCGAGCGAGCGCGCCAGCGCCGCGGCGAGGTGCTCGACCATCGGGCGAGACGCCGTCGCGTCAGGCCCGAAGAACTCCTCGTCGACGTCCTCCACGGCGCGATTCGCCGCGCGCGCCAGCTCACGCCCGGCGGCCGTGGCCCGGACGCGGACGGCGCGGCGGTCAGTGGCATCCTGTCGCCGTTCGACGAGATCCCGCTCGGCGAGCGCGCGGATCACCTGCGACACCATCATCGGGTCGGCGCCCGCACGCTGGCTGAGCGCGGCCTGCGTCATGCCCTCGTCGGAGTCGCCGAACGTCAGCACCGCCAGCAGCACGAACTGCACGTGCGTGACCTCGTGCGGCGCCAGCGCGCGGCGGATCGCCGCCTGCCACCGGTTCGTCACCTGCCAGAGCAGGAATCCCGGGCTGGCGTCGCCGGAGGCGAACCGACTGTCGAGGGGAGTCGTCATCCCTCGATCATCGCGCGCGCACCGTCTCGACGAGAGCGACGAGCCGGTCGAGGTCGGCAGGCACCGAGCGTTCGAACCCCGAGAACGCGGTGCGCGCCCACAGCCACGACAGCGGTCCCTCCAGCGTCACCTCGGCCGCCACCCGCGACCCGCCCGCGGTGGCGTCGACCCGGTGCCGAAACGTCAGTCGGGCTCCCGGAACGCGGCTGACGTCGGTGTAGACGCGGTCGGGCTCGAGCTCGGCGATCACGAAGGCCGTGCGCGGACCACCGACGGGCTTCAGGATGCCACGCGCCCCCTGCCGCACCTCACCCTCGACGCGCGCCCACTCGGTGTCGGGCGACCACTCGCGCCACGAGTCGTGATCGACCCAGCGCGCGAAGAACGCCGAGGGCGAGGCGGTCGATTCACGGGTGACGGAGGCAAGTGTTCGCACGTATTTAGTATGCGCGCATATTACTTCCACGGCAAGGCCCCCTCCCTCCCGCTCCTCTCGTTGAGTGTCCAGAACACGCCGCAACTCCCGCGCGCATAACGGCGTGTCTTGGACACTCAACGAACTCGCGGCTGGCACGCGCGGCCCCGGGGCGGGGCGCTCGCTCCAAACGCCCCGCGCCGCGCGCCGCGCGCCACCCCTCCTGTTGGGCGTCCAAGACACGCCGTAACCCCGCACCGAATTGCGGCGTGTCTTGGACACTCAACGCCCATCGGCTGGCGACGGCCCGCGACGCACGACCCCACGCCCCACGCCCCGCCCGTCCCGCCCCGCACGGCACGGCCGCCCCGCGCCTCACCGCAGACGCCGCGCGACCTCCGCCAGCGCCTCGGCGAACGACTCCTCGGCGCCCTCGCGACCGCCGGAGAGGTTCACGCCCACCACCCCGGGGATCGCGAGCATCTCCTCCGCGAGCGCGACCGCGAGAGCGATTCCCTCGGCACGAGGGACTGCGGCACTGCGGACGCGCGACAGGAACCCGTCCGGCAGCACCAGCGTCGTGAACGACTCGAGCAGTGCGGCCGAGGCGTGGTCGACGACCACCGGAACGCAGGGGATGTACCGCACCGGCTCCCCCACCTCGTCGATGAACCGCCGCACCGGCTCCGCGCCGCCCGCGTGGTTGACGAAGCACACGTCGGCACCCGCCCGCAGCTTCTCGCGCAGCCGCGCGGCGCGGCGCTCCACCGGCGGGGCCGCGGGCGACCCGGCCACCGACACGACGTGCCCCGCCGCCCGCGCGAGCGCCGCCGCCTCGGTCGAGTCGAGGTCGAACACGGGGGCGGCGTCCGGCCGGTGACCCGTCTGAGTGTGGTCCCCCGTGACGCAGTGCACCCCAGCCACCCCCTCGACGGCAAGCGCCGCGAGCTCCCCCTCGATCGCGACGCGATTGCGGTCGCGCATGTTCAGCCCCGTCCAGACGCGCAGCCCCCGTCGCTGCAACAGGTGCGCGCGGTAGGCGGGAGGGAACTGCACGCGCGCGGTTCCCGCGTCGCCGGCGAGGACGGCATCCACCTCTCCCGAGAGGACAGCGGCGCAGCCGTCGATGGATGCCACACTCAGCGCCCGCGCCGGCAGGTCGGCCACGACCCACGGACGGGTGTCGAGAGAGGCCAGGGTGTCCGCCGCCGCTGCGGTTCGCGGGCCGGGGCCGACCGGGGTCGTGCGGTCGACGCCGGTCCACGGCACCGTCGGACGGGGGAGGAACACGCAGCGATGGGCGGCGTCGATCTCGCACGAGCCGTCGAAGCCGACACCCCCGCACGGGCCGTATTCCATGCGCTTGGGGCACACGTCGATGAGGGGCAGCGAGCTCATGGCCGGGAGTGTACGGACGCCGTGTTTCGACAAATGTTCGTGGTGGCAACATCGCCGAAACGCGGCGTCCCTACGCTCGGCCGTACCCCAGCATCCGGGAGGACCCATGATCACGGCCGGCACCACCTTCGGTTCTGATGTCGACGCCACCGACGTGCTCGTCGCCGACCCGATCGCGCTCATGGTTCGGTGGCTGCCGTCGCACGACAGCGAATTGCGCCCCCTCGCCGCCCTCTCGACCATTGGGCTCGACGGCATCCCGTCCCTCCGCCATGTGCTCATCAGCGACAGGGATGCCGCGGGCCTGACCTTCCACACCGATGAGGCGAGCGCGAAGGTCGCCGAGATCGCCGCGAACCCGGTGGCCGCGATGGCCGTGGCGTGGCCCGAGGTCGGGCGCCAGCTCGTCGTCCGGGGAATCGTCGAGCGCGTGACCCCCGCGGAGGCCGCGGCGGTCTACGCCCAGCGCTCGCGCTACCTGCAGCTGCTGGCGTGGCTGAACACGCGCGAGAACGCACAGCTCGACACCGCCGCGCGTCAGCACCTGTGGGCCGAGTTCGACGCCGCACACCCGACGCTCGACCCGCCTTCGCGCTGGGTCGGTTTCCGCCTGCGTCCCGTCACCCTGACGTTCTGGCGCGGCGACCCAATCGGGCAGAGCACGCGCCAGCACTACACGCTCTCCGACGGCCGCTGGTCGGGCAGGATCCTGGCGGGCTGACATGGACATCACCACCGTCACCTCGTTCCGCCCGGCGCGCACGCGCGCCGATCTCGCGCTCGCGCCCGGTGAGGTCGTCATGGCGGGCGGCACCTGGCTGATGAGCGAGCCGCAGCCGACGACCACCGGGTTCGTCGACCTCACGACCCTCGGCTGGCCCGACGTCGAGATCACGCCCGACGGCCTGCGCATCGGCGCGACCTGCACGATCGCCCGCCTTCTCGCCTGGGCCGAGACCGAGGCGCCCGCCGAGTGGACCTCGCTCGCGCTCGCCCGCCCGTCCGCCGATGCCCTCCTCGCGTCGTTCAAGATCTGGAACACCGCGACCGTCGGCGGTAACGTCTGTCAGGCCTTCGCGGCCGGGGCGATGATCGCGATGCTGTCGACCCTCGATGCCACGGCCCTCATCTGGACGCCCGACGGCGGCGAGCGCGTGATCGCGGTGGCCGACCTGGTGATCGACAACCAGGCGACCTCGCTCGCCCCGGGCGAGGTGGTGCGCGCCCTCGACATCCCGATGCACGCGCTGCGCTCGCGCGTCGGGCTGCAGAAGATCGCGCTCGCCGAACTCGGCCGCTCGGGGGCGGTCGTGACCGCGCGCGTCGATCCGGACGGTTCGGCGGTCTTCGTCGTCACCGCCGCCGTCCGACGCCCGCGGGTGCTGAGATTCGTCCGCGTTCCGGGTGCCGGAGAGCTTCGGGATGCCGTGGCCTCCGCGACCGACTTCTACACCGACCCGCTGGGCAGCGCTGACTGGCGGCGCGGCGTGAGTGTCGTGCTCGCCGAGCGGCTGCGCGCGGCGTTCGCCCGCGACCTCGCGGAGGGCAACGCGTGAGCGCGGCACGCCGCGTCGCCGTCCCGCGCTCCGGAGTTCCGGGCGGCGCGGCGCGCACCGCGGGCTGCGGCACGGGGATTCTGCCGGCTTCCTCCGGAGCGCGGCACGCAGGGTGCCAGGTCGGGGCGCAACGGGAGGGCACCGCGTGAAGTTCCACGTCAACGGGGAGCCGGTCGACGCCGAGCCCCGCCCCGGTCAGAGTGCGCGCACGCTGCTGCGCGAGGCCGGCCACGTCGAGGTGAAGAAGGGCTGCGACGCGGGCGACTGCGGCGCGTGCTCCGTGCTCCTCGATGGCGAGCCGACGCACTCGTGCATCATCCCGGCGATGCGTCTCGAGGGGCGTGCGATCACGACCGCCGCGGGCCTCGCGCCCGGCGACGAGCTGCACCCCGTGCAGGAGGCTCTGGCTTCCGGCTTCGGCTTCCAGTGCGGGTTCTGCACGCCCGGGATGAGCGTCACGGCCTCAACCCTGACCGCCGCCGACCTTCCCGACCTCGACCGCCGTATGAAGGGGAACCTCTGCCGCTGCACGGGCTACCGCCCGATCCGCGCGGCGATCCGCGAGTCGGTCCTGGGGCCCGTGCGCGAGACCGGCGCCGGTGCCGCGCAAGCGGAGCGGTCCGGATGCATGACCCATGACCGCACGGCCCTCCCTGCCGCCCCAACAGATCACTCCTGCCCCACGGGTCATGCAGATGAACCACGCCCAGGCGCAGCAGACGGCCGCGTGGGCTCATCGACCATCCCCGAGGCCGCGCGGCGCATCGTGCAGGGCCGCGAACCGTTCACTTTCGACGAACCGGTGCCCGGCGGGCCCCCGCTCGTGCTGCGCGTCGTCACCTCGCCCCACGCGCACGCGCGGATCGTCGCGATCGACACCGCGGCGGCCCTCGCCGTCCCCGGCGTCGTCGCGGTGTTCACGCACGAGGACGTCCCCGACATCCGCTACTCCACGGGTCGCCATGAGCACCGCACCGACGACCCCGACGACACGCGGATGCTCGACGACGTCGTGCGCCACGTCGGCCAGCGGGTCGCGGCGGTCGTCGCGGAGACGGCGGAGGCGGCGGATGCCGGCGTCCGCGCGGTCCGTGTCGTCTATGACGTGCTGCCCGCGGTCTTCGACCCCGAAGAGGCGCGAACCCCCGGCGCCCCGCTCCTGCACCCCGACCGCACGCCCGAGGAGCGGGTGATGGATGCCGGACGCAACGTCGTCGCCGGGTTCCACACCGGCCACGGCGGCGACATCGACGCGGCTCTCGCCGCGAGCCACGCGACCGTCACGGGCGAGTGGACCTCGTCGCGCGTCACGCACGCGGCGCTCGAGACCCACGGCGCCGTCGGCTGGCTCGACGACGACGGCCGTCTCGTGATCCGCTCGTCGACGCAGGTGCCCTTCCTCGCCCGCAACGAGCTCGCGCACATCTTCGGCCTGGAGCGCGACCGCATCCGCGTGTTCGCGACCCGCGTCGGCGGCGGCTTCGGCGGCAAGCAGGAACTGTTCACCGAAGACCTCACGGCCCTCGCCGTGCTGAAACTCGGCCGCCCCGTGGCGTACGAGTTCTCGCGCACCGACCAGTTCGTGCGGGCCTCGCTCCGGCATCCGATGCGCGTACGCACCACGCTGGGAGCGGATGCCGACGGGCGCCTGACCGCGATGAAGATCGACGTGCTGAGCGACACCGGCGCCTATGGCAACCATGCGATCGGCGTGCTGTTCCACTCGTGCGCCGAGTCGACGACGCTGTACCGGGTGCCGACGAAGTGGATCGACGCCGAGGCGGTGTACACGAACAACCCGCCGTCGGGCGCGTTCCGCGGCTACGGGCTGGGGCAGGTCGTGTTCGCGGTGGAGTCGGCGATGGACGCCCTCGCCCAGGAGCTCGACATCGACCCGTTCGACCTCCGCCGCATCAACGCGGTGAAGGAGGGCGACCCCCTTCACCCCGACGACGACGAGAAGTACGAGGAAGACCTGATCTGGGGTAGTTACGGCCTCGACCAGTGTCTCGATCTGGCCCAGGACGCGCTGCGCCGCGGCAACGGCACCGAGGCACCGAAGGGGTGGCTCGTCGGCGAGGGCATGGCCGCGGCGATGATCGCGACGATGGCCCCGCGCGGGCACATCGCGCACACGACCGCGACCCTGCGCCCCGACGGCACCTACTTGCTGCGGGTGGGCACGGCGGAGTTCGGCAACGGCACCTCGACCGTGCACCGGCAGATCGCGGCGACGGTGCTCGAGGCGCCGCACGAGCGCCTGCAGCTGTGGACGGCCGACACCGACGCCGTCCGCCACGACACCGGAGCCTTCGCGTCGGCCGGCACCACGGTCGCGGGCAAGGCGCTGCACGTCGCCTGTTCGATGCTGCGGCGGCGCATGATCGACATCGCCGCCGAGCTCGCCGGAGGGGATGCCGCCTCCGCCGAGCTGGTGGCATCCGGTGTCCTGGCTGGAGACGAGCTCGTCACGTGGGAGCGGATCGTCGCGGCCGCGCCGGCGACGATGTGCGACGAGCACGGGCTCACGGCCGACGGCGCAGAGTTCGGCGAGGTCCGCTCGCTCGCCTTCAACGTCCACGCCGTGCGGGTGGCCGTCGACCCCGAGACGGGAGCGGTGAGGGTGCTGCAGTCGATCCAGTCCGCCGACGCCGGTGTGGTGATCAACCCCGCGCAGTGCCGCGGGCAGATCGAGGGCGGGGCCGCGCAGGCCCTCGGCGGCGCGCTGTACGAAGAGGTGTACCTCGAGGACGGCGTGGTGCAGAACCCCGTGTTCCGCACGTATCGCGTGCCGCAGTTCGCCGACGTCCCCGACACCGAGGTCTACTTCGCCGAGACCGACGACACCCTGGGCCCCTTCGGCGCGAAGTCGATGAGCGAATCGCCGTACAACCCGGTCGGCGCCGCGATCGGCAACGCCGTCTCGCGCGCCCTCGGCCGTCGCGGCTACGAGCTGCCGTTCTCGCGCGATCGCGTGTGGAGGTTGGCCGGCGGGACGGCGTAGCCGGGTTTGGGGCGCGTTCGTCCGTTTGGGGCGGGGAATTTCACGCCCCAAACGGATAATCGCGCCCCAAACCCGCTCACCCCGCCAGCGGCACAGCCGTTCCCGACACCCGGATGCCACCGCTCGGCGGCACGTCCACCTCGAGGATGCTCGGCCGACCGATGTGCCGCCCCTGCCGCACCGTGAACCGGAAGGGCGCGGGCACGGCGATGCGGTCGCGCAGGTAGACGCCGAGCGCGGCGGCGGCGGAGCCCGTCGCGGGGTCTTCGAGGATGTCGCCGACCGGGAAGATGTTCCGCGCCTCGACGGTCATACCGTCGCCGATCTCGCCCGCGACGTGGATCACGGTGACCGTGCCCGCCCACCCGCGCTCGTCCATCAGCGCGCGCACCGGTAGCGGGTCGTAGCCGAACCCGTCGAAGGTGGCTGCCGAGCGCACCGACACCACGGGGTGCACGTTTCCGGCGAAGGCCTGCGCGAGTGGCATCCGCGGGTCGAGGTCGTCGTCCGCGAGGCCCAGCAGGTCGAGGAGCCGGGCGGCCACCTCGGTGTCGAGGTCGGCGACGTGCGGCTCGACGCTGGTGAAGCCCGCGGCGATACGGCCCGGCTCCCCGGTCGTGACCACGTCGACGTCGCCCGCGGGGGTCGCGAACACCCACGAGCCGACGCCCGACCGCTCGGCCAACGCCACCGCGGTCGCGATCGTCGCGTGGCCGCAGAAGGGCACCTCGGCATCCGGAGAGAAGTACCGCACCGACACCCTGTCGCCGTCGCGGCCCGTGACGAACGCGGTCTCGGGGTGGCCGAGCTCGGCCGCGATCCGCTGCATGTCGGCGTCGGTCAGCGCACTCGCGTCAAGCACGACGCCCGCCGGATTGCCCCCACCGGGTTCCGCGGCGAAAGCGGTCAGATTCAGGATGCCAACGGCCTCAGTCATGCGTCGATTCTGTCGCGCGGATCGCGGCGGGGGTGCGGGCCAGTGCGGGGTTCGTGGACTGCGTTGACCCCCGTGATCTCGGTTGGGGCTCACAACATGGATTAACGGGCTCGTTGTTCTTGGTTACGGTCCGTAAACGAGAACAACGAGCCCGTTGATCCACGGGAAAGCTCGCCACCAAGAGGAGTGTGGCGCTCTCGGCGCGGCTGCACGGGCTCACGTCCGCAGGTCCCGCTCCCTCCGCGCCCGCGACAGAGCCCTCGCGGAAGGGAACCCCGAACGCCGCGCCACCTCGTCGGGCGGAAGACCGCTCGCCCCGAGCGCGTCGGCGAGTTCGAGGCGTCGAGCGCGGAGAGCGGCACTGGCGGTGTGTCCGTGCCGGGCGAAGACGCGCGCGAGATACTGCCGAGAGACGTCCAAGGCATCGGCGAGCTCTTCGACCGTGAACCGCGGGTCGGGGGCGCGTTCGGTCAGCAGGCGCGTCGCGGCGGCGAAGGTGGCTTGGGCCGAGCGGAACCCCGAGGCCTCGGCATCCGCCCCCGCCCGCCCGGCGATGAGCGCCGTGCACAGGCTTTCGATCGCGCGTCCGAGCGCTGACTCGGCGTGGACGCCCAAGCGGTGGTCGCCGTTCAGGATCGAGTTGACGGTGGATGCCAAAGCCCGCCACACCGGTCCGTCATCGGCCCCGGGCAGTTGGGCCGACTCCTCGAGCAACCGGTGGGCCGACGCGACCTCGATACGCGCCGTGGGTCGAGTGGCGCGCACCCCGACGAAGTCGGCATCGGGATAGACCAGCGCGTCCCCCGCCTCGAGATGGACGGCGCAACCCGCGAGACCGAACCCGACCGACCCCTCCGCCTGCAGCACGAGAGTCGAACCCTTCCGCGAGCTCGGCGCCGGCTCGATCGTCAGGGCGGTGTGCCAGAGCCGACGGACCACCACGCCGGCGACCTCGGACTCGTCGACGATGAGCACAGGCGACCCCTGCGAGACCGGTGTCGCGACGAGCGAACGCTGCGCAAACCACTCGACGACCGCAGCCCCCTCGGCGCGCATGTTCCGGGTCACGCGGCTCCGTTCTCGATAGGTGTCGTTCCACCCTCGCCGCCCTTCGCCCGCGCGCTCCGCCAACCCCCGAATCAATCACCTCCGCGTTCACACTTCACAGACTCCGGATGCCAACACCACCGCCGTGTCGTCACCCTCGGCGGCGATGAAAACCCACGTTTGGCACCTGTGTCAGAGCACCCGAAAGCTGGGCGCCACCCCATCCGAAAGGTCTCCCATGTCACACGACATCGAGCAGCACAACGCTGCCCCTTCCCCCACGCGCCGCACGGTTCTCGCCGGCGCCGCATGGTCCGTCCCGGTCATCGCGGCAGCGAGCATTGCGCCGGTAGCTTCGGCTTCGGGCACGACGACACTCACCTTCGACAAGTCGACCTACAACGGCACCGCCTGCGGCACGATCACCGGCGCGTACGTGACGGTGACCGTCAACGGCGTCGCGACGGCGGGGAAGAGCGTCACGACCACGCTGAGCAACGGCTACAAGTTCTCCGATGGCACGACGACGAATACGCAGGTGAGCGGGTCGAATGGGCGTGTGAGTCTGCCGGCGATCAACGTGCCGGCCGTCGGAGGTTCGGGCGCGGTCTATGCCGTCTGCGGACAGGGCACGACCACGGCGACAGTTTCGGCCCCATCCGTAAGGGACGTCGGTTTAGAGATCGACAACTCCTACTTCCCCGCCCTCCCTGCGGGCGTCACCGCGACCTCCGTCGGCCTCTGCTACAGCAACGGTTATTACGGATACTTCCTCGGCAGCGACGGCTACCTCTACCAAAGCGCCAAAGGCGGAGCCTGGACCAAAAAATCCCCCGCCG
>NZ_JBFBJJ010000018.1:9926-74659 GCF_040686055.1 Microbacterium sp. NPDC086615
AAGCGCCAAAGGCGGAGCCTGGACCAAAAAATCCCCCGCCGGAGTCACCAGCTTCTCGGTCGACACCCTCGGCTACTCCGCCATCTACACAACCGGAACGACCGTCGGTCTGGAGCTCAACAACTCCTACTTCCCCGCCCTCCCTGCGGGCGTCACCGCGACCTCCGTCGGCCTCTGCTACAGCAACGGTTATTACGGATACTTCCTCGGCAGCGACCACTACCTCTACCAAAGCGCCAAAGGCGGAGCCTGGACCAAAAAATCCCCCGCCGGAGTCACCAGCTTCTCGGTCGACACCCTCGGCTACTCCGCCATCTACGCCCTCAGCCCTTCGAGTTGCTAGCGATAATGGTCCCCACTCGGGGTCTGTGAGGGGATGTCGTGGCTTTGTCGAAACCGACGCCGCGATGCCGTCGACACGGAAACGTCTCTTACGCGCATTCCGACCCTAACCCCAGCACCGCCTCGGCGAGTGCCCGGATCCCCGCCGCGACATCGGCGGCGGAGACGGCCTCGTCGGGGTGGTGACTGATCCCCTCCGGGTTTCGGAGGAACAGCATCCCCACACCGGTGATCGCCCCGATCGACATGGCATCGTGCCCCGCACGACTGAACAGGGTCGGGGCATCCCCACCGATCCCCGCCCGCACGACGTCCTGCAGAAGCGGCTCGCAGAACACCGCCGGGGCGCTGTGCACCTCACGCGCGTGCCAGCGGAGACCACGGCGGCCCATGATGGCATCCAACTCCGCCGATATCGCGTCCCAGGTGTGGTCGCGGGTCTCGTCGAACTCGCCGCGCAGATCGAGCGAGAAATGCGCCTCACCGGGCACGACGTTCACAGCACCCGGGAACGCCTCGAGCTGCCCGACCGTCCCGATGATGTGATGCTCGCCGCGGCAGATGCGCTCGACGGCGAGCGCCGCCTCGCTCGCCCCGAGGAGGGCGTCGCGGCGCATGTCGTACGGTGTGCCGCCGGCGTGCCGTGCTTCTCCCTCGACGACGAGCTGGAACCGCCGCGCAGACGCGATCGACGACACCGCCGCGAGCGAAAGACCCGCCCGGTCGAGCTCGGGCCCCTGCTCGATGTGCGCCTCGAGATAGCCCACGAGCTGGTCGGACCGACGCGCGGCCTCGCCGATGCGGCCCGGATCGAGGCCGAACTCGCGGAACGCCTCGCGGAGCGTGGAGCCGTCGGCATCCATCAGGTCCCACCACGACTCGTCCCACTGCCCGGCGACGGCCGAGGAGCCCAGCAGCGCTTTGCCGAAGCGGGTGCCCTCCTCGTCTGAGAACGCGATCACCTCGAGAGCGAACGGGAAGGGACTCGACACCGTGCCCTCGTCGTCCACCCGGCGGAGGAGTCGCACGACCTCGAGAGCCATCAGCACACCCACGATGCCGTCGAAGCGGCCGGCATCCGGAACCGTGTCGAGGTGCGAACCGAGCATGAGGGCGGGAGCGTCGGGGGCCCCGACGGGAGCGAGGCGGCCGACCTGATTGCCCGCCGCGTCTTGCCGGGTGGTCATGCCGAGCTCGCGCATCCACTCGGCGGCGAGGCGGTTCACCCGGGCGTGCTCGGGCGACAGGTACACGCGCGTGATGCTGCCGGGCGTCGCAGTGACGCGCGCGAGCTCCTCGCAGCGCCCCATGACGCGGCGCGCGGCCGCGGAGATGCGTTCGGGCTCGACCTGGAGGCGAGTGGTGGTGCTCATGGACGCTGCCTTCCGCCGGCCCGGCCGGTCGGCGTGTGACGGCCACGACCAGCGCGGTGACTGGCGTCATATGTCCGCGGCGACCGGGGCTCGGCGGGCGTTTGGCGCAAGTCAGCGAAGGAGGTGGGGCGGGAGAGGGCGGGGCGGGCGGCGGCGGGGCGGGAGGTTACGGGCGTCACGAGGCTGCCGCCCCGTACACGTCCTGCGCGGCCTCGACGCCGCCACCCGCGGGCACCGACGCGCCGTGGCGGCGCAGCACCGTCTCAAGGGCGGCGAGGGTGGTGAGCACGGCATCCTTCCGGGCGTTGTAGCCCATCGTGCCGATGCGCCAGACGCGTCCGTGCAGCGGGCCGAACGACGTGCCGATCTCGATGCCGAAGTCGCTCAGCAGCTCCGACCGCACGGCGTCGCCGACGACCATCTCGGGGATCTCGACGGCGACGACGTTCGTCATCTTGTGCGCGACGTCGCCGAAGACGGTCAGGCCGAGGCCCCCGACGCCGGCAAGCATCGCGTCGCCGTGCAGCTGGTGCCGCGCGATGACCTCGTCACGACCCTCGAGCAGCAGCACGCGCGCGCACTCCCGCGCGCCGTAGAGCATCGTGGTCGCCTCGGTGTGGTGGTTCAGGCGCCGCGGGCCCCAGTAATCCAGGATCATCGCGAGGTCGAAGTAGTTCGAGCGGATGAAGTCGGAGGCCACGGCATCCCCCTCCTCCCGGATCCCTGCCTCGACCCGGGCGCGCGAGCGCACAACCTCGACGGCACGGTCGGACAGGCTGATCGGCGCCGAACCCGAGGGTCCGCCGAGGCACTTCTGCAGGCCTGCGGTCGCGGCATCCAGGCCCCAGGCATCCATCTCGAACGCGTTGCCTCCGAGGGAGGCCGTGGCGTCGGTGTAGAAGAGGGCGTCGTGGGCGCGGCAGATCTCGCCGATCTCGTCGAGCGGCTGGAGCATCGTGGTCGACGTGTCGCCCTGCACGCACGCGACGAGGTGCGGCTTGACGCGCTCGACGGCCTCGCGGATCGTCGAGACCGGGAACACCTGGCCCCACGGCACCTCGATCGTGTGCACCTCGGCGAGCGCGCGCTCCGCGATCTCGGCGAGAAGGTGTCCGAAGCGGCCGAAGACGGGGACGAGCACGCGGTCGCCGGGGCGGATGAGCGAGACCATCGCGGCCTCGATGCCGGCGCGGCTCGTTCCGTCGATGAGGAGCGTCGCGTCGTTCGCGGTGCCCCAGACCTGCCGGTAGAGCTCTTGTGTCTCGTTCATCGTCGCGGTCATGAACGGGTCGTACTGCCCGACGAGCGGGGCTCCCATCGCGCGCAGCACGCTCGGGTACGCCGAGATCGGGCCGGGGCCCATCAGCAGGCGGGCGGGCGGGTCGATCGGGCCGGGGAGGTGGGTCATCGGGACTCCGTGGTGCGGGGGTGGGTTTCAGGGATAGTGAGTCGGAGGGGACTGTGCCGGGCTCCGGAGATTTCGACGGATCGCCGCGGCGGACGCCCGCGATGCGCGGCCAGAGGGCGGATCATCCGGAGCGCGGGACAGCGCGCGCCGGTCATCGCCCGCTCCCCGCCTCGACCAGCGCCGCGAGACGCCGAGCCAGACGCACCAGCGCGATGTCTGTGCCCGCGCGCGCCACGAGGCACACGCCGACGGGCGCGCCGTCGACCGTCAGCAGCGGCACCGAGATCGAGGGGAGACCCGCGATCGCGGCCGGTGCCGTCATGCGAAGAGTGGCCGCGCGGACCGCGTCGACGTCAGCGGTGCGCTGCGGCGCGGGGCCGGGCACGGTCGGGAAGATCAGCACGGCCCCGTCGACGAGCTCGGCCAGGTGCGCCGCGATCGGCTCGAGATCTCGGCGCGCATCGGCCTCGGCTGCGGCGGTGATCCGCGCGGCGATGTCGAAGCGCTCGGCGACCGCCGAACCCACGGCCCCGGGGTGCGCCCGCAGCCACTCGCCGTTGTTGCGCCAGGCTTCGGCCCCCTGCACGGTACGGAACGTCGTGAAGGCGGCATCCAAATCGCCCGCCTCGACAGCGCGGAAAGGCGGCGGTTCGTCGGATGCCGCGAGCGCGGCCAACATCTTCGAGAACGCCTCGCGGGTCGCCGGTTCGACGCACGCGAGGATCTCCTCGGGGACGAGGAACCGCCACGGCAGGTCGTCGCCGGACGCACCGTAGACGTTCTCGGTCGACGCCGACCCGTCGTAGCTCAGGCACCACTCGGCCACGCGCTCGAGCGTGTCGCCGTCACGGGTGAGCCAGCCGATCGTGTCGAACGATTGGGCGAGCGGGAGCATGCCCTGCCGCGGAACGAGGTCGTGCGTCGTCCGCAGTCCCCACAGTCCCTGGTACGACGCCGGCACGCGGATGGACCCGGCGGTGTCGGTGGCCAGGCCGATGTCGGCGTGTCCCGCGGCGACGGCGGATGCCGGTCCGCTGGAGGACCCGCCGGGGAGCGCCCCGACGACCGCGCCGTTGGGCGGGGTGCCGTAGTGCACGTTGTCGCCGGCGATCGAGTAGGCGAACTCGTCGGTGCGGGCGATGCCGCGGAGCGACGCTCCGGCGCGGAGGAGGTCGGCGACGGCAGGTGCGGTGGCTTTCTCGGGCCGTGCCCCCTCGAGGTAGGTCGGGTTGCCCGCCCCGATGCGGAAGCCCGCGATGGCGAACAGGTCTTTCACCGCGACGGTGAGTCCCGCGAGCGGCCCCTCCCACGCGCCCTGGAGGAAGGGATCGCCCACGCTCCGCCAGATCGAACGGTCGAGGGGCGGGGTGCGCGGTGCGACGTGGGCCGCGGTGATGAGCCAGCTTCCGTCGATGCGCTGCCACACCTGCGTCTGGAGGCCCCGGCCCCCGCCGCGGAAGCGCGAGACCGACATGAGCAGGGCGACGTCGGGCCCGAGCGGGCGATAGTGCACGTCGGTGATGTCGCGCGGGGGGACACCGCCGCGGAGCGAGCGGAACCCACTGATCGCGTCGTGTCCGACGAGCAGGCCCGCGGGGTCGCCGCGGAGCGTGTCGGGCCCCGGCGCGAAGAAGGCGTCGAGGGCGTCGAGGTCATTCGCGACGATCGCGCGCTCGTACGCGTCGAAGGCGTCGCGGAGGTCGGCGGGGATCGTGGCATCTGTCATCGCGCGCCCCTCTCGTTGCGATCGAGTGTCCAAGACACGCCGCTAGCGGCCCGGTCGATACGGCGTGTCTTGGACACTCGACCTTCAGCGGCGGGCATCGGACCGCATGCGGCGGTGTAGGCCTCGGCGCGGGCGAGGGCGGCGGCGAGAGCGGGGGTCATACGTCGTCTCCTTCGGACTTCTGGCGCGGAAGGGGTCTCGCGGCGGCGAGTGTCCAAGAAACGCCGTTTGCGGCCCCCTCGATACGGCGTGTCTTGGACACTCGATCCTGGCGCCGACCACGCGGGGCCCTCATGCCGCACTCCCGTCTGCGTCGTTACCGGATGCCACGGCCTCGGGCTCCACCGACGGCACGCCCGCGAAGTCCGCCTCGCGGATCCGCGCGTGCACGCCCGAGACGATGTCGACGACCTGCGAGATGTCGAAGTCGGTTGCCGCGCTGAGGTAGGCGTAGGCGAGGTGCTCGTCCATTCCCCACCGCCCGTTCAGCAGGGAGAGCGAGGCACGCACGCACGCGCGCATCGCCTCGTCGAGGTCGACGTGCATCCCGGTGGGCACGAGGTACTCGGGCGTCCGGACCAGCGGACCCGTGACCTCGCCGAACGCCGCGCGAGCGGCATCCGCGGGGATCACCTCGAAGCGGAGCGTGGCGCGCAGCGAGGCCTCGAGAGCGGTGAGCGCCACCTCGCCGTCGCCCTGCGCGAAGTGCGGATCGCCGACGTACGCGAGCGCGCCCTCGACCTGGACGGGGAGGAACAGGGTGGTGCCCTCGACGAGCAGGTTGATGTCGATGTTGCCGCCGTGGGTTCCCGGGGGCACCGAGTGCGGGCGTTCGTGGCCCGCGACCGCAACACCCATCGTGCCGAGGAACGGCGCGAGGGGAAACGCCACGACGGGCTCGCCGCCCTCGACGACCGGAAGGGTTCCGTGCAGGATGCCACCCCGCTCGTCGACCGCGGCGAAGACGCTGACGTTGTGCTCACCGCGCGGCAGCTCGCCGACGAGCGCGCCCTTGCCGTGGCGGTTCGAGATCACGCCGTACGGCACGCGCGGCACGAGGGTCTCGACGGTGATCTTGAGCAGGTCGCCCGGGTGCGCTCCGGTCACGTGCACCGGACCGACGACCACGTGGGGTCCGTCGGCGACGGGGTCGCGGAGAACGGATGCCGCGATCTCGACCGCATCGTCGAGCACCTGTTCGCGCGGCACGCCGTGGGCCGCGAAGTACGCGCCGGGGTCTTTGCCCTGATCATCGAGGATTCCCTCGTGGCTGACGGTGTCGAAGGTCACGGTCTCGCCGGGCGCGATCTCGAGCACGGCGGCGTCGGTGGCGCAGGGAAGGCGACCCCAGAGGACGGTGGTCGGGGTCGCGGCGAGGTAGTGGTCGCCGGGGATCGGACCGGTGTGGGGCTGCAGGATCGGAAGGGACGCGGGGCGGCCAGGGTGGCTGAGCTCGTCGAAGCCACCCCCCGAGCCGGTGCGACCGGTCCCTTCGACAGGCTCAGGGACCTCGGGTGCGACACCGGGTGCGGTGCGCCCGGTCCCTTCGACAGGCTCAGGGACCTCGGGTGCGGCCTGATCGAGCTCCGGGACCTCGGACGCGGCCTGGCGCGCCTCGCCACCGCTCACGCGTCCACCGCCGCGGTTGCGCGCAGGATCTCGCGTCCGCCGCGCTCCGTCACCGCGGAGCCGCGGCGGTACACCGACTCGCCGCGAAGCCAGGTCTCTCGGACGACGCCCGTGAGCGTCTGGCCGTGCCACGGAGAGACGGGATTGCGATACTCGAGGGAGGCGGCATCCACGACGAACTCCTCATCGGGGGCGAACGCGACGAGGTGCGCCGGGGCGCCCGTCTCGATGACGCCGAGTCCGTCGAGACCCGCGATGCGAGCGGGCCCGGCCGTGAGGAGCGGCAGGATGCTCTCGAACGCCAGGCCTCGGGCGCGGGCCGTGGAGTGCACGGCCGACAGCCCGGTCTGCAGGCCCGCGATCCCGCCCCAGGCCAGGCCGAAGTCGGGGTTGCCCTTGAGCTCGACGGTCGCCGGCGAGTGGTCGCTGACGATCGCGTCGATCGTGCCGTCGACGATCCCGGCCCACAGCAGATCGCGGTTGTCGCCGCCGCGGATCGGCGGGCAGCACTTGAACGCGCCCGCCCCGTCGGGCACCGCGTCGGCGTCGAGCGTCAGATAGTGCGGGCAGGTCTCGACCGTCAGCCGCACGCCCTCAGCCTTCGCGGCGCGCACGTCGTCGAGCGCTCCCCCGTCGGCCACGTGAACGATGTGTGCGCGGGCGCCCGTGCGGCGCGCCGCCTCGATGACGCGGCGGATGGCCGCCCTCTCGCTCAGGGGCGGGCGGCTGGCCTCGAAGTCGCGGTAGTGCGGCCCGAGCGCGCCGTCGGCGTGCAGGTGCGCGGGGTCTTCGGCGTGGACGATCAGCAGACCGTCGAAGGTGGCGAGCTCGGCGAGGCAGCGCTCGAGCTGATCGGCGTCGAGATGCCCGAACTCGTCGATGCCGCTCGGCGACAGGAAGCACTTGAAGCCCACGACCCCGGCGTCGGCGAGCTTGCGCAACGACCCGAGGTTCTCGGGCACCGCGCCGCCCCAGTAGGCGACGTCGACCGCGAGCTTTCCCGCGGCGGCCGCACGCTTGGCATCCAGAGCATCCGTCGTGGTCGTCACGGGGAGGCTGTTCAGCGGCATGTCGACGATGGTCGTCACGCCCCCGGCGGCGGCTGCGGCGGTGCCGGTCGCGAAGCCCTCCCACTCGGTACGACCCGGCTCGTCGAGGTGCACGTGCGAGTCGACGAGGCCCGGCAGGAGCACGGAATCGCCCGGCAGCACCGTCTCGGCCGCGGCGTCGAACGGCTCGACCGCGGTGATGACCCCGCCCTCGCTCACGACCGTTGCGGGGCGGAACTCCCCGTCGAGATAGACCCGTCGCGCGGCGATCCGTGTGCTCATACCGGCCACGCTAAGCGCCCCGCGTTTCGCAGATGTAACCGTGATCAACATTCATGCAAACACCTCGAGATTCGCTGCCTGGGGAGGAAGGGTGGGCGCACCTGCCCCACGAGCGGGAAGCGCGTACTCGTCGCGCTTGCTCGTCCCGAGACCCATCCGCACCATCCCGGATGCCATCCCCACCGCCGCCGCGACCCCGTCCACGACCGGGACACCGACGCGTGCCGACAGCTCGGCGCAGAGGTCCGCCATCCCGGCACAGCCGAGCACGATGACGTCAGCCCCGCCCGCCGCAGCCTCTGCGCTGTACCGCGCGATGGTCTCCACCGCGACCGAGCCGGTGTCCTCGAGGTCGAGCACGGGGATCCCGGTCGCCGCGAGCGACACGCACGCCCGCTCCATGCCGTACCGCGCGACGAGGTCGTGCGCACGCCCGAGCGTGCGGCTGAGCGTCGTGACGACGCCGAAGTGCCGCCCCGACACCGCGGCCAGGTGCATCGCCGCCTCGGCGATCCCGACGACCGGGGCGTCCACCAGCTCGCGCGCCGCGTCGAGTCCCGGGTCGCCGAAGCACGCGATCACGTACGCGTCGGCGGGGTTCGCACCGTCGCGGTCGGCGGCGACCAGCTCGACCACGGCGGCCGCCGCAGCGACCTCGTCGACGTGGCTCTCGATCGCCGACGCGCCCACGGCCGGGCACACGGCGTCGACGACCACGTCGGGCCCCGCCACCCCCCGGGCGGCGTCCGCGATCTTCGCGGTCATCGCCCGGGAGGTGTTGGGGTTGATGAGCAGGATCCTCACGCGAGCGCCTCGCGCGGGCCGGCGGCGGTCGGGCGCCCGGGCGTTGCCGTCCCGCGCTCCGGAACCGCGGCATCCTGAGTCGTCTTCGCGAGCACCACGGGCGCATCGGGCGCGACGGCTCCGGAGCCCGGCACCGGGGTCCCGGCATCCGCGACCGTCCGTGCCAGCACCAGGGCCTCGACCTCGGCAGCGGCCGCCACCTCGACGGTGCCGTCGGAGATCCCCTCTGTCTCACCGTCGAACGTCGGCACCCGCGGGTCGATGCGCTCGAACAGCAGGAACAGCACGTAGCCGAGGCCGCAGCCGATGAACCAGCTGTAGTCGCTGATCCACGAGACGTTGAACAGACCGAGGTCGGCGAACAGCTTCGGGAAGACGGCGATCGCGACCGTCGGAACACCGGCCACGATGACCGCCTTGACCGCATTCGGGTTGAAGCCGTTGCGGTACCAGTAGGGGCCCTGGGCATCCATCGTGAACATCGCGTCGACCTTCACGCGCTGGCGGGCGGCGATGTAGTAGCCGGCGATCAGGATGCCGAAGAGGGGCCCGATCAGCGCACCGAGGACGCCGAGCGAGTAGTGGATCGCGTCGCTGTTGGAGTACCAGTTCCACGGCATGAGGAACGTCGAACCGACCGCGGCGATCATGCCGCCGGCGCGCCACGAGATCTTCTTCGGCGCGACGTTCGAGAAGTCGAACGCGGGCGAGATGAAGTTCGCGACGATGTTGATGCCGACCGTCGCGGTCACGAACGTCAGGCCGCCGAGGAGGATCGCGAAGGGCGTATCGATCTGCTCGACGGTCTTGATCGGGTCGGTGATGAGCGAACCGAACACCGGCACCGTGGCCGACGCGGTGATGACCGTCAGCAGCGAGAAGAACACGAAGTTGACCGGCAGACCCCAGAAGTTGCCCTTCTTCACGGCGGCGAAGCTCTTGCCGTACCGGGCGAAGTCACCGAAGTTCAGCATCGGACCCGAAAAGTACGACACCACGAGCGCGATCGCGCCGAACATCACGGGGATCGAGGCCCAGAAGTCGAGCTGGGTGGTCGACAGGGTGAACGAGATGTTCTGGATGCCGGCCTGCGACACGAGGTACACCGCGAGCACGATCATCACGACGTAGACGGCGGGGCCCGCCCAGTCGATGAAGCGGCGGATGACCTCCATGCCGTTCCAGAACAGCAGGAACTGCGCGGTCCACAGGATCGCGTACGAGATCCAGCCGAGCGCCGAGAGCCCCGCGAACGAGACGTCGAGGAGGGCGGCGGACCCGGGCACGAACTTCAGGAAGATGATGTTCAGCGACTCGGCCGCGAGGAACGTCTGCACGCCGTACCAGGCGATCGCGATGAGACCACGGATGATCGCGGGGATGTTCGCACCCCGGATGCCGAACACCACACGGTTGATGACGGGGTACGGGACGCCCGTCTTCTGACTGGGCTTGGCGACCATGTTGGCGAAGACCTGCACGATCACGATGCCGGCGATCAGCGCCACGAGCACCTGCCACGACTGCAGGCCGAGGGCGAACAGCGAACCGGCGGTGACGTAGCCGCCGACCGAGTGCACGTCGCTCATCCAGAAGGCGAAGATGTTGTAGCTCGTCCACTTCTGCTTGCGCAGCGGGGCGAGGTCTTCGTTGGCGAGCCGGTCGTCGTACTCGGGCTTCATGTTGCCGCCACCGTGGGGGTGGCCGGCGGCCTCCACGAGATCGTGGGGGCCGGTGAGCGGTGTGGAAGTCATGTCATTCCTCTCAGGACGATGGATGCCACGACGTGGAGTCCGCGGCCGGAGTGGAGCTCTGATGTGAAGTTATGGGTTCACACAACCCCGCTGGTTTCGCTCGTGTAACGAGCGTGTGAAGTCGATCCTTCACACGCTGCGGCTCCCTAGACTCGGGGCATGACGCAGCCGCCCCTCGCCGACGCCGTCGACCAGGGCGCGGCCGCGACGCCCCAGCCGTCGGCATCCGTCGGGGCGCGCATCCGCGATCTCCGTCAGGCCCGGGGCATCTCCGCCCGCTTTCTCGCGAAGACGCTCGGCATCTCCCCCAGCGCCGTGTCGCAGATCGAGCGCGGGGTGATGCAACCGAGCGTCTCGCGGCTCATCGCGATCACCGACGCCCTCGGCGTTCCTCTCGTGGCGGCTTTCGACCCGGCATCCGACCGTCCCATCGAACCCGTCGGGCCCTCGGGCTTCACCCTTCAGCGCGCGGGGCAGTCGCCCGTCATCGTGCTCGACAGCGGGGTCTCGTTCCGTCGCCTGACCCCCGGATCGTCCCCCGGTGTCGACTACTTCGAATCGATCTACCCGACCGGCGCCTCCGCCCACGGCGCTGACGGCCTGTTCCACCACGAGGGGTATGAGGTCGGGACGGTCGTCGCCGGCGAACTCACGATCGACTTCGAGGCCGAGCGCGTGATCCTGCGGGCGGGGGATGCCATCAGCTACCCCTGCTCGGTCCCCCACCGCCTGCACAACACCGGCGAGACGGATGCCGTGGCGCACTGGTTGATCGTGCACGCCTGAACGGCAGATTTCACACGAGGAGAATTTTCCTTGCGCGAAAGATCTCCTTGTAGGAGAATTTTCCTCGGAGGAAATCATGGACAGCGAGAAGATTCGGAGCCGTGCGCGAGACTACGGCATCGACCTCATCGGAAACATGCCGACGGTGAACAGCCCGGTCACCTCTCTCGTCGTTTCACGCGGGAAGCAGCAGCAGACGGTCACCGCGGTTGCGGTGTCGCCTCTGACCCTCACGGAGCTGGAGCACATCCTCCCTCTCCCCGTGAAAGGTCCTGTCGTCGCGCTGAGCAGCCGAGTCACGCCGCGCAACGCGGACGCGCTCCGAAACATCGGCGTCAACTTCATCGACGAGGCAGGTAACGGCTACCTGTCGCTCGGAGACACGCTGATCGACGTGCGCGGGCGGACGCCCGACTCCGCCACCGGCCTCCGTAAACCCGCGAAGAGCGCCTCCCTGTTCACGGAAAAGCGGTCGCAGGTCATCCTTGCGGTGATCAGTTGGCCGGACCTCCTCGCTGCACGGCTCCAAGACCTCGCGCGAGCCGCCGGAGCCTCCGTGAGCTTCACGCAGAAGACGCTGGTGGCTCTCGAATCAGCCAACTTCCTCGACCGCTTCGGCCCACGCGACCACGGTTCCCTGAGGAACATCGACTCGCTGATCGATGGATGGGCGGCAGCATTTACGAGCGGACTCGGCTCGCGGGAGAACACTCGAGCCTTTCGTGGGACTTTCGACCCGTCCCGCCTCTCTCCGGACGGCCCACCGCTCTATCTCAGCGGAGAAGCCGTCGCACCGTGGATCGCACGCAACATCACATGGACCATCTACGCCGACGGCATCCCCCGCGATGCAGCCCAAGCGGGGCGCTGGGCGCGCGATGACGAGTCACCGACCCTGTTCCTTCGCGAGAAGTTCTGGACCGAGCCTGTCCCGGCGCGCACGCGAGAATCTGCCCGACTACGAGAAGCGCCGCCTTTGCTGGTCTACGCCGATCTCCTGGCATCCGGTGATTCTCGCGAACGAGAAGCAGCCCAGCGTCTGAGAAACGACAATGCTCGACTGCGCGCGCATTGACCTCCGACTGCTGGACGATGTCGCGGCGGCCGTCCACGATCTGGTCACGACGACGGGTATCGATCCTCGGAAAATCCTGCTGGTCGGGGCACGGTGTCGCGATGCCATCCATTCCGCCTTGGGAAGAACGACACCGACGCGCCTGACCACAGACCTCGACCTCGGAATCGCCATCGCCTCATGGAACGAGTTCGAGCGGATCGGATCGGCATTCACCTCCATCCAGTCGAACGGAATCGCCTTTCGCGTCGCCGGTATGCATGTCGATGTCGTCCCGTTCGGCGATGTCGCTGAGGAACCCCGCGGCCTCAGCCGACCATCGACCCGCAATGACGACATCGTCGTCTTCGGATTCCAGGAGGTGTTCGACCGAGCATCAATCCTGACGCTTCCCACCGGGGAAGCTGTCCGTCTTCCTCAACCCTCGGGGTATGCATTGCTCAAAACCCGCGCGTGGGCGGATAGAAGTGCGCACGGCGACCATCGCGACGCACAGGATCTGGCTGTTGCCTTCGACTGGTATGCGCAGGATCCGTCAACGAGCGATCGTCTCTTCAGCGCCGACATCGACATCAGCGAACTGTACGGCTTCGACGCTAACCAGAGCAGCGCGCATCTCCTCGGCCGTGACATTCGGCGGCATCTCATCCCCTCAGACGCGAACGACCTGGTGAGCCGGTTCACCGGCCTGGACGTGCGGCCGCTCACTGGCCACCTGCTCAACCTGCCGCAGGACCGGTCGCGACGACTCGATATCGTCGAGGCGTTCACGCGCGGTCTCCGCGACGCGCAACCGCCCGCCTGACGCCTGATGGCCGGAGCGGACGACGGAGCCCCCGCCGACCCGGACGTCGGCGAGGGCCCCGCGTGTTCTACTTCGCGATCAGCGTCAGCGTCAGCGTCGAGTGGTAGACACCGACGGGCGCATCCTTGGGCGGTGTGAAGTCCAGGCCCGCGTCGAAGCGCGCGCCGCCGACCCCCGTGGACACGCCGGCCGCGCCCGTGGCGATGACCCCTCCGCCCGTGCCGACGGCGAGACCCGGCAGCAGGACCTCGCCCGCGAACGACATCGGTCGGATGCCGAGCGCGTCCGCCGGGGCGGAGTAGGTGCCGCTGGTGAAAGGCGTGGCCGTCGCGGTGAGCGTCCATCCCGTCAGCGCGGCACGATCATCCACGACGGTGACCTTGCCGAGGTTCGCCGTCGCACGCGTCCCCCGCTCGACCGAGCCGAAGTCCACCGAGGACTTCTGCGCATCGAGAGACCACAGATCGCTCGCGGTCACCGTGGTGCGCAGCTCCGTGTTGTCGCGCAGCGTGGTCGGGTGCACCGGGATCTCGAACGTGCCCCAGGCGAGGACGGTCGGATCGTTCGGCTGCGTGAGCGCGACGGTGTGGCGGCCCGCTTCGAGCGCGGAGACATCGACGATCGCGTCGCCCGCGGCATCCGTCGTCACCTGTCCGAGATCCGTCGGCGAGGACCACGCCCACGCCCGCAGGACCTGACCCTTGTGCGCCGCGCCCGCGTGCACCGTCACGGTGGTCCCCCCGTCGAGAGGACCCGTGACGTCCACGGGAGCCAGGTCCGAAGAGGACGGCAAAGACGGCGTCGGATCGATGACGGTGAGGGTCGCCGCCGCCGACACGGTCTTGCCGCCCTCGACGTTGGAGGCCACGGCGCGGAACTTGCGGCCGTTCATCTCGGTCGTGGCATCCTTCACCGTCAGGGTCGACGAGGTGACCTCCGCGACATCCGTCCAGGCAGACCCGTCCGCGGACGACTGCCAGGCGACGGTCGGAGCGGGCGATCCCCCCGCGGTCACCGAGAACGTCGCCGTTCCCCCCACAAGCACGCGCTGGTCCGACGGGTCGGTGAGCGTCGGCACGGGTGCCGAGATGGTCACCGTCGCCTCGAGCGCCTTCCCGTCACGACTGCCCAGCGACTGCACAAAGCTCAGCGGGTGGGCGCCGGCGCCGGAGACGGGGCTCTCGAGGGCCACGTGCCAGGTGCCGTCCGCGGCGACCGCTGCCCGACCGATCGTGCGGCCCCGGTCGACGACGCGCACGTCGGCGCCGGCGAGCCCGGTGCCGTCGAACGACGCGAGAGACGCCCCCGCCGGCTGTGCCGACGACACGTCCGTCACCAGGGCGAACTGCGGTCCGCCAGCGTCGATGTTCTGACGCTGGTACAGGAACTGGTCGGTGGTCAGGGCGTGGTCGACGATGCGCGTCTCACCGACGCAGCCGTACCAGCCGTGCTCGGGCTCCTCGTTCCACGTCGAGGCGCCGATGATCCACGGCATGAAGTCGGCCGCCATCATCCCGCCGACCTGCGAGGCGTTGCGGAGCACCGGAACGCCGTCGACGTACATGATGACCGTTCCCTTGGCCGGGTCGTTCACGATCGCGACGTGATGCCACGACCCGGGCATGATCTCGCCCGACCAGAGGGTGTAGGAGTTCTTCGAGCGCGGATCTGCGGCCGAGTACTGGTACTCGCGGAGGTTGGAGATGCCCAGCCATGCCGCACCGGCACCGGCGTCGGAGGAGTCGTTGATGCCCATCCACTGGCGGGCACCGCCGCGCGTGATGGCTGCTCCCCAGCGGTTGGCCGCCTCGGTCCAGTTGGTGTCCATCTGAAGGAACGTCTCGAGCGTGTAACCGGTCGTCGCGTCGAGGTGCGCGAAGGTGGCCGGGGCTCCGTACTCGGTGGTGATGTAGCCGAGGTTGTCGCGCGCGCCCGCATTACGGTGGACGTCGGTGAAGCACACCGCGCCCTTGTCGGCCGAGTACACCGGCACGTTGGCGTGCGAGATCGAGACGTCGTCGCTCGTGTCGGGCGCGTCGGTGTCGTCCACGGGGTTGCGGTACATCGGGCTCGACCCGGCGATGTCGGGGATCTCGGTCGTGTCCGTCATGTCGCCCCCGGCGACGCCGCCGAACCGCCAGTGCGCGATCGTCCCGTCGACGCGCACGTAGTCGCTGTCGTTCCCGGCGACGGCGAGCTGCTGCTCCTTCCCCTGTCCGGTCCATCCCGCCGACACGATCTGCTTGGCTCGCTCCGACAGATCGACGTTGTCGGCCTGCGCCGCGGTGGGGGCCGACCATCCGAAGCGGGCGCCGAAGTCGATCGGGAGGCTGAACTGCTGCCACTTCCCGTCGAGCACGGGGGTGTCCGTCGACGTGAGTGCATCGGCGTGCTTCTTCGACACCCAGGGCGAGACGGTGTCGACGTCGATGCTGTTGTTCGTGAGGTCGAACTCGAACAGCGTCATGATGCCGTTACCGCCGTCCGCGGCCATCTGGTAGTCCGTCAGCACCTCGAACACGGGGTGTCCGAAGTCGTTGGTCAGCGTTCGCTGGGTCGCCCCGTGGAAGTGACCGTTCAGGGTCAGGACGATCTGGTCGTTCTTGCGGATGAGCTTGTCCCACAGCAGGTCGCCGTACCACCAGCTCGTGGGAGAGATCTGGTCCTGGTCGATGCCGATGATCGCGTGCGAGTTCAAGATCACGGGGACACCGGGGTGGGCGTCGAGGATGCCCTGCGCCCACGCGAACGTGTCGTCGGAGGCGTTCCAGCCGAGCGAGAGGACGATCCAGTCGTGTCCCTCCGCCTGGAAGTCGTAAGCCGAGGAGTACCCGTTCTGGAAGGTGCCGAGCAGCGTTCCTCCGGCCTGCCGCTTCAGCGTCGTCGCCCCGAAGTTCGACAGGTAGTTCGCCGCGTTGGCCTCCGACGAACGTGCGCCCTGGTCTGCCACGTCGTGGTTGCCCGGGATGATCGAGTACGGCACGCCCCCGTCCTCGAGGATCCGCATGGCCTTCGACGCGGCGGTCCACTGATCGCCCACCCACTGCTGGTCGACGACGTCGCCGAGCTGCACGGCGAACGGGATGTTCAGGTCGTTCTTGTGGTCGACGACCCACTGCGTCTGCGCCTCGAACGGGTTCGTTCCGTACTGGGGGTAGAACTGCGACGCGCTGTAGCGCGAGTAGAACTGCGTGTCGGGGAGGACGGGCAGGAGGAAGCTGGATCGGTCCGCGGTGGCGGGCGCGTCGGCTGATGCGGCGGCGGACGGGGCCGACGAGGGGGTGTTCCCGTCAGCCGCCAGCGCGACGGAGGCATTGCCGAGGACGAGGGTGGACAGGGCGAACGCCGTCACGGCGGCGACCACGGAACGTGCGCGCGAGGCGCGACGAGGCTGGATGGACATCTCTCTTCTCATCAGATGCGGGAAAGCGGAACGGCGAGTCAGGAAGCGGGGGTGCGGGGCCCGTAGGCCTCGACCTCCGAGAGGGTCATCCACGTGCCGGACGACTTGTTGCCGACGATCACGCGCAGGCCGGTGGCGAGCACGGGGGTGGAGGTGACCTCCAGGGAGAGGTTGGCGGTCGCGTTGGTGACGGGCCAGCCCGACGCGGTCGGCAGGTTCTTCCACCCGCCGAGCAGGGTGCGGTACTGGACGGTCACGGTGCCGATGTTCTGCTTCCCGCCGATGTCGTAGACGTTCACCCCGGTGATCTGGCGAGGCTGATCGAACGAGAACGACACACGGTTGGGGTTGACCCGGTTGGCGGCTCCACCGCTGCGCCAGTCGGCGAAACCGACGGCGTTGCGGTTGCCATCGGTGAGGGCGAACGTCGTGCCGTCCTTGAACGTCCAGTCCGGACGCACACCGTTCTGCCGCAGCAGGTTCACGCGCTCGGGTGCGACGAGCGTGATGATCAGTCGAGCGCTGAAGCCCGATCCGGCGACCGCCTCGACCGTGACGGTTCCGGGCTGCGCGAGCGCGGCATCCGTGAGAGCCGACCAGTCCCACGACACCGGGGAGGTCACGGTCGCCGCCGTTCCACTGACCTTGCGCACGACCGTGCGCGGGGCGAGCATCCGCAGTTCCTTCACGCTCACACCCGCGTAGGACTTCAGCGCCGCGTCGTCCGCCTGACCGGGCGAACCGACGGAGAAGTGCGCCGTGACCGCGACCGCCTCACCGAAGAAACCGGATGCCGTTCCGGTCACGTCGACCTCGCCGCTGCTGTTCCAGACCGATCGATCGGGCATGCGCCAGGCGATCGACGTCAGAGGAACCGATCCTCCCCAGCCGTATCGGGCTGCAAGGCTCGTCGGCATCGACGGCGCCGACCCCGCGGGGACCACCGCGCTGGGGACCGCCACGGTGGCCTGCAGCGTGTGCATCCGCCACTTCTGCACGGCGGCACCGGTGTTGAGCGTGTACGTCTGCACCTCCGAGCCGTCGGTGGTCTTCCAGTTGTACAGATCGAGCGCGGCGGATTGCGACGACGGATCCGGCTGCACGTTCACGAGGTTGACGGTGCCGTCGCCGGCGTCGCGCGCCTCCCACTGGGCGTAGGGATCTGACGCGGAGTCCGCGACATCGGCGAGCTGGAGGTAGCGGAAGGCCGTCTCGCTGTTGCGGGAACGGACGAGGACCCGGTCCTGCTGATCGGCGATCAGGTAGGTGTTGGCCGACCCCGTGACGGGAAAGAAGCGCAACGCCTGCGCCTTCAGCGACGCTGCGTTGCCGGTCCTCATGGTCTCGATCGCGGCGGCGGCGCGGTCCGTCGCGCCGGGCGCCGATGACACCTGCGCGTTCGTGTCGCCGATCTGCAGGACCTTTCCTGCCGCGTTCACGCTCTCCAGCAGCAGGAGCGTGGGAGCCCCGACCCCCGAGGGGAGGGCGGAGGTGGATGCCTGGAAGCGGTCGATCGGCGCGGCTGAAGCCGGTGCGGCGACCATCAGCCCGACGAGTGAGACGGCGACGGCGGCGAGAAGTCGCAGGGACCGTCTCGGAGACGTGGGGGGCATGGGAAACGGGGTCCTCTCGCGGATGGGGCGCCCTTTCCGGGCGTCGGCCCTCGGGCGGGCCGGACAGAAGCTATCCACGCGATCTGCCCGGCAACTCTCACGGGCGGTATCTAGAGATGAACGGCGGGTTCTCGCCGCGTGGACGGGCGCGGCCGGTCGCCGCACACGAATGTTCCCCACAGCAACATCGCCGACACATCCCGCCACAGCCCCGTAACGCGGCGCGCCTAGCCTGACCGGCATGCACTTGCACCACTTCAACGCGGCCTCGACGGCGGATGCCACGGCCGTCGTCCGCGTCTGGGCCGACATCCCGGGCTGGGTCGACGCCGTCGTCGCGGGTCGCCCGTACGCCGACGTCGATGCCCTCGCCACCTACGCCGGAGATCTCGCCGCGGTCTGGTCACCGACCGACCTCGAGGCGGCGCTGCACGCGCACCCCCGCATCGGCGCGAAGGTCGCGGGCGACGGCGCCGAGGCCGCGGCATCCCGTCGCGAACAGGGGTCCATGGCCTCCGCCGCCGACGACGACGTCGCCGCGATCGCCGCCGGCAACGCCGCCTACGAGGAACGGTTCGGGCGGGTGTTCCTCATCCGCGCGGCCGGACGCACGCCGAGCGAGATGCGCGCCGAACTCGAACGCCGCCTCGGCAACGACCCCGACACCGAGATCGTCGAAGCCACCCGTCAGCTCGCCGAAATCGCCCTGCTCCGCCTGCGGACGACGTTCGCCGACGAAGCGCCCGCCGAACCCGAGGACGCCGAATGACCCACCTCACCACCCACATCCTGGATGCCACGGCGGGCACGCCCGCGACCGGCGTCGCCGTCGCGCTGGCCCGACTCGACGGCACCCCCGTCGCCGAGGGCACGACCGACGGAGACGGCCGCCTCGCCCTCGGACCCGATCGCCTCGACGACGGCGACTACGCGCTGACCTTCGGCACCGGTGCGTACTTCCGCGCGCGCGGAGTCGCGTCCTTCCACCCGATCGCGACGGTCGCGTTCACCGTGAGCGGCGAGGCGCACCTGCACGTGCCGTTGCTGCTGAGCCCGTTCGCCTATTCGACCTACCGCGGCAGCTGAGGAGCGTCATGAGAGTCATCGTGATCGGTGCGGGAGTCGGCGGAACGTCCGCGGCCCTCGCCCTGCAGAAGCTCGGCCACGAAGTCGTCGTGTACGACCGCATGCGCGAGAACCGTCCGGTCGGTGCCGCGCTGTCGCTGTGGTCGAACGGCGTGAAGGTGCTCAACTGGCTGGGTCTCGGCCCCGAAGTCGCTGCCCTCGGCGGCCGCATGGACGACATGGCCTACTACGACGGCCACACCGGCGACGAGCTCTGCCGCTTCAGCCTCGCGCCCGTCACCGAGCAGACGGGTCAGCGCCCCTACCCGGTCGCGCGAGCGGATCTCCAGCAGCTGATGATGGATGCCGTCGGCCCCGCCCACATCCACCTCGGCAAGCAGCTGACCGGCGTGTCCGAGGCCGACGGCGTGGTCACCGCTACCTTCGCCGACGGCACCACCGACACGGCCGATCTGCTGATCGGGGCCGACGGGGCGCGCTCGATCGTGCGCGACTACGTCACCGAGCCCACCGGCATCCGTCCCGAGAGGTCGTACTCGGGATACGTGAACTACAACGGTCTCGTGCGCGCCGACGAGCGGATCGGACCGCTCGGTCAGTGGACGACCTACGTCGGCGACGGCAAGCGGTGCGCCGTCATGCCGGTCGCGGGCGACCGGTTCTACTTCTTCGTCGACGTACCCGGGCCGTCGGGGGTGGTCGAGGACCGCATGGCCGCGCTCGAGGCGGCATTCGGGTCGTGGGGCGCACCGGGAGTGCGCGCACTGCTGGAGACGATCGACCCCGACGCCTCGCTCAACCGCGTCGAGATCTGGGACATCGACCCGTTCCACACGTGGGTGCGCGGGCGCGTGGCGATCCTCGGGGATGCCGCGCACAACACCGCTCCCGACATCGGGCAGGGCGCGTGCTCGGCGCTCGAGGACAGCTTCGCTCTCGGCATCGTCTTCGCCACGACGACGCTCGGCGTCGAGGACTCGCTGAAGCGCTACGAGCGCATCCGCACCGAGCGGGCCGGCGACCTCGTGCTGCGCGCCCGCAAACGCGCGCACGAGACGCACGCGTTCGACGTCGCCGCGACGCAGGCCTGGTACGACGGCCTGCGCCGCGAGGACGGGACGGGGGTCATCCGCGGGATCATCGGCAACATCGAGGGAAGCCCCGTGGAGCTGGGCGCGAGCGTGATGCGCTGAGCCGGCTCTTCGCCTGCCCAGAGGCTCGAGCGCACAGGTGCCTGCCCGCCCGAGCTCGTCACCCCCGCGCGGTCACCGCCGTCCGGTCCACCTCCACGTCACCGCCGACGACCGTCAACAGCACGTCGGCCGTCGCGAAGGCGTCGGGATCCGCGGTCAGCGGGTTGGCGGAGAACACGGTGAGGAACGCCGGCATCCCCTCCTCGATCGTCCCGCCGGCCTCGCCGACCGAACGCCACCAGCCACGCGTGTGCGCGTCGAGGGCGACCGGGGCGTCGAGGGCCTGATCGGGTAGGACGGGCGTGACATCCACGCGGCCCGCCGGGCGACGGAGCATCGCCGCGGCGAGGGTGGCTCGCGCGTCGTACGGCGCCACCGGCCAGTCCGACCCGAGGGCCACGATCACTCCCTTCTCGTGCAGGTCGCGCGTGCGCCACGCGCGGTCGGCGCGCTCGTCGCCGAGGCGGCGCGACCAGTTGTCGGTGTGGTCCGCGCGCGTGAAGTGCGTGCAGTGCGTGGGCTGCATGCTGACCGAGACCCCGGCTTCGACGATGAGGTCGAGCACGTCGTCGGGCAGCGTCTCGATGTGCTCCATGCGGTGCGGGACACCGGTGCGCTCGAGGCCGTTCAAGGTCGCGGCCACGAACTCGATGCCGCGATCGCCGATCGCGTGGGTCGTCGTCGGGATGCCGCGGGCGTGGAAGTACTCGACGGCGGCGGCGTACTCCGGCGGGCTGAGCCAGAGCGACTCGGTCGACTCGCCCAGCGTGTCGGGCTCGCGCAGCCACGCGGTGCCGTTGTCGATGGTGCCGTCGATCATGAGCTTGATGCCGCGCACTTCCCACCGGCGGCCGTGCCGGCCCTGGAGGTCGGCGAGCTGCGCCCAGTCCGCCTCGGTGGAACCCGGAACGGCCATCGGCGAGACGCGAAGACGGATCGGCAGCTCCCCCTCGGCCTCGATCGCGTCGAAGAGGTCGAACGCATCGGGGTCGGACGAGTCGAGCATCTGCCCGATCGTTACACCCGTCTCGGCCATGCCACGCAGGATGGCGACGAGGGCATCACGCCGCTCTTCGAACGTCAGGGCGGGGATGATGCGTGTGACGCGCCCCATGGCGCGATGCTCGAGGAGATACCCCGTGGGCGTGCCCTCGGCGTCGACGGCGATCGACGAGGCGTCGCCGAAGGTCTCGACACCCGTGACACCCGCGCGAGCCAGGGCCGCCGCGGACGCGACGGCCGAGTGCGCGTCGAACAGCTGCACGAACGCGAGGCGGTCCTGCGACAGCCGGTCGAAAAGTCGCATCGACGGTGCCGCCGCACCGAAGACGTTCGGGTTGAGACCCCACCCGAACACCCATTCGCCCGCGTCGGCGGACTCCGCGGCCAGCGCCTGCTGGGCCTCCTCGAGGGTCTCCGCCTCGCTCAGGTCGACGCCTCTCGTCATCCCGATCCCCGCGACGGGGTGGATGTGCGCATCGACGATGCCGGCGGTGAGCGTCGCGTCACCCAGGTCGACGACGCGCTGAGCGCGCGGTTTCCACGAGTCCGCGGCATCCGGGGTCCCCACACCCACGATCACGCCGTCGCGGATCGCCACGAACCCGGCCTCCGCGGGCGTTCCGGCGAGGGCCGCTGGCGTGAGGATCGCTCCCGCGAGGACGAGCAGGTCGATGTTCTCGGGCACGGATGCCCCCTCTCTCAACGAGCGACGGGTGTCGCCTCGGTCGGATGCCGTCACTTGTGCCCCAGGAAGGACTCGCGCGGCAACTGGTCGATGGCCTCGGTGGTGGGTTCGACCTCCGAGAAGTCGAGCTTCGGAACCGGGCGACGGAACATCCCGGTCTTGATCGCGACGATCACCACGCCCACGAGAGCCCACACGCCGCCGATGACCCACGTCCCGCCCTCGAGCGAGCTCAACAGCCAGAGCGTGAGCGCGAATCCGATCGCGGGGACGATCCCGTACCGCACGAGGCGTCCCGCGGTGAGCGCGCGACGCTCCGCGCGCGGCGGGAAGAGATAGGTGCGGATGACCGAGAGATTCACCATCGCGAAGGCGACGAGCGCGCCGAAGCTGATCATGAACGCCGCCTGGGACAACGTCACGAACAGGCCCGCGAGAGCCACGAGCGACACGAGAGCGGTGGCGACCACCGGGGTTCCGTACTTCTTGGACAGGCCGCCGAGCGGACGCGGCAGGATGCCGTCGCGCCCCATCGAGAACAGGATGCGAGACACCGCCGCCTGTCCCGCGAGCCCGGCGCCGAGGGTGCCGATGACGGTGATGAAGACGAAGCTGCCGGCGAGGATCGGTCCCCCGACGTGGTCGAAGAGCACCGCACCCGCGGCATCCAGGAGCGCCTGCGGCGCCGCGCTCCAGTCGGGGAGGTGGTACGCCAGAGCACCCAGCCAGGCGACCACGATGAAGAGCAGTCCGCCGACGATGGTGGTGACCATGATCGCGATCGGGATGTCGCGCCGGGGGCGCTTCGCCTCCTCGGAGAGGGTCGACACGGCGTCGAAGCCCAGGAACGACAGCGAGAGCACCGCGGCACCCGTCAGAACCGGGCTGAACTGCGCGCTGCCCGGCAGGAACGGCTCGAAGACGCCGGGGGCGTCGGGGTCTCCGATCGCGGTCTTGATGGCGAAGAAGGCGAAGACCACGACCGCGGCGAACGAGATCAGCACGACCGCGGTGTTCACCTTGCTCACCAGGGAGATGCCGAGGACGTTCAGGATGAGCGCGACGATGATCGCGCCGAGGGTGAACACCCAGACGGGCACGTCGGGGAACTGGGTGTTGGCGTACAGCCCGAGGATGAGGAAGTTGATCATCGGGATGAACAGGTAGTCCAGCAGCAGGATCCACCCGGTGAGGAAGCCGACGCCCCCGCCGAACGACTGCTGTGCGTAGGTGTACGCCGAACCGGCGACCGGGTAGCGGCGGACCATCGCGGCGTAGCTCGAGGCGGTGAACAGCATGACGATCAGGGCGACGGCGTAGGACGCGACGAGGTGCCCCTCGGTCAGCTGGTTCACGATGCCGTACGTGGTGAAGACCGTGCCGATGGCCATGTACGAGATGCCGAAGAGCGTGAGGCCGACGACGCCCATCGAGCGGGGAAGGGAGGTGCGGGAACGCTGAGACATGAGCGAACTCCTTGGGTGAGGTGCGATCACCTGCGATCGCGTAAAACGAACATAGTTCGATTTGCCCGCACGTACAATGTTTCTCCGGCTCGGATTTCTCCGGCTCGACGGCGAGGAAACAGCGTGAGTGCAGTAGGGAAGACAGCGTCCGAGGCCGCCGCACGACCCCGCCCGGTGGGGCGTCCGCGGGTCGGAGTGCTCTCTCGCCGCCTCATCGGCGAGACCGCCCTACGCCTGCTCGACGACGATCGCGACACCGGGTTCCGCATGAGCGATCTGGCGCGAGCGCTCGGCGTGCGCGTGTCGTCGCTGTACAACCACGTCGAGAACAAGACGGCGGTGTTCGCGGAGATCCGAGAGATCCTCGCCGAACGCATCGACGCCAACGCAGCTCCCGATCCCCGATGGGACCACGCTCTCCGCAACTGGGCGCACGCCTATCGCGCGGCCTTCGCCGCCCACCCCTCGACGGTCGCGTACCTGTCGGCGCTCCCCCTGGACGCGACCTCGACGGTCGGCAGATCGTACGACCACCTGGCATCCCAGCTTCAGGATGCCGGCTGGTCAGCCGCAGAATCGATGAGCGTCATCGTGGCCGTGGAGTCCTTCGTGCTGGGTTCGGCGCTCGACGCCTCGGCCCCGCAGGACATGCTCGATCCGGGGGATCGGGCCGACGTCCCCACGTTCGCCGCGGCCTATCACGCGCGCCGGGAACTCGCCGAGGCTCAGGGCGCCACCCCCGCCGACCTCGCGTTCGCCCTCGGCCTCGACGCCCTGCTCGAGGGCCTCCGGCTGCGCCTGGGGCGCGGGTAACGGGGCGCGGCGCGGCGCGCGGGCGCGGGGCGCGCCCGGGCGCGGGGGCGCGGGGGCGCCGCTCTCACGTTGAGTGTCCAAGACACGCCGTCATGGGTGACCGCGTTACGGCGTGTCTTGGACACTCAACGGGGGCGCTTGGGCGCCGCGCCCGCGCGGGCGGGAGACCCGTCAGACGTGGAAGACCGCGTGCACGTCGCCGCCGAGAGCCTCGCGACCGCCGAGGCCGTCGATCTCGAGCAGCGTCGCGATGCCGATGACCTCGCTGCCCACGGCCTCGAGCAACTCGCGTCCCGCGCTGAGCGTGCCGCCCGTCGCGAGGACGTCGTCGAGCAGCAGCACGCGCGCGCCGGCGGCGTTGTCGTCGTGCATCTCGATGGTCGCCGAGCCGTACTCGAGGTCGTACTCGACCGCGGCGGCGGGTCGGGGCAGCTTCCCGGCCTTGCGGATCGGCATCAACCCGACGTTCGCGACGATGGCCGCGGCCCCCGCGAGGAGGAAGCCGCGCGCCTCGACTCCCGCAACGGCGTCGAACCGGCCCGCGAAGGGCTCGACAAGCGCCTCGACGACGGTGCGCAGGGCCGCGGCATCGGTCAGCAGGGGCGTGATGTCGCGGAACATGATCCCGGGCTTCGGGTAGTCGGGGATGCTCGTGATCAGCGATTCGGCACGGGCGAGGGCGGAGGCGTCGGGCACCGCCCCAGCCTAATCGCGCCCTCGCGCCTCCGCCCTCGCGCTTTCCCCCGTTGAGTGTCCAAAACACCCGGACGAATTTCGGAACCGTCCGGGTGTTTTGGGCACTCACGCGGGGAACGGGTGCGGGGGTGCGCTTGACGCCGATGTAAGCGCTTGCAGTACGGTGTACCGCATGACTTTCACGCAGCAGGACTCGCGCCCCGAACTCGCGTCCGCACCCGGCTCGGAGTGGTGGCGCACCGCCGTCATCTACCAGATCTACCCGCGCTCCTTCGCCGACGCCTCGGGCGACGGCCTCGGCGACCTGCCCGGCGTCACCGCGCACCTCGACGACCTGAAGCAGCTGGGGGTGGATGCCATCTGGCTCAGCCCCTTCCAGCGGTCGCCGCAGAAGGACGCGGGGTACGACGTCGCCGACTACCGCGACGTCGACCCGATCTTCGGCACCCTGGCCGACTTCGACGCGATGCTCGCGGGCGCGCACGAGCGCGGCATCCGGGTCATCGTCGACCTCGTCCCGAACCACTCCAGCGATCAGCACGTGTGGTTCCAGGAGGCACTGAAGGCCGCCCCCGGCAGCCCCGAGCGGGCGCGGTACATCTTCCGCGACGGCAAGGGTGAGAACGGCGAGCTGCCCCCGAACAACTGGGAGTCCGTGTTCGGCGGCGGCATGTGGAAGCGCATCACCGAGGCCGACGGCACGCCCGGTCAGTGGTACCTGCACATCTTCGACGAGTCGCAGCCCGACTTCGACTGGACCAACCCCGAAGTGCGGGCGGAGTTCCGCGACATCCTGCGCTTCTGGCTCGACCGCGGGGTCGACGGCTTCCGCGTCGACGTCGCGCACGGCCTCATCAAGGCCGAGGGTCTCCCCGACTTCACGCCCGACCCCGACGCGGGCTCCATGGGCGGCGACGCCGAAGAGGTGCCGTACTGGGGTCAGCCCGGCGTTCACGAAGTGTGGCGCGAATGGCACGAGGTGCTCGCGGAGTACGACGGCGACCGCGCCCTCTGCGCCGAGGCGTGGCTGCCGACGGTCCACCAGACCGCGCTGTGGGTGCGTCCCGACGAGATGCACCAGGCGTTCAACTTCCACTACCTCGAGACGACCTGGGATGCCGAAGCCCTCCGCGCCGTGATCTCGGAGTCGCTCGAGGAGTACGCGGCCGTCGGTGCCCCCAGCACCTGGGTGCTGTCGAACCACGACGTCGTGCGCCACGCCTCGCGCCTCGCACTGACCGCCGAGAACCCGCAGGGCGCGGGCATCGGCCCGAAGTCGCCCGGCCAGCCCGACCCCGTGAAGGGCCTGCAGCGCGCTCGCGCGGCCACCTCGCTCATGCTGGCGCTCCCGGGCTCGTCGTACCTCTACCAGGGCGAAGAGCTCGGCCTGCCCGAGGTCATCGACCTGCCCGACGACGCCCGTCAGGATCCGACGTGGTTCCGCACGAACGGCGAGCGCTACGGCCGCGACGGCTGCCGCGTGCCGATCCCGTGGACCGCCGACGCGCCCGCCTACGGCTTCAACACCACGGGCGAGTCGTGGCTCCCCCAGCCCGCGGAGTGGGCCGCGCTCGCGCGCGACGTGCAGGTCGACGACCCCGCCTCGACCCTGTCGCTGTACCGCTCGCTGCTCGCTGCTCGTCGCGCACGCAACCTCGGCGCCGGCGCTCTCGACTGGCTCGACGGGTACGGCGACGACGTCGTGGCGTTCCGCAACGGATCGCTCACCGTCATCGCCAACCTCGGCGACGAGCCGGTCGAGCTGCCCGCGGGCGAGGTCCTCGTGGCGAGCGGCCCCCTCGACGGAAACGTGCTGCCGACCGACACGACCGTCTGGATCGCGGCGGCGTAAGCCGCGGCATCCGGAATCGCGAGACCGTGGCCGGTATCGACGACGTCGCCCGCCGGGCGGGAGTGTCGACGGCCACGGTCTCGCGCGCGTTGAGCGGGCGCGGTCCGGTGTCGACCGCGACGCGCGATCGCGTGCTCGCTGCCGCCGAGGAACTCGGGTACGTCGTCTCGGCGGCGGCGTCGAGCCTCGCGACCGGGCGGGCGCGCGCGGTCGGTGTCGTCGTGCCGTTCCTGGACCGGTGGTTCTTCAGCACCGTGCTCGCCGGCATCTCCGACGCGCTCGTGCGCGAGGGCTACGACATCACGCTCTACAGCGTGAGCGCCGACCCCGCGGAACGTCGCCGTGTATTCGAGGACCACCTCCGCCGCAGGCGCATCGACGCCGTCATCACCATCGCGATCGAGATGGATGCCGCCGAGTCGGCGCTGCTTCGCACCCTCGGCGTGCCGGTGGTCTCGATCGGCGGTCCGAACCCGTTACTGACGACGCTCACGGTCGACGACCGGGCCGTCGGACGACTCGCGACCGAGCACCTCATCGCTCTCGGACACCGCCGCGTCACCCACATCGGCGCCGACACGACGACCAACGCGGCATCGTCGGTTCCCGCACTCCGCCGCCTCGGTTTCACCGAGACGATGGATGCCATCGGCGCCGACGCCGTGTTCGAGCCGGCCGACTTCACCATCGAGGGCGGTTCCGCAGCCGCGACCCGCACGCTGAGCGGCGAAGTCCCGCCCACCGCGATCTTCGCGGCATCCGACGAGATGGCCATCGGCGCGATCCTCGCCGCGCGCGAGCTCGGCCTGCGGATTCCCGCCGACGTGTCGATCATCGGCGTCGACGGACACGAGCTCGGCCGCTGGTTCGGCCTCACGACCGTCGATCAGTTCGCGCGCGGTCAGGGAGGGCGCGCGGCCGAGGCGGCACTCGCCGAGCTCGACGGGGCGGACCCGGCCCCGGGGCTCGGCACCCTGCCGTTCGAGCTGGTCGACCGCGGCTCGACGGGGTCGCCGGCACGCTGAAGACGCGCGTCCGCCAGCCCGTCGGAGGGGCCCCACCGTTGTCGCGAGCCCACCTCTGCGACAACGGCGGGCGCTGGAGGCACCGGCACGAACCCGATGCCGGCGCGAGTGGACGTCAGCGGCGAGAGATATCCGTCTCAGAACGAGCCGTAGCGCTGGCGCGGGTCGACGAGGTCGAATCCCGGCGCGACCGGCACGGCGGTGCCGTCGTCCCAGATCTCCTGACGGCGCAGACGACCATGGTGCTCGCTGTGGCGCTGCATGAGCTCGATGACGTTGCCGTCGGGGTCGGCGATGTACACCTGCTCCACATAGTCATCGCGCACACGGTAGCCCCCGACCCTCTCGATCCCGCGCTCTCGGAGCCGGTCGACGTATACGCGGACGTCTTCGACCATGAGCGCGTAGTGAGTCACGAGCCCGGTGCGAAGTTCGTCGGTGCTCCAGCTCGGCGCGTGGCTTGCGAGGTGTCCGGCACGGCCCTCCTGCACGACATGCACCTCGGCGGTGCCGATCGAGAAATACGCGCCCTTGAAGACGAAATCGCGCGGGCGCACGTCTTCGACGGCTCCCATCACATCGACGTAGAACTCGCGAGCGACATCGAGGTCGGCGACGACGATGCACACGTGATGAAGGGCGGGGGCCGGGGATGCGGTCTCGGAAATCATCATTGATCCTCTCTGTGGAGATCACCATGGTGAGGCGCGCAGGGGAGGCAGCCGACGGCCGTCGCTCATTCGCGCCCGATTGCGGTCATCTGTTCGTCTTCGGCCCGGAACCGTGACATGCCCTAGGCGAGATGGGCAGCGGTGGGTTCACTGGGCATCCCTCACGCAAAGGAGCGTCCGTGCCTCTCATCGCAGCCCTTATCGCCATCGTGGCGAGCATCGTGGTGCTACTCGTCCTCATCGTCCGGATGCGGATCCATCCGTTCATCGCGATGTCGGTCGTCGCCATCGTCCTCGGCCTGATCTTCCAGGTCCCTCTGGTGGACGTCCCAGGCAGCGACCCCTTGCAGCCGGGTATCTTCACCGTGCTCCTGACCGCCCTGAACAAGAGCACCGCCCACATCCTCATCCTGGTCGGCCTGGGCTGCATCATCGGCGAGATCATCGCTCGGTCCGGCGGAAGCGAGATCCTCGGCCGAAAGCTGCTTCAGCTCACGGGCCCCCGACGCGGGGTTCTGGCGATGGCTCTCGCCGGGCTCCTCGTCGGCAGCACGATCTTCTTCGACACCGCCGTCATCCTCCTCGCGCCGGTGGCGATCGCCGTCGCGCGTCAGGCGGGTCGCCACGTCGCCGTGATGGCGGTGCCGATGGCGGTCGCCGTTCTCGCCGTGCACGCGATTATCCCGCCGCACCCGGGGGCGGTCGCTGTCGCCGTCGCCCTCGGCACGGACTACGGGCTGCTGATCGCGCTTGGCATGGTGTGCATGCTGCCGGGTGCCACCCTCGGGTGCTGGTGGGCGTACCGTCGCGCGACGCGGCTCGAGCAGCGCGGCGTCCTCGTCGCCGAGGCGACCACCGACGACGACGCTCCGTCCAGCGGGAGCGTCAGCGGCGCGGCCAGCGGCCGACCCGCGACGAACCTGACGGTGCCGGTTCGCACGGCGACGGCGGCACAGACCGACGTCGTCCCCGGCATCCTCGCCAAGCTGCTCACGGTGCTGCTGCTGCCGGTGGTCCTCATTCTGGTTGCGACCTTGGTCAGCCAGTTCCTGCCGGGCGTGCACAATGTGGTCACCGACGCCCTGCGGTTCATCGGTGTCCCCGAGATCGCGCTCATCATCACGACGATCGTGGCGTATTTCACGCTGCTCTCCCGCGCCCAGCGCCGCGTCAGCGGCATGACCGAGGTCGGACGCGTGGGGCTGCGGCCGGTCGGGGAGATCGTGCTGTCCACCGGCGGTGGCATCGCCTTCGGTGGCATCATCGCGGCGACCGGCATCGGGCAGTCGCTGGTGAATGCGCTGAGCAACGCCAACATGCCGATCGTCATCTTCGGCTTCCTGCTCGCCCTCGTGCTGCGCGCCACCCTCGGAACCACGACGGCAGCGGTCACGACCGTAGCGACCCTGTTGGCGGGATCGATCGATCTCACGGCCTACGGCCCCCTCCACGTCGCCCTCCTGACCGTGGCGATCTGCGCCGGCGGCGTCTGCCTCTCGCACGTGAACGACGCCGGTTTCTGGGTGTTGTCGCGCTACTTCACGATCTCCGAGCTGGTCATGCTGCAGACGTGGACGGTGGCGGTGACGATCATGGGCGTCGTGTGCGGTGCTCTCGCGACGACCCTGTGGGTCGTCATTCCGTTGACGAGCTGAGGAGCTCACCCAGGATCGCGCGCGCCGTGGTCTCGTCGGTCACCAGATCGGTGACAAGTCCCGACGCGACCGCGGCTCGTGCGATCGGCGCTTTCTCCGGGGTCCAGACCAGAAGGACTCGGCGTGAGACGCGTCGTAGCTCGGTCGGGCTCGCGCCGACGCGCACGGCGTCCACAACGGACGGGACCTCTCGCCCCCGTGGGTCGAGAAAGACACCGAGGCAGTGGCCGACGGCTCCGGCCGCCGCAGCTTCCGACAGGAGCTGCCGAGAAACCGGCGCATGAACCCCGGTCCCGTCGAACCGCCGCATCGAACCGGCTCCGAAGAGGGCGGCGTCGGCCTGGACCGCGCTCTCGATGGCCGCTCGGATGCGGGATCGAGCTGCGGCGGAGAAGTCCCGCTCCTCCAGCCGCCGGATGAACGGGGCGGGAATGGGTCGGTGGACGGCTCCAACCTTCTTGGAGACGTCGCCGCCGGCCACCGTGCCGGCCCTACGGTCGCTCGACCCGAGGAGTTCGGCGACGAACGCCAGATCGGGAAGCAGGTGGGCGGCCTGCACCAGCGGAGCCGTCGTCCGACTGGAGGCGATGGCGAGGGTTCCACCGGCGGGGAGGTGCCCCGCGAGAACCGCGGCCGCGTGCATCCCCAGACGCCGCCGATGGGCGGCGTCGCCCCGCCGCAGAGCAGGCATCACGCGGCAGGCCTGCAACTCGGTGGCAGCGCGTTGCCCACTGGCCCGAAGGGCGGCCAGGAGCTCTCGTTCCCGTCCCCGTTCGCGATCGACGGGGGCACCGACATCGAAGCGGACCACCCCGCGCCGTCGTGCTTCCTCGAGCAGGCGGGAGATACTGACCCGGCTGAAGGCGAACTCTTCCCCGATCTGCTGCTGAGTCATCCGCTGGACCCAGAATCGATGCGCGATCTGCTGCAGCAACTCGTCATGTCGCTGCTCTCGCGCAGCGATGTCATCCGGCGCGGCGTCGTGATCCACTTGCTGGCACCTCTTCGCTGTCGGTGGGTGAAGAGCGAACCGAGACGTCCGGCATCCCGATGGCGAGGATCGCGGACAGCGTCGCGGCCGTGATCCTCGATCGTGACGACTGCTCGTCGGTTCCCCCGGCGATGGCCATGACGGTCGATCGACCGACTCCGGCGAGTTGGGCGATCTTGCGCAACGAGTATCCCTGCGACCGCCACGCCGCGACCCGTGTCGCGGCGACCGCCGCGTCGACGGGAATCTCGCGCTGGGGCGTTCCCGCTCGTCGCGCCAGTGCTCGCTTGTGACTGTTGCGAGCGTCCGGGCAGGTCACCCCCGCTTCGTCTCCTGCGCAGGCGCTGCGGTCACGGCATCCGGCGAAGTATCCGGCGGTTGTTCCGTGAGCGATCGGCGCCCCGTGCCCACGCCCTCGGTTCTTGGCGTACTCGGTCGCATACAGGCGTTTCGCTTCGACGCATGTGCGCAGCCCTGTCCGCCACTGCGGGCACTCCCGATGACCGCGGCAGCCCCGGCGGTATCCCCAGAGCGTTCCATGCACGGGCAGCGCGCAGGCGGGACCGGAGTCGGCTCCCGGAGGCGACGGCGCGGCTGTGAGCATGGCTCGCCGCACCTGCGCCGTCGCCGGCAACCGGCTGAGGCGGAAATCCGCTTGACGCGCGATGTGCGCATCGACGCAGGTGAGGATTTCTGCTGAGCGGTGGTGCTGGCATCCCCCGCGAGAGCGACACCCTCGTTCGTAACCTGCCGGCGTCCCATGCAACACCATGGACTCACTCCCCCTTACGTCAGTGCGTGTCCTCTGCTTCGATCTCGGTGCGGTCGCCCGACCAGAGGGAAGTGGCCCGCGCCGTCGTGGCCGACGTGCGTGACACACGCCTCGCCCTCGGCGACGGCGGCGATGGACTTCAGGATCGGACCGGTCGGGGAGGGGGTGGACGTCATGCGTTGCTCCGTAGATCGGCGGCGAGAGAGGGGTTCGGTCAGGCGAAGTCCAGAAGCACCTTGCCGGATCGACGGGGGTCGGCCGCGACCTCGAACGCGTGCACCGCGTCGGTGACGGGGAAGGTGTGGGTGACGACGGGGCTCACCGCGAGTGACTGGTCGGCCAATGCGGTGATCACCTCGTCGATCTCATCGTTGAAGCGGAAAGAGCCCACCAGGCGCAGTTCCCGGGTGATGGCGGTGGCCAGCAGCGCGGGTTGCTCGCCCGCGGGAATGAGACCCACCATGACGACCTGTCCGCCGCGGGTCGCCGCCGACACCGCGGATGCCAGCCCGCGAGGGTTGCCCGAGCTCTCGAACACCACGTCGGCATCGACACGCGCGATGGCCTCGGCATCCGTCGCCCGAAGCGTTCGCGTCGCTCCCACGCGCGCGGCGATCTCAAGCGGCTGTTCGTGCAGGTCCACGGCGATGATCTCCCGTGCCCCCTCGCGTCGGGCCGCGGCGACGATGAGTGCACCGATGGGACCACTGCCGATGACCAGCACGCGCTTGTCACTCAAGCGATCGGCGCGCGACACGGCGTGCCAGGCCACCGCTGCGGGCTCGGCGAGCGCGGCGTCTGCCAACGACAAGCCGGTCGGCAGATCGCGCAGCATCCTCGTCGGCAAAGCGATCCTGCGCGCGAAGCCGCCGTCGGTGTGCGGGAATCGCGCAGCGCTGCCGAGGTAGGTGCCGCCGGAGAGGTTCGGCTTGTTCTGCGGGTATCGGAAGTCGGGGCGACCCGGCGTGGCGGGGTGCACGGTGACGGCCGTTCCGGCCGCGGGTCCTGAACCGTCCGCAGCAGACACGACCACGGTGCCCGACAGCTCGTGACCGAGCACCATCGGCGCCCGCAGGATCGATTCTCCCGCCGCCCCATGCTGCCAGTAGTGCAAGTCGGAGCCGCAGATCCCCCCGAACGCGACTGACACGACCGCTTCATTGTCAGCGGGTCGCGGTTCGGGCACCTCTTGGATGCGGAGAACTCCTCCCACGTCGGCGATCACGGCCAGGTTGGGTTGCACGATGGCTTTTCCTCTCTCGGGGTCAGACGATGACGGTCATGCCGCCGTCGACGAACAGCACCTGCCCGTTGACGAAGTCGGACGCGGGCGAACTGAGCATGACCACCGGGCCGCCCAGGTCGGCGGGAGTCCCCCACCGGGCTGCGGGGGTGCGGCGTACGATGAACGCGTTGAAGTCGGGGTCGTCGACGAGCGCCTGGGTCATCTCGGTGTGGATGTAGCCCGGCGCCACGGCGTTGATCTGCAGGCCCGCCGATGCCCATTCGGCCGTCATCGCACGGGTGAGGTTTCTCAGACCGCCCTTCGCGGCCGTGTACGGGCCGATGGTCGGGCGCGCGAGATCGGTCTGCACCGAGGCGATGTTGACGATCTTTCCCCGGCCCCGCGCGATCATGGCACGGGCCACCTCTCGCCCCACGAGGAACGCGCTGGTCAGATCGATCGCGATCACCCGGTCCCAGTCCGCTCGGGACACCTCGAGCAGCGGCTCGCGGTGCTGGATACCCGCGTTGTTGACGAGGATGTCGATCGGGCCGATCGTCGACTCGATGTCGGCGACCGCCGCACGCACGTCGTCCTCGTCGCTGACATCGAACCCCCGAGCGTGGACGTCGCGGCCGATCCGTTGTGCCAGCGCCACGCGCGCCGATTCCAGCCGGAGGGGATCCATGCCGTTGAGCACCACCGTCGCGCCCGCGTCGGCGAGCGCATACGCGAGGATGTTGCCGATCCCCCGGCTCGAGCCGGTGATCAGCGCGATGCGACCCGTCAGATCGAACAGGGGCGAATCCGTCATGCGGTGACCGCCGACAGGTCGCGCCATCGTGCCGTTTCGAGCACGGGCCGGTTGACGACGAAGGAGGGAATCTCGCCGGCGAGGGCACCGACGACGGCACGGACGGCGCTGCGTCCGTTGCCGAGCGACATCTCGTCCGTCCATCCCACGCAGTGCGGGGACAGCAGGACGTTGTCCAGCGAGCGCAACGGGCTGTCGTCCGGGAGGGGCTCGTTCTCGAACACGTCGAGCGCGGCAGCACGCAGGCGCCCGTCCCGAAGGGCGGCGATCAGAGCGGGCTCGTCGATGATCGGTCCGCGCGCGACGTTCACGAGGGTCGCCGTCGGCTTCACGCGGTCGAGGAAATCCGCGTCGATGAGGTGGTGCGTCTCGGGTGTGAGCACAGCCATCACGACGATCGCGTCGGATCGAGCGGCGAGGTCCTCGAGACCGACCAGCTCGGCGCCGAACTCCTCGGCGCGCGACAGGGGGCAGTACGGGTCGTAGGCGAGCAGCTCGACCTCGAAGGGTGCCAGCAGCCGCGCCAGATCCGTGCCGGTGCCGCCGAAGCCCACCACCCCGACGGTCGTGCCGGTGAGCCCGCGTCCCATCCAGGACGTCCTTTCGTCCCAGCGTTTCTCGCGGACGAGACGGTCCTTGATGCCCAGGTTGAGCAGACCGCCCAGCAGCATTCCCAGCGCCGCGGTCGCGACCGGGCGTCGGGCACCGTCGGGCGTGATCGTCACGGCGACGCCCGCGTCCGTGCAGGCGTCGAGATCGACGGCGTCGTACCCCACACCGAAACGGGCCAGCACCATCGGCGGTTCGGTCACACCGCTGAACGTGGTCGCATCGACCGCCGGCGCCGCGAACAGGACGGCGGGTCGCCCGTCGATGTCTTCCGGGCGCAGGACCGGCACGTCGTCGGGGAGGTACTCCCAGGCGATGCCCGCCTCGTCGAAGCCATCCAGGCCGATGTCGCCCCAGACGTTACGGCCTGCCGCGTCGAGGAAGTCGCGGCTGATTCCTACGGGTCTCATGGTGCATCTGCCTTTCAGAAGACGGCGGTCGGATTGACGGGGGAGCCTGTGCCCGCCGGCACCAGCAGAGGGGCCACCGTGAAGAGGAACTCGTAGCGACCCTCGTCTGCGGCCACAGTCGAGAGCTCTTCGAGGTCGAGGTTGTCCAGCAGCGGCACCCCGAGCGCGGTCAACGCGAGGATGTGCACGGGCGAGTGGATGCCGGGAGTCGGCGAGGGACGCACGTCGCTGTCGCCGTCGGAGCCGAGCAGGGCGATGCCCCGGTCCGCGAGCAGCGGCATGGCCGTCGCGTGCAAGCCCGCGCTGAGATCCGAGGAGTCCCAGGGGCCGAGAGCGGAGCGTCGGGCCTTATGGCCTGTGCGCAGGAGCACGGCGTCGGCCTCGCCGATCGAAACGCCGAGCACCTCCTCCGCCGTGCGTAGGTCGTCTTCGTAAACGGCTTCCCCGGGCTCCAGCCACGAGACGCCCTTCACGACGGGCATGTCGATGAGCACGCCGCGCCCGACGAAGGAGCCGAGCTTGGCGACGGAGCCGTAGCCCGCGCCGGTGGCGTTCACCACGTCGCGGCTGCGCGCGCCGCCGAACAACTCACCGCGGTAGGCGATGTGCGAGAGCGCGTCGAGGTGGGTCGTCGACTTGCCGTGGTATTCGATGCCGATGAAGTCTTTGTTGGTCGACGGCTCGGGAGCCTCACGGTCGCCGAGATCGAGCATCATGTGCATCGCCGGACGCCGGTTGTCGATCTCCGGCTCCGTCGGCCACGGGAGCGTCGTCTGCACCACGCGGCCGGAGCGCACGGTGGCCGCCGCCGCCGCCGCGTGCGCCGGCGTGAGTCGGTTCCACGCTCCCCGTTCACGGTCGCTCCAGGTGTCCCACTGCTTGAGACGTTCGTAGAGTTCGTCGAAGCCGGCCTGGTCGATCGGTTCGGTGACGCGGATCTCGCGCGCTTCGGAGGTGTCGGTCATGACGGAATGCCCTTTCTCGGGGGTGGCGGGGCGGACGATCGTCCGCCCCGCCGGAAGGGGTGTTACTTGCCCCAGACCTTCTTGTAGATGTCGCGGTAACCGCTGGCCGGGTCGTACGTGTCACCGGTGGGGACGTTCTGCTTCGTGATCAGGGCGGGAGCGGCGACGAAGCCCGACCACTCCTCGCCCGCGAGGGCGCGGTTGGCTTCGTCGATGAGCTGCCAGCCCTGCAGCAGCAGGGGCTCGGCGACGGTCGCCGCCTGGTAGTCGACCGAACGGATGCGCTGGAACTCAGCGGCGTCCCCGTCACCCGCGGCGACGGACTTCGGCGTGCCGGCGGGGTCCTTGCCGGCGGCGCGGAGAGCCTGCTGCGCCCCGCCGAAGTAGTTGCCGTTGATGGCCATCAGGTAGGTGAGCTTGTCGCCGTTCTCCTGCAGCAGGTTCGAGATCAGGCCGGGCATGCGCTGGTCGGCCTCGGCGATGGGCGAGTCCTGGTACGACAGCACCGAGCAACCGCTGCACGCCTCGATGTATGCCTTCATGGCATCCGCTTTGAGCACGGCGATGTCGTACTGGCCGTCGGTGAAGATGGCTGCTCCCGCGGTGCCGTTCGAGTCGGCGACGGCGTAGGCGCCGGCGAGCTGCGACACGGTCAGGGGGTCGGTGGTGACGTTGGTGAACAGACCGTTGCCGGGGCCGGTCACGGGACCGGCGTGCCAGCCGATGACGGGGATGCCGGCACTTTCGGCTGAGGCGATGGTGGCTGCCTGCTCGGTCGGGTCGAACCCTCCGAGGATGATCGCGGCGGGCTGGGCGGCGATCGCCTGGTTCAGGGCGTCGGAGCGGCCTTGCGCCGAGGCCTTGCCGTCGTACGAGTCCACGGACCAGCCGATGGCCGCGGCCGCCTCGGTGACGCCCTCGCCGACGGTGTTGATCCCGCCGTTGGTGAGGTCGCTGCCGACGTAGGCGATGCGGGCGCCGGGCTTCTGCGCCGTCGGTCCGGTGCCGGGCGGGGTGAAACCCTCGCTGGCGGTGAGGCTCTTCTCGACGAGTTCCTTCGAGAACTCGACGGCGTCGCCGGTGGGGAGGATCGAGGAGAAGTCCTGCTCCGGGGCTGCCGAGGCGGCGTCGCCGCCGCTGCCGCTCGCGTTGCCGACGGAGCCGCTGGAGCAGGCGGTGAGACCCAGGGTCAGGGCCACGGGCAGCGCCAGTGCTGCCAGCAGGACGCGCCGCTTCGTGGTGATGGTCATGAGATGTCCTTTCGTGCTGTGGTGGTGCGGGTAGTGCTCTCGGACGGGGTGACGTCGGAGGTCTCGGGGACGGTGCCGGGTGAGCCGGTGCCGGGTGAGCCGGTGCCGGATGTTGTGGAACCGTCGGTCAGCGGGGCGGCATCCGCTCTCGTGGTGCGCCGGCGCGTGGCGAGGGAGGCGATCGTGATCGCCGCGACCAGGGTGAGGCCGTTGAAGAGCGGCTCGAGGTAGAACTGCCCGGGGAAGAGCTGCTGGAGGCCGGAGATTCCGATCGTCGCGATGGTCACGCCGAGGATCGTGCCGAGCCCGTTCACGCGACCCGGACGGATGGTGGTCGAGCCGAGGAAGGCGGCCGCCAACGCGGGCAGAAGGTACTCGGGTCCGATGTTGGCCTGGGCCACGCCCGCTTGACGGGATGCGAGCAAGATGCCGGCGACGCCGGTGAGCATGCCCGACGCGACCATCGCGCCCACGACGTACTTGCGGCGTGCGATGCCGGTCAGCGTTGCGGCCGCGGGGTTGGCGCCGACGGCGTACAGGTAACGTCCGACGGGGAAGTAATCGAGAACGATCCAGACGACGAGCGCCAGCACGATGGCGATGACGAACGGGCCGGGGATCGGGCCGAGACTCCAGCGCGAGAGCTCGTCGAAGGCGACGGCGCGCGCACCGTCGGAGTCCGTGACCTGGCGTCCGCCGGTGTACCAGTAGGTGACAGCGAAGATGACCTGGCCGGTGGCGAGCGTCGCGATGAACGCGTCGACCTGGGCGAGTTCGACGAGGAGAGCGTTCAGGAGGCCGATGACCCCGCCTCCGACGATGACGAGAACGATGACGAGTCGGTAGTCGAGGCCCTCGATCTGCCAGGAAAGGGCCATCACCTGCCAGAGGCCCACACCGTAACCGATGCTGAGGTCGATCTTGCCGGTCACCATCGGGATGGTGACGGCGATCGCCAGGATGAGCAGAACGGCCTTGCTCGACGCGAGCAGCTGGAAGTTCAGCAGCGAGGCGAACGTGTCGGGTCGCAGCGCTGCGAACAGGACGAAGAGGCCGATGGTGAGCAGCACCATCCCGTAGTTGCTGGTGAGCTTGTTCCAGAAGCTCGCGCCCCTCCCGGGCTCCAGCGCCGTCGATTTGACGGACGTGTTCATGGTCATGCTGCACTCTCCTGGGATGAGGGGTCGGCGTAGGAGACGCGTCCGAGATCGGAGGCCGCCGAGATGAGGTTGGGGATGGTGACGTCGTCACCGGTGAGTTCCGCGACGACGCGGCCGCGTCCGAGCACGATCGCGCGGTGGGCGATCTTGGCGACTTCCTCCATGTCGGTGGAGACGACGATCGCGCCGGTGCCTTGTTCGACCACGCGGCCGAGGAGTTCGTAGATCTCGGCCTTGGCTCCGACGTCGACGCCCATGGTGGGTTCCTCGAGGATGACGACGGCGCGTCCACGCCCGAAACAGCGGGCAAGGATCACCTTCTGCTGGTTGCCGCCCGAGAACGTGTCGAGGGGAAGCTCCGGGTCATCGGGACGGATCTGATACGGGGCGAGGATCGCGGATGCCTCGACGGACTCGGTCCGAGCCGTGCGGGGTTGCCACGCACGACGCCCCCAGACCGCCGGGTTGAGGAAGAGGTTCTCGCTGACCGACAGACCCGCACCCACGGACTCCGACTCACGGTTGGAGGTAGCGAAGGCAACGCCCGCATCGACGGCGTCGCGCGGTGTGCGCGGGCGGAACGGCGCTCCGTCGAGGGTCATCGTGCCCGCCTGCGGGCGGGTGGCGCCCGCGATGGCCCGGCCGAGCGCCTCCTGCCCCGCGCCGCGCAGACCGCAGATCGCGAGGATCTCGCCCGAGCGCACGTGCAGGCTGATGGGCTCTGTCCCGTCGACTCGGAACGACTCCAGAGCGAGTCGCGTCTCGGTGCCCGGCTCATTGATGCGCGGAACCGTCGTCTCGCGTCCGACGATGAGCTCGACGAGCTCTTCGGGGCTGATCTGCGAGACCGGTCGGTCGGCCACCACGCGACCGTTGCGCATGACGACGGCGCGCTGGCTGATCTGGTAGACCTCGTCGAGGCGGTGCGAGACATAGATCATTCCCACGCCGCTGTCGCGAAGGGTTCGAAGGACCGAGAACAGCCGCTCCACGTCGGCGGCGGGCAGCGATGCCGTCGGTTCGTCGAGCACGAGGAGCTTCGGCTTGCTGACCAGGCCGCGAGCGATCGCGAGCAGGCTGCGCTCGGCGCGTGGCAGGTCGAAGATGCGCTGCTCAGGATCGATTCCGCCGCCGACGCTCGACAAGACCTCCGCTGCTTGCGCGTTCATCTGGTGCGTGCTGATGAAGCCGAGCCTGTTGCGGGGATACCCCAGACCGAGAGCGATGTTCTCGGCGACCGTCATCCACTCGATGAGGCCGAGGTTCTGGTGGACGAACGAGATCTGCTTACGCACGGTCGGCGTGGCGGCCGCGCCCAGGATGGTGATCTCGCCGGCATCCGGCTTGTATACGTCCGCCAGCATTTTGATGACGGTCGACTTGCCTGCCCCGTTTTCGCCGAGGAGGGCCACGATCTCACCCTGGTCGACCGAGAACGACACGTCGTCCACCGCACGCGTGGCGTAGAACGACTTCGTCAGTCCTGAAATGTTGAGCAGCGATGCCTGCTCGAACGATGTGGGTTCATGCACCACGAACATCTCCCTTGATGTGTGCCTGTCCTGGGTGCGACAGTATCACCAGGGTGAACGTGGTTCAACAGAGTGAACGGTCAGGTGTTCTCGCGAGGTTGCATGGGGTTCTCGAGAAGCCGCTCGAGTTCACGAAGCTCAGCGACGATCGCCTCCCGCTGCAGGGGTGAGGTCGCGGAGGTCAGGAAGGAGCAGCCGATGGCGATCGCGGGGGACGAACTGGAGCGCGGCGGCATCCGCACGGCGACGCCGGAGATGCCCGGGTGCACCCCGCCTTCATCGATGGCGTATCCACGCTCTCGGACCTGCTCGAGTCGAGCCGTCAGCTCCGACAGGTTGCGAACGCTCTCGGACGTCCGCATCGGGAACGCGTGGGGGTAGCGGAATCGGTCGGCGATGTCGTCATCCGGGAGCACGGCGAGCAGGGCGTTGCCCACCGCCGTGGATGCCGCCGGGAATCTGTCACCGAGGTTGGCCGTCAATCGCAGAGGAGACCGCCCCTCGTGTCGCGCGAGATAGATGACGTCCGATCCCTGCAGCATCGCCATCTGAACCACTTGCTCGGACAGCGTGGGTGCCTCGTTACAGAATCGGTAGAACTCGCGCACCTCGTTGAACGAGCGCAGATACGCCCCGCCCAGTTCGACCGTTCCGTGACCGAGGACGTAACCGTTGCCGACGCGGCGGATGAGGTTCGCCTCCTCGAGAACCGTGCACAGATACGACGTCGACGATTTGGCCGCTTCGAGTGTGCGCGCGAGATCGGCGAGGGCGACCGGCTCTCCTTGCGCTTGGGCCAGGATGCGGAGGATGTACACACCCCGCGTCAGCGCGGGCGCGGGGTCTCGATCCGCTCCCGTCCGATCGTTGGACATGTTGCCCTCCTCTCCGCCGCCCCGTGAACCGAGAAGAGGCGCGAAACGCTGCGACCCCACCCCGGGTCCTAGACCTCGACCGTATCGACAACACCGTCGATGAGGCGGCACGCCTCCCCGCAACGTTCCTTGCGGCGGCCTGAACGGTCCGACCTCCTTCGTTCCTCGTGGTGAACGTCATTCCCTCTGCGGAACGCGAGTGATCGCCGCAGTCGGTCCCCGGCTCGGCGGGCTCAGCGGATACGCCCGGCGAGGTCGTCCCGTGAGAGCGTGCCGGCCTCGGCCAGCACCTTCCGCGCCGCGTCCCGCGCGTCTTCGACGTTCCACAGCAGCACGCCGACGACACGGTCGTCGTCGAGGTAGTAGACGATGCCGCGCTCGGGGTCGATCCAGTCCTCCACGGTGTCGAGAGCGGCATCCAGGGTCCCGACCGCCTCGTACCGGATGCCGAACACCGCCGAGTAGTAGTACGGCGTGTGCGTGTACGACTCGGCGGCACCCGCGAGATTGCGGCCCGCGGCCCGACCCTGCTCATTCGCGTTGTCGACATGCTCGACACGGCGGCGACCGAGGATCCGGTCGGGGTAGCTCGCGACGTCTCCCGCCGCCCAGACCCCGTCGGTCGAGGTGCGCAGCTGCGCGTCGACGATGATGCCGTCATCGACGATGAGTCCGGCGCCCTCGGCCAGGTCGGTCGCGACCTCGATCCCGAGACCGCTGACCACCGCATCCGCCCGGACCACGTCGCCGTTCTCGAGCTCGAGGCGCGCGCCCGTGGCATCCGCGTCTCCGCCGGCGACCTTCGACCCGGCGACGATCTCGACACCGGCATCGCGGAACAGCTTCTCGAACCTCTCGGCGAGCGCGGCGGGGAACACGGCGTCGCCGAGGACGGCGCCGGTGTGGATGAGCACGGTGTCGACGCCGTTCTGCACGAGAGCCGCGGCGAGCTCGGAGCCGATGTAGCCGCCGCCGACGACGGCGATCCGGTCGACCTCGTCCGCGAGCGACCGCAGACGGCGGTAGTCCTCAGCGGTACGGAAGGTCAACGCCCGCTCACCGTTCGATCGATCCTCGATCGGCAGAGCGACGGGCTTCCCACCCGTGGCGAGCAAGAGGGTTCCGTACGAGAACGTCTCGCCGTCGGCATCCACTTCCCGCTCCTCGGGGCGGATCGCCGTCACGCGCGTGCGCAGGCGGATGTCGGCGCCGGTGTCGTCCGCGGTGCCGAGCGGCACCTTGTCCCACGTGAATTCTTCGTCGGTCCACAGCTTCTTGCTGAGCGCGGGGCGCGTGTAGGGCGCGTCGACGTCATCGCTCAGGATGCCGATCGAGCCGTCGGCATCGATCTCACGGATGCCGCGCGCCGCCGTGTCCGCGACCATGCCGCCGCCGACGATGAGGTGATCGAAGTGAGTCGTGGTCATGCGGCCAGCCTCGCCGTCGCGCCTGGCCGCCCGGGATGGGTTGCGAGGCGTCCCGGCATCGGGTAGCGGACAGGTGACTTTCTGCACCAGGGCAGGTGACGAATCTAGCGGAATGGGTAGATTGCGCTTAGATAACCATAGAGTCGCTACATGCTCCACGAACTCAATCCGTTCCGGCCCGGTGCCGGAGTTCGCCCACCCGAACTCGTGGGGCGCGAGGCCGAGATCGATCTCGTCGACTTGATGGTCGCCAAGAGTCTCGCCCGCAGGAATGACGGGGGCCTGATCACTTACGGTCTGCGCGGCGTTGGGAAGACGGTACTCCTCAATGAACTGCAACGGAACGTCGACCAAGCGGGGTGGCTGACGGTGCAGTTCGAGGCTCGCCCAGGAACCGCGGGCCAACTCGTTTCGCGCCAGTCGCTCGCCCGCGGTGTAGCGATGGCCGGGCGCAGAATGGCGCGCTTTCGGACGGCAGTATCCGATGTGAAGGCCGCCGTATCGACGGTCTCGTCATTCGCACTGACAGTTGCCGGGGTATCGCTGAACTTGGGAGTCGAGCCCTCTGATCACCGAGCCAATTCAGGGCTCATCGAAGTGGATCTCGAGGAGCTCGTTGCCGACCTCGCAGAGCCGCTGCAGAAGAACAAGAGTGCGCTGGCCATCTTCGTCGATGAGATGCAGGACCTCGACGACGATCTCCTGACGGCCCTGCTCGCGGTGCAACACAAAGCGACGCAAGCGGATTGGCCCTTTTACGTCATCGGCGCAGGACTCCCTACGCTCCGGCGCACTCTCGCTGAGGCTCGCTCCTACTCGGAGCGATTCTCACTCCACGAGGTAGGCGCTCTGTCGCGATCCTCCGCCGCAGAAGCCGTCGTCCGCCCCGCCGAGCAACTTGGGGCAAGGTTTTCCGATGACGCCGTCGAGGCGATCGTCGATGAGGCCCAGGGCTACCCGTTCTTCCTCCAGACGTACGGCAAGGCCGTGTGGGATCTCACGCCTGATCGACACATCGATCTCGAGATCGCACGCACAGGCATCGCCGAAGGCAACGCCGCACTTGACCAAGGGTTTTTTCCTGCTCGTTGGGATCGCACGACGCCATCGGAGCGGCTCTACCTCCGAACGATCGTCGAGGTGGGGGGCGAGGTCGCCAGCACCTCCGCGATTGCCGAGTTCCTCTCCGTCGCGCCCGCGTCGCTCAGTCCTGCACGGCAGTCGCTCATCGAAAAGGGGATCATCTACGCCGAGCGCCGAGGCTTCGTCAGCTTCACCGTCCCCAACATGGATCGCTTCATCCGGCGCCAAACCGATCTGGACGACTGACACTCTCCAAGTTCGTCGGATCCCGGGGCGCCCAGACCGAGCCCAGACCCGGCGAACTAGGCTCGGGGCATGAGCGTCGACCTCGAGAATCTGTACATCGACCTGCACGCCCACCCCGAGCTGTCGTTCCAGGAGACGCGCACGGCGGGCGTGATCGCGCGGCACCTGACCGACCTCGGTCTCGAGTTCGAAGAGGGAGTCGGCCGCACGGGGATCGTGACACGGATCGACAACGGCGACGGTCCGGTCGTGTGGCTTCGCGCCGACACCGACGGCCTCCCCGTCGAGGAGCAGACGGGCCTCGCGTACGCCAGCACCGCCCGCGGCACCGACCCGGCGGGCAACGCCGTTCCCGTCATGCACGCGTGCGGGCACGACATGCACGTCACCGCGATGATCGGCGCGCTCGAGCGGCTCGTCGCGACGACCGACGAGTGGTCGGGCACCGTGATCGCGGTGTTCCAGCCCGCCGAGGAGTACGGCGCGGGTGCCCGCGCGATGCTCGACGACGGCATCCTGGACCGGTACCCGAAGCCCGACATCGTGCTCGGCCAGCACGTCACGCCCCTTCCCGCCGGCACCATCGGCGTCCGCCCGGGCACCCAGATGGCGGCATCCGACGGGCTCACCGTGGTGCTGCACGGTCGCGGCGGACACGGCTCGCGCCCGCACTCCACGATCGACCCGGTCGTCATGGCCGCGGCCACCGTCATGCGCCTGCAGACCGTCGTGTCGCGCGAGGTCGACCCGCGCGACGTCGCCGTCGTGACCGTCGGCTCGATCCACGCGGGGCTGAAGAACAACATCATCCCCGCCGAGGCGAAGCTCGAGCTGAGCCTGCGCTACCCCGACGACGCCGCGCGCGACCGCGTGCTCGAGAAGGTCGAGCGCATCGTCCGCGCCGAGGCGCAGGCCTCGGGCGCCGAGCAGACCCCGACGATCACCACCGACCACACTCTGCCGCCGACGATCAACGATCCGGAAGCCACGGCCCGCCTGACCGCGGCCTTTCGCCGGGCGTTCGGTGAGGCCAGCGTCGTCGACCCGGGGATGTTCACGGGCAGTGAAGACGTTTCGTGGTTCGCGCGCGACGCGGGCGTGCCCCTCGTCTACTGGTTCTGGGGCGGTGTCGACCCTCAGACCTTCGCGGATGCCCTGGCCGGCGGCACGATCGAGCGCGACATCCCGACGAATCACTCGCCGTTCTTCGCGCCGGTGATGCAGCCGACGATCGACCGCGGGGTCGAGAACCTCGTGGTGGCGGCCCGGGAGTTCCTGAACTGAATCTCGACGCCTCGCGCCTCGCCTGCAAGGGTGGAGGGATGAGCGCGACGCAGAGGGACGCCCAGATCACCGCCGACGACGACCGCGACGGGCTCTTGCCGGGAGCGCCGATCATCGCCGGCATCCGGTCTCTCGTCATCTGGGGCATCGTCGCGGCGGCCCTGCTCGGCGCGTTCGTGCGCGGATCGCAGGGCGGATGTTCCGGAGGCCTCGCGAGCGACGGCAAGGGATTCCTCGGGGCGGACGGGAAACCGACCGACATCGAACCGCTCTGCGGCACCGTGACGATGAGCCCGAGCCCGCTCGTGTTCGTGATCCTCGCGGTCATCGTGGTGACGGCTCTCACGCGCATCCTCGGTCGGGCGACCGACGTCGACCATGCACTCAGGATCGTCAACAACGCGCGCATGGTCATCGTCATCGTGACCCTCACCGGCTTGGTGGTGGGGTGGTGGGCGATCACGACGCTCCGGATCGACGACTGGAGCGCGTACTCGGTGTGGTCACCGCTGCCGTTCGGACAGTTCGAGGTCGAGACGCACCCGATCTCGCAGCGCTGAACCACGCGGGGTCGCGCGCGCAAGGCCTCTGCCCGCGCGCCGCTCGGCGCGTACCGTGACGGTCGTGACGTTCAACGACAACGCCCGGGTCGGGGGCAACTCAGCGAAACGCCGAGGTGGCGGGACCGTCGCCGCCGTGGGAGGCGGGGCGGTCGGCCTCGGCGCCGTCGTCGTTCTGCTGTTCTCGCTGTTCACCGGCACTGATCTCACCGGTCTGATCGGCGGAGGGACAGCGGCCGGCCCCGAGAGCGGCGGCGAGGCGATCGCCAACTGCGAAACGGGTGCCGACGCGAACAGCGACGACTCGTGCCGGTTGGCCGCGGCATCCCTCAACATCGATCAGTTCTGGCAGGAACGCCTCGACGGCTATCGCGAACCGCAGCTGATCATCGTCGATCAGGCGACGGGCACCTCGTGCGGCACGGCTTCGAACGCCACCGGCCCCTTCTACTGCCCGCCCGACGAGACGGTGTACGTCGACCCGACCTTCTTCGCGATCCTCCGCGAGCAGTACGACACGACCGCGGGACCGCTCGCGCAGCTCTACGTGCTCGCCCATGAGTACGGCCACCACGTGCAGAACCTCACCGGCGTGATGGAGCAGTACCCCAACAACGGCACCGGCCCCGACAGCAACGGCGTGCGCACGGAGCTGCAGGCCGATTGCTTCGCCGGAGCCTGGGTCGCCGCAGCCGGCGAGCAGGTCGACGAGAACGGCACGCCGTACCTCGAGCCGCCGACGTCGCAGCAGATCAGTGACGCCCTCGCGGCGGCCGCCGCGGTGGGCGACGACCACATCCAGGCGGAGTCCGGTCGCGGCATCAACCCCGAGAGCTGGACGCACGGATCGAGCGAGCAGCGCCAGCGCTGGTTCGACGCCGGACGCGAGGGCGGCGTGAACGCCTGCGACACGTTCGCGGTGGCGGGGCAGGACCTGTAGGTCGCGGCATCCGGGTCTTCCGCTCCTCGGGCGTCGGCTGCGACCGGCCGTCCCGCGGGCCGCGCACGCGCTGGACCGTCCGGCGGAGTTCGCGCGAGACACGCCGGTCCAGGATGCCGCGCCGCGGCGTGTCCGCACTCGACTCCGCCTGACGGTACGGGCCACCCGCGGCCAACTCCGCCTGACGGCACCCGCCACCCGAAGCAACCCGCCCCTGGACACCCGCCGGCCGCGGCACCACCGCCCCACTTCCGCGAGACGGTGGCACCGCGGCGCTGCGTCACTCCTCGCGCGAATGCGTCCGGAGGATGATCACGACCAGCACACCCACGAGCACGACGACCACGCCGCCGATCACGAGACCCAGGGTCAGTCCCGACGGTGCTCCGCTCGCGGGCGTTTCGGTCGCGGGAGCCGTGGCCTGCCCCGCGCCGGCCGCGTCGGCGCAGGGCGACTGCGCGAGGCCCGTCGACGAACCCGTCTCCGTGGAGGTGAACGAGTACGACCCCGAGATGGGGTGGCCGTCGGACGAGACCGCGCGCCACTCCACCTGATACTCCCCGGCAGCACCCAGAGCCACCGGAACCGCGAGGGTCGGCCCCGACAGGGTCACGCAGTCGGTCTCGTAGTGCTGTCCGTCCGGCCCGAGCACGATGACGATGTTGCCGCCGTCGTACCCGAGCAGGTTGGCGCTGAAGTCGAGCGACACCTCCGACAGCGACGAGACCGTCGCGCCCGCGGCGGGCGACGTCGACTCGAGGCTGTCGTGCGCCGAGGCGGCCTGGGCCCCGCCGAGCACGGCGCTCAGCGCGATCGCCGCGATCGCCGCTGTCCGCGCGAGGGCCTTCGACACGCGCACGCTCAGCCGCGCTTCGGGCGACGGGCGAAGGCGAGAGCGCCCAGCACCGCACCGATCGCCGCGACGACGAGGGCGGCGATGCTCAGACCGAGCGCCGTCCCCGAGTCCGACGACGAACCGGATGCCGTGGCATCCATGTCGTGGTCCGTCGACGACGGAGCGGCCGAGGCCGTGCCGTGGCTGTGTTCACCGGTCGGCGGGGTGTCGTTGACGTAGAGCACCGGCGCGGGCTCGAGCGAGGAGTCGGCCGCGACCTGGTCGGGGGTCGCCGCCCAGTCGACGACGGACCCGTCGGAATAGGTCTGCACCGCCGGCAGGACGAGGTGGCCGACGTCGGGCACGGGTCCGAGGACGGCCGAGAAGATCTGGAACTGGTCCTGGCTGATCCCGACACCCGGGTCGGCCTGCCAGACGATCTTCAACGGGGCATCGGTGACGGTGTTGCCGTTCGCCTCGACGGGCGCGGGGAGCGCGCCCTTCTCGACGGTGGCGGTCCATCCCGGGACGGGCTGCACGAGCACCGCACTCAGCGGCGTGTCGGTCGGCAGGCTCACCTCGAGCTTGACGGTGGAGGCCGTCTCCGACTCGGTCGGGACGCGGAAGTTGACCGTGGCGTAGCTGCCGGGGGCCGCGGTGTTCGGGTTGACGGTGACGTGAGCGGATGCCGCGAGCGGCACGCCGATCGCGAGGACGGCGCCCGCCGCGAGGCCCACGAGGGCGCGGCGAAGGAAGGGAGAACGAGACATGGTGCTGCTTTCTGCGAAGGCGCGCGCGAGCGACTCGCGTCGCGCGAGGATGAGGGGTCGAGGTGTCACGCCGCGAGCGGCGGACCTCGATGCCTCATCGTCGACAGCACGGCCATCGCCGTGGTCAGCAGGAGCGGCTCGGGCGCGGGACGGACGTCGTCCGTCAGCGGGGGGAGCCCGCGGAAGGGCCGCAGCACGGCGAGCGCCGCGTGGAAGAACCGCGCGATGACCTGCACGGCGCGCTCGCCTCGACCGAGCGCGAGGATCGTGACGACTGCGGCGAAGGCGTGGGCCACCCACATCCAGGGCGAGTGCGAGCCGTGCGCGACGACCACGTGGCTCGATCCGGTGGCATCGAGGAGCACCGCCGGCGCCCCGTGATGCCCGCCCGGTGCGACGACACCGTCTCCGCGCAGATCGAGGGCCAGGATGCCGTGGAACAACGCCTGGCTCAGCACCACCGCGAGCGACAGCCGCCACCACGACGCCGTGCGTCCGGCCAGCAGGACGCACACCGGGGCCGCCAAGCAGAGGGCGAGGGCGATGTTCAGCAGCGGAGGGAGTTCGGCGCCGACCGAGGAGTGCGAGACGGTCGCGATGAACGTCGCGACGGAAGCCGCGGCGATGCCACGACCCACGCGTTGCGCGCGCCCTGCTCTCGACGACATTCGAACTCCTCCGCTCTCAGCCTATGCGGGGCGGTCGCCCCGGTGCGGGAAGTGCCACGGCGTCGAGAGACGTCGGGGACGGGCGACGGCGCCCGCCCCCGACCGAGACCGCCACCCGCGGACCGGGGACGCTCGACACCGCCAGCGCGAGCTCGCGCGGGTCGTCCGCCCGGTCATACGAACAACGAGACGACGGTGGCGGCCCCGAGGGCGCAGGCCGGCGATAGCTCGCGGCGACGACGGGGACGAAGGCGAGCGGCGCCACCGCCGCGCCCGCGATGACGGCGAAGGGCCGATCCGACGACGCTGTGTCCCCCGCGATCCTCGGGAATCCGTCACGGCGGACAGCGGCCCCCCGAGGACATCGGGTCGCCCTCCGCCCGCGCGAAAGCTGTCAGCCCTTCACGCTGCCTGCCGCGAGCCCCGACTGCCAGTAGCGCTGGAGGAACAGGAACGCGACGATCAGCGGCACGATCGACACCAGCGAGCCCGTCAGCACCGTGGAGAAGAGGACTTGAGCTCCGCCACCGCTCGACGCGGCCGCCTGCCACCCGGCGAGACCGACCGTGACCGGATACAGGCTCGGCGTGTTCAGCATGATGAGCGGGAGGAAGTAGTTGTTCCACGTGGCGACCAACTGGAACAACAGCACCGTGACCATGCCGGGAACGAGCAACCGGACCCCGATCGTCGCGAAGGTGCGCAACTCCCCCGAGCCGTCGATACGAGCCGCCTCGAGCAGACTGTCATCGACCGAGTCGGCGGCGTAGACACGCATGAGATAGACCCCGAAGGGGCTGACGAGCGAGGGCAGGATGATCGCCCATGGTGTGTCCGTGAGGTTCATCGAGCTGAACAGCAGGTAGGTCGGAATGGCGAGAGCCGTCATCGGCACCATGATCGAGCCGATCACAAGCCAGAACACCACGGAGCTGCCCCGGAAGCGATACTTCGCCAGCGCGAATCCGCACGCCGTGGCCAAGACGGTGGCCCCCACGGCACTCGTGACCGCGTAGAGCACCGTGTTCACCATCCACTGCGAGAAGACGCCCCCATCCTTCGAGAACACGTCAGCAAGGTTGTCGAAGAGATGGAATCCCTGCCCGAACCAGAGTCCGAACGTCGTGAACAGTCCGGTGTTGTCTTTCGTGGACGCGACGACGAGCCAGACGAGGGGAACCACGAAGTAGACCACGCAGATCCAGACGAACACCGTGAGAAGCGTCCCGCCACGAGTCGGTCGGTGCGTACCCAGCGGGCGCCCCTTGAGAGGCTTCCGCCCGGGTCGCACGATGGCCTCGGTCATGACGTCTTCTCCTTGCGGTTGACGATGCCCTGGACGATGACCGAGAGCACCACGATGACCATCCCGAGCAGGAAGGCGATGGCGGCGGCGTAGTTCACGTCCTGGTTCTTGAAGGCGAGGTTGTAGGCGTACAGGTTCGGCGTGAAGTCCGACCCGATCGCGTTCGGCGCGATGTTGAAGAGCAGGTTGGGTTCGTTGAAGAGCTGGAAAGAGCCGATGATCGAGAAGATGACGGTCAAGATGATCGCCTGCCGGATCGCCGGGATCTTTATGCTCCACGCCACACGGAACTCGCCCGCACCGTCGATCGCCGCAGCCTCGTACAGCTCGGTCGGGATGGTCCGCAGAGCGGCGTACATGATGATCATGTTGTAGCCGATGAACTCCCAGCAGACGATGTTCATCGTCGAGCCGAGGATGGCCCCGGGGGCGAGGAGTTCCGGCGCCGGAAGGCCGAGGCCCGTGAAGATCTGGGTAATGAGGCCGAAGTTCTCACCGTAGAGGTAACCCCACATCAGGGTCGCCACGACGCTCGGCACCGCATACGGAAGGAAGATCAGCAAGCGCACGACCTTGCCGCCGCGCATACGGCCCGAGTCCAGGGCCAGCGCGAAGAAGAGCGAGGCGACGAGCATGATCGGCACCTGTACCACCAGGAAGATCGCGACCCGCGACAAACCCGCCCAGAAGCTGGGGTCACCCAGCGCGCGCTGATAGTTCGCGAGCCCCGAGAACACCTGACCGCCGACGAGTTGCGAGGTGAACGTGGACAGATATGCCGAGTAACCCAGCGGGACGAGGAACATGGCGGCGAAGACCGCCACGAAGGGGATCACCAGGATCCATGCTGCGCGCGTCTGCGCGGAGCCGAGCCGAGCACGGCGCGCGGGAGAGGCCGACGTCATCGTCTGTGTCCTTTCTGAGGATGCCGAACGGGCCCCGCACCGACGGCGCGGGGCCCGCGGGGTCACTCGACCGTGAAGCCCTGCTGCTTCGCGTAGTCGGTGACGGCGGCGTCCCAGGCGGCGAGACCGCCGGTCATGTCGCCCTTTTCGCTGATGGCCTTGCCCAACGTCTCGTTGTAGCTCGAGTAGACGAAGTCCATGAACGGCAGCCACTGGAAGTTCTTGTCGACCGTGTCGGAGACGCCGGCGAAGAACTCGTTGACCTTCTGCCCTCCGTAGAACTCCGACGCCTGGTCGACGAACTTCGGGTCGCTCAGGGTGGTCTTGGTCGTGGGGAAGAGGAACTGCTCGTTGGCGAGTGTCAGAGCAGCCTCGCTGTCGGTGTTGATGAACTTCGCGAACTCGTAGGCGGCGATCTTGTTCGGGCTGGACTCCATCACGGCCGTCGTCGAACCACCCCAGTTGCCCGAGACGTCCTGTCCGGCCTCCCACTGCGGAATCTTGGCCGCCGTCCACTTGCCGCTGGTGTTCTTCGCGGTGCCCTGCAGGAAGATCGGCCCCCAGGCGGCCACCTGCCAGCTGGCGTACTTACCCTGTGCGAGGCCCTGGTACCACTCGTCGTTGAAGTCGGCATCCGTGGCGACGAGATCTTTCTTCACCAGATCCTGCCAGAACGAAACCACCTTCTGCGTCGCGGGCGAGTCCAGGTCGATCTTCACGGTCTTGTCGCCGTCATACCCGAACGGCTTCGCTCCGGCCTGCCAGAAGAAGCCCACCATCTGACCCGGATCGTTCCCCGGCAGGTCGGCGATGTACGACCCGGTCTTCTCCTTGATGGTGGCGGCCGCGGCGGCATAGTCGGCCCACGTCTCGGGTGCGCTCACCCCCGCCTGCGCGAAGATGTCGGAACGGTACAGGTTGCCGAGTGGGCCCGAGTCCTGCGGCACCGCCCAGACGCCCTTGTCGTCGGCCACCTGGTTCCAGATCCAGTCGACGAAATCGTCCTTCGCTTCGGCCGCGCCGTAGGGCGTGAGATCGGCCAGGCTCCCGGTCTGCCGGAATGAGGGAATGTACTGGTACTCGACCTGCGCGACGTCGGGGGCACCCTTGCCCGCCTTCAGGGCGGCACGCAGCTTCGGGTACTGCTGCGTCCCACTGCTGGTGTTGACGAGCTCGACGTTGATCTTCGGGTACTTCGCCTCGAAGAGATCGACCTCTTTCTGCATGTCGGGCGCCCACGCCCAGAACGTGATCGTGGTGGGCGTGTCCATGGCCTTGTCGATGTCAGCCTGACTCACAGGAGCGGTGGACGATGCGCCGGACGACGCCGGGGAGCACCCGCTGAGAGCGAGGGCGGAAACGAGGGTCAACGCTCCGAGCGTCATTGCCTTTCGGTTGCTTCTCATCAGATTCTTTCCGTGGAGGGGAAGGCGGACCCGACCGGATCCGTCGAAGCCTCGAACACGTGTGCAGCACGCGGATCGAGGAGCAGGGTGGAGCCGGCGGGCACGACCTCGCCGGTCTCGAGGTCGCGGACGGCGACCGGGGGGATGACAGCGACCGGTTCGCCCGTCCAGTTCGCGACGAAAGCGAGCGTGCGTGAGCCGGCGCGACCCGTCTGCACCGTGACGGTCCGCGGCGCACTCCATTGCGTTGCCGCGGTCCGCACATCGAGCCAGGAGGCGACACTGCGGGCGAGGGGCACGTTGGGAACGGTCGCGAGGTAGCTGATGCGCCCCCGCCCGTGCGGACGGGTGGTGAGAGCCGCGTGCGCTCCCAGCTCGTTGTCGTCGAACGAGACGACGGTCTCGGCTCCGTCGACGTCGAGAAGATCGATCCACTCGGTCGCGGCGGAGCCCGCTTCCAGCTCGATTCTGTGCGAGGAGACCGACATCGTCGAGATGTTGCTGTACTCGTCATATCGGATGCCACCGGGCTCGCCGATACGGTCGGGGGCCACCGCCAGGCGCGCCCGGGCGAGCTCATCACCGTAGCCCGTCCGCACGCCCGCGACGAGGTGGCCACCCGCCTCGGCGTACGCCACGAGGTGGTCGAGCACGGCTGTCTCGACGACGTACAGAGCGGGTGCCAGCAGAACCGGATACCTGCGGGCCAGGTCGGCGGCATCGTGGTTCAAGAAGTCGGATACGTGCTGTACACGAAGCTGCAGCCCCGCTTCGAACGCCCCCCGGTAGAACGAGTCGAAGATGCGCGTGTAGGAGTCCGGATCGGGTGAGCCGTCGGATCGCGAGAGCGGGGGATAGAAGTTCCACGACCATTTGGTGTCGGTCGACCACAGGATCAGCGCGTCGGCGTCGGGAACATAGTCGTCCAGCGCCGCGCCGAGGGTTTTCAGTGACGCCCCGAGCTCGGCTACCTCTCGGTAGATCCGACCCGGCTTCTGGCTGTGCGGGAGGACCCCTCCCCAGTACGTTTCGACCCCGAAGTGCAGCGTGTGCCAGTGCCAATACTCGATCATGCGCCCGCCGCGGGCGAGCAGAGCGAATGCCGCCTGCTTGATCTGCCCCGGATACGGCGGGTGGTTCTGCCACGACCCACCGATCGACTGGGCGTTGGTCTCGGTGACGAGGTATTGAGCTCCCGCGGTGGAGTAGGCCCGGTCGCCCCACTGGAAAAGCGCCCACACTCCGGTGTGCCACCATCTGTCTTCGCGGGGGACCTCGAATCGGGCATCGAGACCGTCCTGCATCTTGTAATAGGGGTTTCCGGCGACGACGTCGAGGGATGCCGCGAGCTCGTCGTCGGCGACCTGGTCGCGCATGTACGAGATGCACGTGGTCACGAACTGCGCGGGGCTGGCGTATTCGCGGACCATCTCGGCTTGCCAGGCGATGAGGTCGGTCGCCTGCGTCGACTGGAAACGGCGCCATTCGAGTTGGTACTGCGGCATGAGGTTGCCGTCGGGACGCCAGAGTTCGGCCCACTCCTGAATGCGGTGCGACCAGTACACCAGGCCCCATTCCTCGTTGAGGCGTTCGACCGTGCCGTACTTGCGCCGGAGCCAAGAGACGAACGCCTGGAACGTCGAATCGTTGTGCGGCAGGACGTTGCCTGGTTCGTTGTCAACCTGGAATCCGATGATCGCCGGGTGGCTCGCGTAACGCTCGAGGATGCGGCGAGACACTCGCTCGGCGTAGAACCGGTAGGCCGGCTGGGCCTGGTCCATCTCCTGACGAGCGCCCCATCCCATGCGGTGCCCGGTCGAGATCTCTGCAGCGATCTCGGGGTGCAGCTTCTGCAGCCACGGCGGGATGGCGTAGGTAGGCGTGCCGAGGATGACCCCGATGCCCCGCGCGTGCGCGCCGTCCAGGACCGGCTGCAGCCAGTCGAGATCGAACTCCCCTTCACGGGGCTCCCAGGTCGACCACACCGACTCGCCCACGCGAATGACGGTGAAAGCGGCCTCCGCCATCAGATCGAGGTCACGCTCAAGCACACCGTCGGGCTGGTACTCCGCATAGTAGGCCGCGCCGAACAGCACACCCGAGAACGTGGGGGACCCCGTCATCTTGACTCCTTCGTCAAATGTTGTCGACAACATTTCGCGACCACACGTTAGCGCGACGCGGTGATCGCGCGCAAGTGATCGACAACATTCTTGCCCGCGCGCGTGCGCCGAACCCCACCACGCGCGCTCACATCCGCGGGCTGCGGCCTCTGGTGGCGCCGCAGGCCCGGGCGATCAGCCCATCGGCGTCGTCGTCGTGGAGTTGCGGATGACGAGGCTCGGCAGCTCCAGCGACGTGCCCCCGTCGTCGGGAAGAGCGTGAGCCTTCACGAGGAGTTGGTCGAGGAGGTAAGCGCCCTCCGCCTCGAAGTCCATCGCAACCGTGGTCAACGGGGGCGTGAGAAACCGCGCCTCAGAGATGTCGTCGGTGCCGACCACGCTCAGGTCATCGGGTACGCGAACCCCCTCGCGGGTTGCGGCGGAGAGTACCCCCAACGCCATGCTGTCGTTGGCCGCCACCACGGCGGTCGCCCTGCGCTCCTCGGCGGTCAGCGACGCCCACGCCCGCGCCCCGGATCCGGCCGACCAATCACCGACTCGCTCCCATGCCGGCTCCAGCCCCGAGGCTTCGAGCGTCGCGACGAATCCGTGGCGACGCTCCCCCGAGGCCTGCCACAGATCGGGCCCCGCCACGTACCCGATGCGGCGGTGTCCCAGCGACACGAGGTGTTCAGCGGCGAGTCGACCCACCAGATCATTGACGGTGGCGGCTCCACCCTCGACGGTCGTGCCCGCATCGGCGATCCACGGCATCCCGAGATTCCGGGACGCCACCGCATCGATCACCGTCTGCGAGACGCCCGCGAGAACGAGTCCGGCCAACCGATGCTCGAGCACGACAGACAGCGCATCGTCGATGTTGGTGGGATCGCTATCGACGGTCGCGATGTCGAGAGTGAAGCCGCGACGACGAGCTTGGGCCGCAACCCCGGCGAGCAGGCGCGCCGGTCCCTGCTCCTGCAGTCGATGGGCGAGTGCACCGATTCGGTTGACACGCGAGGCCCGCAGCATGCGCGCCGCGGAGTTGGGGCGATAGTCCAGCTCCTCCAAGGCCGACTTGACACGCTCGCGCGTGGCCGGGCGCATCCCCGCGAAGCCCTGGAGGTATCTCGTGACGGTCTGATGCGAGACGCCCGCGAGCTTCGCGACGTCGTAGATCGTGGCGGACTTCATCTCGCCAGTGTTACGCATCGGCCCGATATTGCCGAGGCGGGTCCGGCCACCGGGCGAGAAGCGGCGGGCGAACGGGGAGACGACCATGATGCTCGCACTGATCGCTCGGGATTGCAGGAAGGGTGATGCGGAGAGCCGCTCCACACGGTCCAGGGAGCAGATGAGGAACACTGGTCTTATGACGGACGGCTCGAAACCTCGGCGCGGCCGCCCGCTAGGGGGCACGGAACTGAACCGTCAGCACGTCTTGACGGTTGCGCTGGAGCTCGTGGACCGGGACGGGTTGTCGGGCTTGACGATGCGATCGCTGGCCGCGGCGATGGGCGTGCGTCCGAGCGCACTGTACTGGCACTTTCAGACGAAGGATCAACTTCTCGGCGAGGTTTCGGCGCTGGTCTTCGACAACATCGAAGTGGGCGACGACCACGGCACCGAGTGGGATGCCTGGCTCGCGGGCCTCGCGAGGAAGATGCGAGCGGCATTGCACGAGCATCCCCACTTCGCCGGCATCGTGACGGGACAGATGTTGACGACCGATCGTGGCGTGCCGCTGGCGGAGCGGATCTTCCGGGTGCTCGATCGTGCCGGGTTCTCGTCGACAGAGCTGGTCGAGGTCTACAACGTCTTCTTCGGCGTCGTCCTCGGATGGGTGACGATGGAGCTGTCCGCCGCGCCCGAGGGGGACGACGGCTGGCAGGAGACGCTCTCAGAGGACCTCCGGACGATAGACAGCACGCTCTTTCCGACACTGTCGCGTGTGATGCCGCTCGCGGAGGACCGGGCCTTCATGCTTCGCTGGACGCCGGGACGCGACAATCCTCTGGACTCCTCGTTCGAGGTCGTCCTCGAGACGTTGTTCGTGGGACTTCGCGCGCGACTGACGTGACCCGATGCCCGTTGCGGGTTGCGGTCAGATGGTCTTACCGGGGCGGGTTCGCGTTGCGGACGTCCGCGGCGATCCGGGCGATCTCGAGGGACCGAGCGAGGCCGTCGAGGAGCGAGGTGAGCATCGTCTCGAAACTGGGCTCGAGGGGGGACTCGGCTCCCGAGTCCCACCGCAGCATGTACGCGCGGTTGGCGGCAAAAGGCCAGACATCGTGCAGGTTCGGGTACCTGTCCGCGTCGAGCACGAGGCTTTCGATCGCAGAGCGTGCGCTGCCGTTTTTCTCTTCGGGACTCGCGGCGAACTCGCCGGAGATCCAGCCGAAGACGGCACCGATGACGGCGTTGTAGGCGCGGACGAGGTCGTGGCCGGCGAAACCCGCGCGCCGGAGTGCGGCCATCGTGTGTTCGGCCAGGTCGAGTGAGGACTGACTGGTCTGGATGTTGCTCACGAAGTACGCGGCGAATCGCGGGTGGCTTCCGATCACTTGCCGCGTACGCAGCCCGAAGGTGAAGAGCCAGTCTCGCCAGGGCAGGTCTTGAGAGGGGAGCTCGATCTGGGAGAGGACTCGTTCGCAGACGAGTCCGAGAAGCTGCGACCGGTTGCCGACGTGCCAGTACAAGGATGCCGGGAAGACCCCCAGCTCCGAACTGAGACGGCGCATGGTCAGGGCACCGATGCCGGCACGGTCGATGATCTCGAGCGCCGCGGTGACGATCTCATCGGGGGTGGTCAGGGCCCGAGACGTGGGCCTGTCGGCACCGTCCCCACTCATGTTTCGATGATATCGACGCTGCCGATCACACCGGCGGCCACGCCGTGATGTCGTCGCCGATCGCGGTGGGAACCGTGCTCGACGAGCCGCTCGCCTCCGGCACGACTCCGTCGGCGTCGCCCTCGAGCTCGAGTTCCACACGACTCAGGGCGCGGTCGAAACGGTCGAGGAGATCGACGAGTTCCTCCGGGGTGATGGTCAACGGCGGGGCGACGAGGACGGCATCGTTGTACCCGCCGGTGGTGGGATAGAGCAGGAGCCCCTCCGCCACCGCGGCCGCGAAGACGCGTCCCGCCAGCTCGCCTTGCGGACGCGAAGCGGCGTCTCGGTCCGAGAACTCCACGCCGCGGAGCATGCCTCGCCCGCGAGTGTCGGCGATCAAAGGATGCTTCTCGGCGAGGTCGCGCAGACCCTCGGCCAGGGCGGCGCCCATCATCTCGGCGCGGGCGACCAGGCACTCGGTGCGGAACACCTCGAGGACGGCGACGGCGACGGCCGCAGACAACGGGTTACCCCCGTAGGTGTGCCCGCCCAGAACGCGACCGCTCCCGTTCTCGATCGCGCGGAGGATCCGCGCGTCGACGAGGGTCGCCGCAATGGGGGTGTACCCGGCTCCGAGCGCTTTGCCGATCGCCACAAGATCGGCACGGACACCGTCCTGGAACGTGGCCAGCACGTCACCGGTACGACCGAGCCCGGACATGACCTCGTCGGCGATGAAGAGCGCGCCGAACTCGTCGCAGAGAGCCTTGAGCCCGAGCAGGTATCCGCGCGGGGGTGTGGTCGCGGCGAGGGTGGCACCGCCGATGGGCTCGACGAGGATACCCGCGAGGGTGTTCGCGTGGCGCTCGAAGACCAGTCGGGCTTCGGCGAGCAGTTGCGCGCAGTACTCGTCCTCGGTCAGCTCGCCTTGGTCGGCGAAGGCGTACGGGGTGGGAAGGGCGGGGATGTCGAGAGCGATCCCCTCGACGGCGCGCCGACGAGCGTGTCCGGAGGCCGACAGGGCGCCCAGAGTGTTGCCGTGGTACCCGCGGCGCGCAGAGAGGAACACCGTCCGCTGCGGTGCGCCGAGCTCTCGGAAGTACTGCAGGGCGAACTGCATCGCCGCTTCGACGGCCTCCGATCCGGAGTTGACGAACCACACTCCGGCGTAACCGGTGAGAGCAGCCACCCGGTCCGCCAGCTCGACGAGGGGAGCGTTCGTGAAAGCCCCCCGGTGCGTGAAGGCGACCCGGCTGGCCTGATCGGCGATGGCGGACAGGACCGCCGGGTGCGCATGACCGATGGCCGTGACGACCGCCCCAGAACAGCCGTCGAGGTAGCGGGCGCCCTCGGCATCCCAGAGCCACACGCCTTCACCGCGGTCAACGGTCGGCAACTGCGCGTTGAGGGAGTTGTGGATCAGGGGCGAGCTCATAAAGACAGTATCGCTTCCGACGGGTTGAACAGTGTTAAACACTTTACGACTACAGACTCAGAGAGGCCAATTCCTCGGGGCACTTGCGGGCATGTCGGCATGCCGAGCGCTTGTTCACGGTGAAACGTGAGCCAACCGGCCAACCCCGCGACGTCGTCACGCAGTCGTAACAATGTCGAAATTATATTGATCATCGTTCAATACAAAATGAACGATGTTCCATAACGGGCACTGCGTCCCGAACCCTCCTCCGCTGACACCTCGGCGGCACTCTCCAGGAGCGAATCGATGCCTCTTTCTCGATCGACCATCAGCTGCCTCGTCGACAGCTACCTCACCGCCCTCGCATCCGCCGATCTCGAGGCGGTCCTCGCCCTCTTCGCGGCTGACGGCATCGTCAGCTCGCCGCTGTACGGCGACCTGCCGGCGCGCGAGTTCTACCCGGTGCTGTTCGCCGACACCGCCGAGTCGGTGCTTGCCCTGCGCCAGACGCTCCAGCACATCGATGGGGCACGTCCGACCGTGGCGTTCTGGTTCGACTTCGCCTGGACCCTCGCCGACGGCACCCCCGCCCCCTTCACGGCCGTCGATATCGCCGAGCTCGACGAGACCGGCCGCATCACGCACCTCCACATCGTTTACGACACCCATCCGATCCGCGCGGCGTGGGAGAAACAGCGTCATCTCGACGCCACCCTCATCTGAACCCCGAACCCGACAAGACAGGACCGCACATGCAGACGCACATCGAGCCGCATCGGCTCCACAACACCCTCGGCAACCGCCACATCGCGATGATCGCCATCGGCGGCACCATCGGTACCGGCCTGTTCCTCGGCAGCGGCCTCGTGGTCCAGCAGGCCGGCCCCGCCGTCATCCTCAGTTACCTGGGCATCGGCCTCGTTCTGGTGCTCATCATGCGGATGCTCGGCCGCCTTGCTGCCGAGCAGCCCGACCCCGGCTCCTACACCACCTACGCGGCACGCCGCTTCGGCCCCTGGGCAGGAGTGATGACCGGCTACGTCGCGGTGTACTCCGGCGTCATCCTCATCGCCCTCGAGTGTTCGGCGATCGGGATGATCATGAACGGCTTCGCGCCGGGGGTACCGGCATGGGCGTGGAGCTTCCTCGCCCTCGTCGCGCTCGGCGGACTGAACCTCCTTCCCGTCCGCGTCTTCGCTGAAATCGAGTATTGGATGGCGATCATCAAGGTCATCGCCGTCGCCGTGTTCCTCGTCATCGGTGCGGCAGCCGTCTTCGGGTGGCTCCCCGGCTACACGTCGCCGGGCCTGACGAACTGGGCGGACTTCGCGCCCGCGGGATGGCTGCCCGTCCTCCTGACGGCCGTGACCGTCCTCTTCTCCTACATGGGGACGGAGAACGTCGCCACCGTCGCGGCCGAGGCCCGCGACCCGCAGAAGGCGATCGCCCGCGCGATCCGCTCCGTCGTCGCCCGCATCGTTCTCTTCTACGTCGGTTCGACCATCATCGTCATCACGATCATCCCTTCCACGAGTGACGCACTCGCGAAGGGCTCCTACCCGGCAGTGTTCACCGCCCTGAACTTGCCGGTGCTGGCCGCCGCGATCCAGGTGGTCGTCGCCACGTCGATCCTTTCGCTGGCCAACAGCAGCCTCTACACCACGTCGCGCCTGCTGTACGCCGCGGCAGTGCGCCGAGAGATGCCCGCGCGTCTCGCAGTGGTCTCACGCTCGGGGGCGCCCCGCTGGGCCGCCGGCGCGATTGCCGTCGCCGCAGGCCTGTGCCTGCTGCTCAACTTCCTTCTCCCCGCCGCCGACGTCATCTCGCTGCTCATCTCCATCACCGGAGCAGGCGGAGTGCTGACCTACTCGGTCATCTCGTTGACGTTCCTCCGATCGCACACGCAGCAGGGCGCGGGGAAGTGGATGGCCTGGGTCGTTCTCGGCATCCTGGCCGCGGTCGCGGTGGCCCTCGCCGCCGATCCCGCGAGTCGCCTCCCGCTGATCCTGACCGTGTTCGCCGCGGCCGTCTGCGCTGCCATCGGTCTGATCGTCCAGCGACGCTTGGGCAGCCCGGCGCGCGCGGCATCCCACCCGATCGAGCTGTCACCTGTCGATCGGCCCGTCGTCGCGCCCTGATAACCCGAGAGGACGCTCGAGGCCGGCCGCCCGCACGGGGTGGCCGGCCTCTCGTTGCGGCCCCCTTCTGCTCTCGTCCACTCACCTTCGCCGGGACGCACAGCCACCCGCGCCCGCGAGATGCCCCGCAGCCGCATCCCCTCGTAGCCTGGAGGGATGACGCACGCCGAGGCTCTTCGCGACGAGCTCGTCCGGCGCATCGACGAGACCGCGTTCGCCGCTCACGGCCTGCACGTCCGCGTGGGCGACGATGTCGCCGAGCACCGCTGGACCCCCGACGTGCGCGAAGAGATCCACTCCGTCGCGAAAGCCGTGAGCGTCCTCGCGGCCGGCATCGCCGCCGACGAGGGCCTGGTGTCGCTCGACGAGCCGATCGAGACCGCGCGGGAACGGGATGTGACGCTCCGGCGCTTGCTCACGATGACGAGCGGCATCGACTTCCCCTGGTCGCCGACCCTGATGAGCGACTGGCCCGACCTCGCGGCGGAGTTCCTGTCGCGTCCCTCGCGGGGGCGCGTCTTCCAGTACTCCAACGCCAGCACCTACACCGCGATGTCCGTGCTCTCGGAGCGCGTCGGCGACATCGAGGAGTACCTACGGCCTCGCCTCTTCTCGCCCCTCGGCCTCGACGACATCGTCTGGGACCGCTGCCCGAACGGCCGGGTGCTCGGCGGCGAGGGCCTGTCGCTTCGCACGGAAGAGATGGCACGCCTGGGCCTTTTGATCCGCGACCGGGGCGTCTGGGACGGGCGGCGACTGGTCTCGATGGGGATCGTGGATGCCATGCACGCGGGCTGGGTCGACACGGGGAGCACCGGCGACGGGTACCGCCGGTACGCGCTCGCGGGCTGGGAGGGGCCGGGCGCCGCGTGGCGACTGCACGGCGCCTACGGCCAGCTGATCGTGTTCGCGGGCGACGCGGTCGTGACCGTCAGCGCGGACGACCACGCCGGCGCCGACGCGATCGCGGCGTTCGTCGCCGAGGCGGCGACAGGCCGCTGAGCTTTCCGCGATGGGGCCTCGGGGCTCGGCATCCGGAATCTCCCATCATCACGGTCTGGCGACCATGCCGTGAACGGCTGCGCGTCAGATTGCGCACAGCGTCCAGTACGCGTAATGTCGCGCGCCGTGACTGAAGAAAGTCGCGAGCCCGGCGTGGAGACGCCGATGGCCAAGCGCATCCTCATCGGCGAGCCTCTGACGTCGGAAAAACTCGACGAGCAGCTTCTGCCCAAGAAGATGGCGCTGCCGATCTTCGCCTCCGACGCCCTCTCCTCCGTGGCCTACGCCCCGCAGGAGCTGCTGATGATCCTGCTCATAGGTGGAACGGCGCTCCTGACGCTCAGCCCGTGGGTCGCCGTGGCCGTCGTCGTGCTGCTGATCGTGGTGGTGCTGAGCTACCGGCAGCTCATCAAGGCGTACCCCTCCGGTGGCGGTGACTACGAGGTCGCGAGCAAGAACCTCGGCGAGATCCCCGGGGTGGTGGTCGCCGCTGCGCTCCTCGTGGACTACGTGCTCACGGTCGCCGTGTCGGTGGCATCCGGGGTCGACAACATCATCTCGGCGTTGCCGGAACTCAATCCGTTCCGCGTCGAGATCGCCGTCGGCTTCGTGATCCTCATCGTCATCGTGAACCTGCGCGGCGTGCGCGAGGCCTCGAGCGTGTTCGCGATCCCGACCTACCTCTTCATCGGCTCGGTCGGCGTCATGATCGTCGTCGGCCTCGGCCGGACCCTGCTGGGCGATGCTCCGGTGGCCGAGAGCGCCCAGTACGCCGTCCAGGCGGAATCGCTCACGCAAGCAGCCCTGATCCTGCTCGTCCTGCGGGCGTTCTCGAGCGGCTGCTCGGCCCTGACCGGCGTCGAAGCGGTGTCGAACGGCGTGCCCGCCTTCCGGATGCCGAAGATCCGCAACGCGCAGACGACGCTGACCATGATGGGCGGCATCGCCATCGTGCTGTTCGCGGGTCTGACGATCCTCGCCCTCATCTCGGGTGTGCACTACGCCGAGAACCCGTGCCACCTCATCGGCTTCGACTGCGCGAACAACCCGCAGCCCAGCCTCATGGCGCAGGTCGCCGCCGCCACGTTCGGCATGGGCAGCATCCCGTTCTTCATCATCCAGGCCGCCACCGCCTGCGTGCTCCTGCTCGCGGCCAACACCGCGTTCAACGGCTTCCCGCTGCTCGGCGCCGTGCTCGCCCGCGACGGCTACGCTCCGAAGGCCCTCAACACCCGGGGTGACCGTCTGGTCTACTCGAACGGCATGATCATCCTCGGCATCGTCGCGATCGGCGTGCTGATCGTGTACCAGGCCAACCTCACGACGCTGATCCAGCTCTACATCATCGGCGTCTTCGTGTCGTTCTCGCTCGGTCAGCTCGGCATGGTCAAGCACTGGCGCCGGGCGCTGCGCGGGCTGAAGAACCTGCCGCCCGAGGCCGCGAAGCAACAGTCCGCGGCGATCGAGCGCCGCTCGGCGATCTCGGGCCTGTGGATCAACTCCGTGGGCGCCGGCATGACCGTGCTCGTGCTGCTGATCGTCACGATCACGAAGTTCACGCACGGCGCGTGGCTCGTGTTCATCGCCATCCCGATCCTCGCAGTGCTGATGGTCGGCGTGAACCGGTACTACCGCGACGTCGAGCACGAGATCCAGATGGACGACACGGTGCACTTCGGTGCGTCCGGCGACGTGGCGATCGTGCTCGTCAACCGGCTGCAGAAGCCCGTCATGAAGGCGATCGACTACGCCCTCGCGGCCAAGCACGACAAGACGCTCGCGGTGCACGTCGCGATCACCGACGAGGAAGCGGCGAGCCTGCAGCGCGAATGGGCCGAGCACGACATGCCGATTCCGCTCGTCATCATCGAGTCACCGTACCGCACCTACACGTCGCCGGTGTCGAGCTTCATCAAGTCGTACCGCGAGAAGCACGGCTCCTCGGTCGTGACGGTGTACCTGCCGCAGTTCATCGTGGGGCACTGGTGGGAGTCGATCCTCCACAACCGCCGCTCCCGGCGACTGGCGCAGCAGCTCATGCTCGTGCACGGCGTCTCGATCACGCTCGTGCCCTGGCTGCTCGACTCGTCCGAGGTCATCTACGGCCGCCGCTCTCGGCCCCTCCCGGGCCAGCAGCGCGGTGGGCAGCCGGTTGCCGAGGTGCCGGCGCACCGCGTGCGGAAGGGGCCTGGCGGCTCGGCATCCTGAGGCCGGGGGCGGCGAGGGCCGCGATGCGATGCGACGCGACGGGACGGGCGAAACTCCTGAGAAACGACGACCGCAGCGGCATGCAGGCCACAACGGCGAGTTCCGCGCGCAGAAAGTCAGGAGTTCGGGCCGCCTCGTCGCGCCGCCGTCGCAGGCGGTAGACGCGACAGCACGTCTGGGGCAGGGTGGATGCCATGCCGATCCTCGCCCTGCTGACCCTCGCCGTCATGGTCATCGCCCTGATCGACGCCATCACGCGCCGCGACGACCAGGTCAAACACATGCCGAAGTTCGTGTGGGTGTTCTTCATCGTGCTGCTGCCGCTGATCGGGTCGATCCTGTGGTTCACGATCGGGCGCGAGTACGAGCAGCGCTCGACGCCGATGTCTTTCGGCGACCCGCGGCGGTGGCAGAAGGATGCCGAGCCCGCACCCGCTCCGCGCACGTACGACTCGCGGAGCACCGAGCAGCAGATCGCCGACCTCGAGCGCGAGATGCGCCTCGCCGACCTCGAGGAGCAGGTGCGTCGGCGGCGCGCCGAGGGCGACGGCGCGGGGGCCGGCACCGGGAGCTGACGCGTCGGATCGACCCTCTGGTGGAGGCGTCGGGGGTCCCGCCGCGGGGGCACTCCGGACGGGGTCAGGCGCGTTGAGTGTCCAAGACACCCGGACCCCTCGGAAAAACGTCCGGGTGTTTTGGACACTCAACAGGGCGGGCTTCTTCGACCGCAAGAAGATGTCGAAGTCGAAGGGCAACGTGGTCACGCCCGCCGACATCCTGAAGCAGCACGGCTCCGACGCCGTGCG